>PAZT01000026.1 GCA_002716165.1 Deltaproteobacteria bacterium | reverse complement strand
TCGATGATCGTTTTTACGTGACCCCGATCATCACCCACGACTTGCTTCCCAAGATCTCCACTTGCAATCGAATTCCATGACACCCCCATTTTTTGGAGATAGAATTAATCTTAAAGACTTGAACATTTAATAATACTATTTTAATTCTGCTCTTGCAAAAGTTTTTGATTATGAAGAGGTTTGACAAGATTTTTCAAAATAGTAGTCATATTATAAGAACCATTTTTTGATTTGAATTATTTAAGGAAGAAATTATTTTGAGACTGAGACTGCTTTTTTTGCCGCTTGTTGGATTCCGTCAGCAATCTGTAATCTTTCTCCAAGTCCTGATTCACTCACAAGTTTATAGGCTTCTTCGGAATTTGTACCTTCTAGGCGCAACACGACTGGAATCTGAAGCATGATATTTTTAAAAGCGGCAATAACTCCTGATGCAACCATGTCACAGCGAACAATGCCTCCAAAAATATTTATCAGAATGCACTTTACATTTGGATCACGCGTAATTAAGCGAAAAGCCTTTTCTACAGTTTCTCGAGTAGCACTACCACCAACATCAAGAAAATTTGCAGGTTCTCCACCGTACGTTTTAATGATATCCATTGTACCCATAGCTAAACCGGCACCATTGACCATACAGCCTATGTTTCCATCCAGCTTGATGTAATTCAGGCCGGCCTCACTCGCTTCAACTTCAAGTGGATCTTCTTCATCACTATCTTTTAGGGCCAGATTGCCCTCATGTCTGAAAAGTGCGTTATCATCAAATGTGATCTTGGTGTCTAATACTACTACCCTTTCGTCTGAAGTAATTACAAGTGGATTAATTTCAATAAGGGAGCAGTCTTCATTCACAAATGCCTTGTATAGTGACATGAATACTGAGGTTGCAGGGCGTATTAGATTGGAGCTTATTTCATGAATTTTTAATGCAAAAGCGAGTTCATTAGCTTGGTAGGGACGCAGTCCTATTGAAGGATCAATAAAAACCTTTATAATTTTTTGTGGAGAATTAGCTGCAACTTCTTCAATGTCCATTCCACCTTCTGTGGATGCAAGAAGCACGACACGTTGCATACCTCGATCTACTAATACCGAAAAATATAGTTCTTTGCGAATTTCCACGCCTTCCTCAATCAGAAGCTTTTTAACCTTCTGACCCTCTGGACCTGTCTGGTGTGTGACAAGTTGCATTCCGAGAATAGCCTCAGCATTTTCACGGACAGCTGCGATTCCCTTTGAAACTTTTACGCCACCTCCCTTCCCTCTTCCACCTGCATGGATTTGCGCCTTCACTACACAGACTTCCATTTTCAAATCATCAGCCGTTTTTAAAGCCTCATCCAAAGAAAATGCTGCTTTCCCTTTTGGTACAGGCACTCCATATTTTGCCAAAATCAGTTTGGCTTGGTATTCGTGAATTTTCATAGCTGAATATTTTCAGTTCAATATTTCGCTTACTGCTTCACGCTCCATTTCCAATTCTTCTCTTGTAGCCCTAATTTTTTTCTGAGAAAACTCATCCAGTTTAATCCCCTGTACAACTTCATATTCTCCGTTTCCTGAACTTCTCAGCGGGTAGCTGAAAATAAGTCCCTTAGTAACTCCGTAGTTTCCACGGCTTGGAATAGCTGCGCTGAACCAGTCCCCTTTACCAGTAGGGGTTATGATTTTTGTGATTGTATCCAATGCTGCATTGGCAGCTGATGCTGCAGAAGAAGCCCCGCGAGCCTTAATGATCTCAGCCCCTCTTTGCTGAACTGTCTTAATGAATTCATCTTTTAGCCATTCTTCGTCATTAATTACTTTACTGGCAGGTATGCCCTTGATCAAGGCGTTGGTATAATCGGGATATTGGGTAGCACTGTGATTTCCCCAGATTGTCATATTGGTGACATCATTAACTGAAACCCCAGCCTTCTGAGCTAACTGGCTCTTGGCTCGATTTTCGTCAAGAGCCGTCATGGCAAACCAGCGCTCTGGAGGAATGTCAGGGGCATTATTCATGGCAATTAGACAGTTGGTATTGCAGGGATTACCTACCACAATGACTCGGATATCCCTACTGGCGTTCTGATTAATTGCTTTTCCTTGGCCTACGAAAATTCCGCCATTAATATTTAGAAGTTCGTTGCGTTCCATCCCAGCTTTTCGCGCTACTGATCCAACTAGCAGGGCCCAGTCTACTCCTTTAAAAGCGTGTTCTAAACTTGAGGTAGTCACAACATTTTTGAGCAGAGGAAAAGCGCAGTCATTCAGTTCCATCTTTACTCCTTCTAGAGCTGGAATTGCATTCTCCAGCTCGAGCAGTCTCAGTTCAACAGAGGTGTCATAGCCAAAAACTGCTCCAGAAGCTAGGCGGAACAGCATCGCATATCCGATCTGACCAGCTGCACCTGTAACAGCTACTTTTACGGTTTTCATGTTTTCTCCATTTAATATAAATTTTTTTACAAATAATAATTTTTTTGGGCAAAACTGAGTTTCAGTCAATTTATAGCATTTTGCAATCCTGCAGTGATAGCATCAAGAAATTCCTGAGTGCTTACGTAAGTTGAAGGATCAGGATTGGGAATTGAATGTATCGCAGAGGCTAGGTCTTTGGTCATTGTACCTCCTTCAACTGTGTCCACACAGACTTTTTCTAAAGTTTTACAAAAGTTTATTAATTCCTGGTTCCCGTCCAGCTTACCTCGGTTTGTAAGTCCTGATGTCCATGCAAAAATACTTGCAACAGGATTTGTACTGGTAGACTTTCCCTGCTGATGTTGACGGTAATGTCGTGTAACAGTTCCGTGTGCAGCTTCAGATTCAAATGTTTTTCCGTCAGGGCAAACAAGCACTGAAGTCATTAGTCCAAGGGAACCAAAACCTTGAGCAACAGTGTCTGACTGTACGTCCCCGTCATAATTTTTGCAGGCCCAAACAATACCACCTTCCCATTTAAGTACTTGTGCTACCATATCATCAATAAGGCGGTGCTCATAAGTAAGACCAGCCTTTTCGAATTTGCTTGCAAATTCCTTATCAAAAATCTGTTGAAAAATATCACGGAAAGTTCCGTCATAGGTTTTGAGGATTGTGTTTTTTGTACTTAGATAAAGTGGATAGCCGAGACTTAGTGAATAGCTCATACAGGAGCGAGCAAAATCGCTTATTGAATCATCAGTGTTGAACATTCCTAATCCGATTCCAGAATTCTCAAATTCGTTGATTATCCATTCTAAGGGTTCTCCGCCATTATTTGGAGTAAAACTCATTTTCAGCACACCAGCTCCTGGCACTTTGAAATCACTTGCTCTGTACTGATCAGCATGTGCGTGACGACCTACCACAATTGGTTTATTCCATGCTTTGATTAGTCTGGGGATATTTTTGCAGACAATGGGTTCACGAAAAATAGTTCCTCCAAGGTAATTGCGTATGGTACCATTAGGGCTTCTCCACATTTTCTTTAGACCAAACTCTTTTACTCTGTCTTCATCAGGAGTTATTGTGGCACATTTAATACCAATGCCATATCTTTTAACTGCCTTTGCTGCGTCCAGAGTTATCTGGTCGTTTGTTTCATCTCGCTTATGAATAGATAGATCATAATATTCAATGTCAATCTCAAGAAACGGAAGAATCAGATTTTGCTTGATTTTATCCCATATGATGCGTGTCATTTCATCACCATCCATTTCAACCACTGGGTTAAGTACTTTAATTTTACTCAAAACGTCTCCTTTATGTCTGCAAAAATATATTTAATAAAAGTCTCAAATTATTTCAAATTATTTTTAAAAACTTGCGTTGTAAGTATAAAGAATGACTCGATTTTATACAATTATTATAATAATTGTTATTTCTTAGCCTGCATTCAAATATGATTCAGCTTCTTTGATTTTTTCATCGATTCCAAAAATTTCTAGTATATCTCCCCTTTGCAGAACTGTCTCGCCCTTAGGAAGAATAATGCGACCATCTCTTGTAATTTTTACAACCACACAGTCGACGGGAAAGTTCAAGTCACGAATTTTTCTCTGGTTTGCTATAGATTTTTTTGAAATTTCAACCTCTCGGTGACTTACATGCGATTGCTCTGTTAATTCCAATTCCTTGAGAGATCCATTGAGGTATTTTTCTATTAAGTCAGCTTTAGGGGTCTCCGCAAAGATTGTCACTTGGTCGCCCGCATGAAGAATGGTTTCACCACGAACTATTCGCAGGCCGTTGTTTCGTCGTACCGACACCATCAAAGTATCCTCCCCTAGACTGAGTTCCCTTACACGTTTGCCCACGAAGGGAGAATCTGCATTAAGTACGACTTCTGAAAGTCCGGAACGGTTGAGCTTCCTTATATTAAGGATTTCATCATGATGCTGGTCTTGAGCTCTTTCAGAAACTGCATTGTTATAGGCACGAATTATGTCTATTCTCCTCAAGACTCCCAATAGTTTTTTGCTTCCTATTTCGGCAATAACAGGCACGCATCCCTCACCTTGGGCTTCAAGATGTCTAAGGGCCATCCAGACTGGTTGATGTGGAAGAATTGTTGGAGGATCATTTACTGATAAAATGTCGGCTACTGTTTTAGATTCAAGTTCCTCCTGGTTTTTGAGCTGGTCCAGTTCTTTAATAGTTACAAGTCCTGCCAGTTCAGAGTTTTGTTTTATTACTGGCAATGCATGGTAGTGTTTGCTGGAAAAAATACTCATTAATTCTAATAACTGCATGTCGAGCCGTACTTTATCTGTATCTTGGTTCATGGCCATTTCGGCTGTAACTCCCTGCATCAGGTCAATAGCTTGAGTGTCTTGGGAAAGCAATACTCCGCGCCGTTTCAGTTTTAGAGTGTAAATTGAATCCTTACTTACATTTCTGGAGACAATTGTACTGACTACAGTTGCTAGCATTAATGGGAGGATTATCTGATAATCTCCAGTCATCTCGAAAAGGATCAGGATTGCAGTTATAGGAGCATGAGCCACTCCTCCGAAAAAAGCTGCCATTCCGACAAGAGCGTACGCTCCGGAAGGGGCCACAGTTTCAGGAAAAATTGAATGAGCAAAATGACCGAATGTACCTCCAAGCATCGCACCCATAAAAAGTGATGGGGCAAAAATTCCTCCAGATCCTCCAGAACCAAGTGTGATAGTGGTTGCAAGGAGTTTTAGCAGAAGCAGTCCAAAAGTCATCTGAAGCGTCAAATGACTAAATAGGGAGCTTTCAATTGTATCATATCCCACTCCGAAAACCCTTGGGAAACCGTCAACTTGGAAAGAGAAAATTCCCAACACACCAAGAAGAACTCCTCCTAGAATGGGTTTGACTGGTTCAGGTAAGGGTATTATGCCCCAAATATCTTCTGAAAAATACAGCAATCTACTGAAGCCAACTGAGGCAAGTGCAGCGATCATACCCATCAGTGTATATAGCAGCAGTTCCCATGGACTGTTAAGTGCGTAGTCTGGAGTTAAAAATGTACGTTGATCGCCCTCAAAATAATGTGCAATCACATCTGCAGTAACTGCAGAAATTACGACAGCACCGAAATAAACACTTCCGAATCGTCTTAAAAGAACTTCAAGAGCGAACACAGCGCCTGCAATTGGGGCATTGAAAGTGGCTGCAATTCCTCCTGCAGCACCGCAGGCCACCAGCGTTCGTATCCTGTCATCAGAAAGTTTTAGCACTTGGCCTACAAATGAACCTATCGCAGAACCTATTTGAGCAATCGGACCTTCTCTGCCCACTGAACCGCCACTGGCAATGCATATTGAGGATGCAAGTGATTTTACTACGACAACTCTAGGACGGATTCTACCGCCTCGTAGCTCGAGAGATTCCATAACTTCTGGAACTCCGTGTCCCTTTGCCTCTCTGGCAAAGTAATAAACAAGTGGTCCTACGAAAGCACCACCTATTGCTGGAATCAGTATTAAGTGCAAAGGGTAGTAATCTTGTATTAGTTCGTAAATATCTTTGTATGCTAAATTCTGAAGCCAGTCAATTAGATTACGGAATAGAACTGCACCTATGCCAGAAAGTATTCCTACAATTAACGAGGTAAGAAGCATAACTGATGAATCCGCATCGAGCAGGCGCAGCTGAGTGAATTCTAAATTCGAAATCTGCTTAAAAAATCTGGAAATGGTTTTTGGTATTAATAAAAAATTCATTTTTCAGAATTTGCTTCCAAAGAGAGGATTTGAGTAAGTGGATTGTCAGTTTCTGTTTTAGAAAAAATGGGTCAGTATTTTTATAAAACTTTTACCCAAATTTAAATTAAAAAAGCATCAATTTAAATTTTTTAAAATTTGAAGTAACAAAATTGAGATCCGTTAGAATACAAACGGGATTAATACACCTTTTTCAACAGAAACGTTTTTTTATATTTACTTGTTAGAGCTTATTTAAAATGAGATAATCTTTGCTACTTTATTTAACATTCTCAACGGATTTTTTGATAGAAAAAAGTATCATAAAAAACCATTTTTGCAAAGTTAGAAAAAGTTAAATAGAGTTTTGTTTTGACAATGAACTATACAAGCGACTAATTTTCAAGTTTTAAGTCTGTGAAATCGATTCTAATAAAAAAATCAGTTTCTTTTTTTAGGGGATTTTAGAATTATCGTTTTATGCTCAAAAATTTGGTAAATTACTCATTATTGCAAAAAATATTTTGCTGTTTCACTTTATGTAAAATTCTCTATTGCAATGGTAAAAAAATATTTTGGAATATATAAAAAAACTTTAATTTAAGGATTATAATGACAAAAGCTAGAGGAACAATCGGAATTCTTACAGGAGGAGGAGATGTCCCAGGATTGAATCCGGCAATTCGGGCTGCAACAATACGAGCAAATCGCAATGGATATAAAATGTTAGGTCTGCGCAATGGTTGGGAGGGCATCATGAGTATAGATCGCTCAAAAGCTATTGAAGAACAGGAATACTGTCAGGTCTTGGATGAAGCTAGTGTTCAGAAAATCGCTCGGTCAGGAGGTACATTTCTGCATACTTCCCGGACAAAGCCCAGTAAAGTATCAAAAAAAGATGTCCCAAAGTTCCATCGTGAAAATTATAAAGAAGAAGTAAATGATATGACAAATGAAATTATAAAAAATTTGGAATACCTTGGAATCGAATACCTAGTGCCCATTGGAGGGGATGACACTCTTAGTTACGGACTGCGTCTTCACAAGGAAGGTATTAAATGTATAGGGATTCCAAAAACCATGGATAATGATGTTCCTGGCACAGATTACTGTATTGGTTTCAGTACTTGCGTGACAAGAACAATTGAATTTTCTCATCAATTGCGTACTTGCGCTGGTTCACATGAAAGGCTGATGGTGATTGAAGTGATGGGGCGATATGCAGGCTATACTGCACTTATACCTGCCATGGCAGGTGCATCAGACCGCTGTGTAATACCTGAACATAAATTCAATATTGAAAAGCTTACTGAACTTTTGATGAAAGATCGTAGTGATAATGACAGTAATTATTCTGTTGTACTTGTATCTGAAGGAGCGATGTTTGAAGGTGGAGAAATGATTTTTTCAAATCAGGAGACCGATGGATATGGTCATAAAAAACTTGGAGGAATTGGAGACCTTATTAGTTCAGAATTGCAGAAGCGCTCTCAAAAATTTAGCAAAAGGGGAAGTATTAGCACCATTAATCAGAAAATGAGCTATATGACTCGTTCTGGACATCCTGATGCAATAGACTCTATTGTTCCAATGGTTTACGGGAACATTGCAATTGAACTAATTATTAGTGGTAAAAGTGGCAGAATGGTATGCCTAAAGGACGGTCGGTATGATCATGTCCCGTTTGAAGTGGTTACAGAATATGAGAAAAAGGTAGATGTTGACCGTTTCTACGACATTGAAAGGTACAGACCTAATTACCACAATTGCATGGGAATGCCACAGTTCATCATGACATCAGGATGAGTTCAGGGAATATTTATTTAAATGAATAAACTTTCAAGGTTGTTCCTTGTTTTTATCTTTACATATTTCGGTTTTATCTATTCGGTTCATGCGCTATTCTTTGAAAGACGCAAGAAACCTGTAACTGAAATTTCATGGTTTGTTTATCCTGTGGCAGGAAGCATTCCTGGAGTACAGGATTTTTATGGATTGGGAGCTACGGTTTCCTCTATTGGAGATACTGATTCAGACATCACGGCAGTTAGTCTGAAAGGTAAAGCAGAATATTTTGATGAAGATTTCAAGATAGATTTTCTTTCAATTTTTGATATACCTCTCTTTAGCGAACATCTCACCTTTAATTGGTTTTCAACAAAAATCATCAACGTTGGATGGCCTGAAGGTCAAAGGGGAATAGATTCTGATGGGGAAAGCATGTATTATCTTCTGGCAAGCCAAGTTGATGCTTCAGGTGGAGAAATATCCTTCAATATTTACGATAATCAACTTGAGGCATATTTTGGTTACAGCGATGGAAGCGTTAAACCGTATGGCCTGGTTGATCCAAATGGTAATTTTTTTAGTGCCCAAGACGCGAATATAATAGAAAGTCCGAGAGGTTATCGATTAGGGCTCTATCTTGATGATACAGATAACAGACGTGATCCCAGAATTGGATATCGTTTTCAGTATGAAAAGTGGGCACAACCTTCAACAAGATCGGGCAACTCAGAATATTACCAAGAGGACTTCAATCTAACAGGATACATCCCTGTATTAGATAAAAAAAAGGGTGTACTAGTTTTGAACCAGTTTTTTGGCTCTTCAACTGTTCTAAAAAAAGGGACTGTTGATCTAAGTCAGTTTGTTTGTGATAATACAGCAAACCCGGGTTGCCAAGCACTTCTGGATGAACTTTATGCGAGACAGCTTAGGGAAGCAGAAAACGGGAAAGCAACGTCTCTTGGAGGAACAAATAGGCTACGAGGATATCCGACAAATCGTTTTTATGACAGCTACACAAATTTTCGAGGAGCAGAATTTCGATGGTACGCGCATGAAGTCCAAAATGCTTTCGACTTTGTACTTGAAAAAGGAACCTTTGCTGGAATTCAGATAGCTTTATTCTATGAACAGGGTACAGTGTCTGACAACAAGAGCAATATCTGGAAAAACATGAAAAATTCTTATGGAGCTGGAACAAGATTTCTGTTTAATAATGTTATTGTTAGAATTGATAGAGGTTATGGCAGGGAAGGTGGGCAGACAACATTTTTTGTAGGTTATCCTTTTTAATAATAATCAGTAAGGTCTTTGTTTTTTTTCTGATAAATTAACTAAGTTATAAAAATATTATAAAAATATTTTAACGGTAATTAATAATGAGCTCTCTTTTTAAAATTAAGATTAATTGTAAATATGAAAGTTGCAGAATTAATTTTTAATGCTATTAAAGTCCGCGATATTGAATATGTATTTTGTGTTCCAGGTGAAAGTTTTCTAGCTACCATGGATGCGTTCTATGGGTCCAAAAAACCAAAGTTAATATCTACGCGGCATGAAGAAGGAGCGGGAATTATGGCTGATGTTTATGCAAAGGCCACAGGCAAAACAGGAGTCTGTATGGTAACTCGCGGTCCAGGACTGACTCATTTGTCTATAGCTCTTCATACAGCAAAGCAAGACTCTACTCCACTAGTTGCGTTCGTTGGTCAGGTTTCAAGGAATTTCCTTCATCGTGAGGCTTTTCAGGAAATTAATGTAGTTGAATTTGCAGGTCCAGTTTGTAAGTGGGCAGTTGAACTTAACAATACTGATCTAGTTCTAGAATTAGTTGAAATGGCATTTCACATAGCAGAATCAGGTCGTCCCGGGCCTGTAATAATAAGCATTCCTGAAGATATAGACAGAAGTGAAAGCTCTAAATATTCTGTTCTGAGAAAGGCAGATTCATTTTCACAATCTATAACTGAAAAGGGCGCAAGAAATGTATCAGATATGATATGTGAGGCAAAACGACCGTGCATTGTCGCTGGAGAGGGAGTTTTAAGAAGTAATTTAACAGAAAGACTTGTTGAATTTACTGAGCTTACAAGCATTCCAGTATTAACTGCTTGGAGAAGATTCGACGCATTTCCAAACAAACATAATCTTTACTTAGGCGCACTTCATATATCATCAAATTCAAACATACTGGCAGAACCATTGAAAAAAGCTGACCTTGTGATTGCAATAGGCACAAGGATGGATGAATTTTCAACATTAAATTATTCTATACCTAAACTTGGACAAAAGCTTATCCAAATTGATCATTCTGCCTCAGAATCTGGAGGTAAGCCGTCAGGGAATCATCTATATATTGCAGTTGAAGCTGGGGAAGCACTGATTAAGATTGGAAAGGCTTTAAAAAATTCAAAATATAGAGGACCTTCAAAAGCACGTCAAAAAGAACTAAAAGAATGGCAAAAACGGTTTAAAAAACTTACTACACCACAAAACTGGAGAAAAAATATTTTGGAAAAAGAATTAGATCTTGAAGGAATATATTATGACATAACAAAAATTTTAGATGATGATGTGAGCATTGCTTGTGATGCGGGAGATTTTAGTGGCTGGCTTGTGCGGTACTATAAATGGAACAAACCACACACTTTTTTTGGACCTACCAGTGGTGCAATGGGCTATGCCCTTCCAGCTGCAATTTCTGCAAAACTGGCAAGACCTAAGTTTCCTTCGATAGCCTTTGCAGGGGACGGCGGGTTTGCCATGACCATGTGTGAGTTGGAGACCGCAGTAAGGTACAAACTTGAAAGTCTTGTTGCAATTGTTTTCAATAATAACTGTTATGGTACCATAAGCAGGCATCAAAATAGTCAGTTTCCGGGAAGATCATTTGGAACAAGTATGGGTAAGATAAGTTTTGCTGATATAGCAAAGGCTATGGGAGCTAGAGGATATTTTGTAAAAAGCAATCAAGAATTCTCAGTTGCTCTGAAGTCTGCACTTGGTGGTGAAGGACCTGCTGTCATTGAAATTTCAGTTAATAATAAGCTACTAGGTCCTTGGGAGAATGCAAAAATAGAATGAGTCCTGCTACACTTACTAACCTGCTGCATAAAAAAGCTTCAGCTTTAGGTTTTGATCTTTTTGGGGTAGTACCTGTTTCACGAAGTAAAACAATTGATATTTATAAAGATTGGCTCCAAAAAGGCTATGCAGGAACAATGGAATATCTAGAACAACATGCAGAGCTTAAAGAGAATCCTCGTAACTTACTTCCTGAAACTCTGTCGCTGATCGCACTGGGTTGTAATTATAACAATTACAATCAATTTCAAGAAACTCAAGATGCCTCAAAAGCACGTTTCAGCAGATATGCGTGGGGTGACGATTATCACGAAATTATTCACTCAAAACTGAAAGTGTTGAAATACTATCTCTGTAATGAATTAAATGCAGCAAATCTTACTCGCAGCTTTGTAGATTCAGGTCCTGTTCTGGAACGTGAATTGGCACAGCGTGCTGGAATTGGCTGGTTTGGAAAACATTCCAATTTGATTAATATGGAAAAAGGTTCATGGTTTTTTCTTGCAGAAATGCTAGTTGATGTTGAGCTAAAAGCAGACCTCCCATTTACTCGCGTTGACTGCGGTACCTGCACCAAGTGTATTGAGGCCTGTCCTACTGGGGCAATTATTGCCGACCGTACTGTCGATGCTCGGCTTTGCATATCCTATTTGACAATCGAACACAAGGATTCAATCCCTCATGAATTAAGACCTAAGATGGGCAATCATATTTTCGGCTGTGATATCTGCCAGGAAGTGTGTCCATGGAATAAAGATGCTCCAATATCAGTTGAACCAGGTTTTAAGCCTCGAGCAGAAAATATTTCAGCTAATCTCACCGAATTGATGAGCTTGGATCAAGCAGCTTTCAGTAATAGATTCAGAAAAAGCCCTGTTAAACGCGCCAAACGCTCAGGATTTTTACGCAACGTTGCTGTAGCACTAGGAAACTGGGCACATAAAGACTCTATTCCAGCTTTGGTAATTGGTATCAATGATAGTGAGCCTTTAGTTCGAATTCATTCTGCATGGGCACTTGGAAGAATAAATAATAAATTGGCCAGAAAAAAACTTAAAAGTGCAATGTTAATTGAAAAAAATCCTAATGTTCTGCGGGAAATTGTAATAGCTCTAGGTGAATGACCTTGAAGAGTAATTACAATAATGACAAATTTTTATTTCAGATTTAACTCAGTCCAGCTTTTATAAGTTAAAAGTTGATTGAAAAAGTTTGCCTTTTATACCGAAAAAGAACAATTAATTTTAAAAATTTGTAACTGAAAGCTTAAAGTTATGAAAAATAAAAAAAAAGTTGTTATGATTTCTGGTGCAAACCGAGGGATCGGAAAAGTTGTTGCGGAAAAACTTTCTGAAGAAGGATATCTTCTAAGTCTAGGGATAAGAAACCCCTTTAGTCTACCGGAATCACTTTCATCAATTCCTGAAACACATCTTTTATGTAATGGCTATGATGCAAAAATACCTAAAAGTGCTAAATCATGGATTGATGGAACTATTGAGCATTTTGGGAGAATCGATGTACTGATAAACAATGCTGGAATTCTGCATAGCTTTGGAATTGAAGATGATTCGGAAGAATTACTGGATGAAATGTGGGAAGTAAATGCCAAAGCGCCACTTCGCTTAACACGCCTGGCGTTCCCATATTTGCGAAAATCTGGTTCAGGTCGCATAATTGATATCATCTCAATGTCAGGAAGAAGAGTAAAAGGGAATTGGGTTGGATATTCAATGAGCAAATATGCAGCACTTGCAGCTTCGCATACGGCTCGTTTTCAGGGATGGGAAGATGGAATCAGAGTAACAGCAGTTTGTCCAGGTTATTTGCAGTCAGAAATGACAGCAATTCACGCTCCCAGTGTTAAGCAGGAAACTATGTCCCGTCCCAGAGACATTGCCCGAATAGTAAGCACTCTCCTTACGCTTCCTAATGAATCACATGTTCCTGAAGTTATGATGAATTGTATGCTGGAAACAGTTTGAAGAAAAATATTATTTTAATTGTTATTTGTTTAAACCATATGACACCTATTATTTTTTTGTTTCTAGCATATTTTGTTAGCATTATTAATTTCAATCTCTCCAACCTTAATGACTTTAAATCAAATTATGTTTTCCTCAGTATTTAGTTGTGTAGTAACCATTTAATATTTCAAAAATTTTATATATAAAATTCATTTTTCCATATGAAAAAACACATACATATAATTTTACTTGGTCCTCCAGGCTGTGGCAAAGGGACTCAGGCGCAAAATTTAATAAATGAATTCGGTTTTGTCCAGCTTTCAACAGGCGATATGCTTCGTGCAGCGATCAGAAAGGGGACAGAAATTGGGTTACAGGCCAAATCCATTATTGATAAAGGAGAACTTGTATCTGATGAAATAGTTATAGGTATAGTAAGGGAAAGAATTTTCAGTAAGGAATGTGAACGCGGTTATATGCTTGATGGATTTCCCCGTACAATTGCTCAAGCTACGAAACTGGATCAAATTCTTGCAGATCGTAACCAGAGAATTGATGTGGTAATTAGACTTTGCGTTCCTGATGAAATTTTAATAAGAAGGATTGCAGGAAGGCGGTTTCACTTAAAAAGTGGCAGAAGCTATAACATAGAGTTTAATCCTCCAAAAATAGTGGGAAAAGATGATATTACAGGGGAAAAACTTGTACAGCGTGAGGATGACAAAGAAGAAATAGTGGAATCCAGACTGAGAACATACCATGAGTTAACCGAACCTCTTGTAGGATACTATGAGAAACAGAGTTTAATTAAAGAGATCGATGGTACTGGTTTGCCAGATAATATTTATAATGAGATTAAACAAACACTAGTTAAGGTACCTAACTAGAAATTACACTTTGATAGTTTCAGTATTATTCTGATAACATCTACTATTAAAAATTGTTTTTAAAATTTTTACAGAAAATTTGAATAGTAAAAATATTCGTTGAAAATGAACACAAAAAAACATGAAGTTATAGTAATTGGAGGTGGACATGCTGGGAGTGAGGCTGCTTTGGCTTCCTCTAGAATGGGAGCAGATACTATGCTGGTTACCCAGTCAAGGGAAACAATCGCACAAATGTCATGTAATCCTGCAATTGGTGGAATTGGGAAAGGACATTTAGTTAAGGAAATAGATGCACTAGGTGGAGAAATGGGGAAGGTTGCAGACGCAACAGGTATACAGTTTCGCGTGCTCAATGCCTCTCGTGGGGCTGCTACAAGAGGTTCCAGATGTCAGTCTGATTATCTAGCATACAAAAATGAGATGAGGCAGATACTGGAAAATCAGCCAGGACTCACTATTTTTGAGGGTACAGCAGAGGAATTGATGATGCAAGGGAACCAAGTAATTGGACTTCGAACCAATAATGGGGAACATTTTGCTGAAACAGTAGTTATAACTGCGGGTACTTTCCTTAATGGACTTATTTATCGCGGTGAAGAACGACTGGAAGCAGGAAGAGTTTACGAGCCGTCAGTGAAAAAGCTTTCATTATCTCTGGGGAATCAGTCATTACAGCTTGGAAGAATGAAAACAGGTACACCACCACGATTGGATAAAAGAAGCATTGACTGGAGTAAAATGGGCATACAGTTAGGAGATGAAAAGCCTAAGAGGTTTTCATTTTGGGATTCTGAAATTCTATTACCTCAGGTAGTCTGTCACATTGCTTATACGAATGAAAAGACACACGAGATTATTAAAAATAATCTAATGAGTTCAGCACTTTACGCTGGTAAAATAAAGGGAATTGGTCCACGTTATTGTCCTTCGATCGAAGATAAAATTGTTAAATTTGCTGACAAAAAACGTCATCAGGTTTTCATGGAACCTATGGGATATTCAAAGGAAAGCATGATGATTTACCCCAATGGACTTTCCACTAGTCTGCCAGTTGAAGTGCAGCATGAATTTTTGAGAAGTATTCATGGCTTGGAAGAAGCTGAGATATTACAACCGGGATACGCCATTGAATATGATATGGTTTTCCCAACTCAGTTAAAAGCAACTCTTGAATTAAAAAACGTTACAAATCTTTTTCTTGCCGGGCAAATCAATGGAACAACTGGCTATGAAGAAGCAGCTGCACAGGGTTTGATAGCCGGAATAAATGCTGTTTTGAAGGTAAGAAAAAAACAGCCTTTTATCCTACAACGAAATGAATCATATATTGGAGTGATGATTGATGACTTGATCACACGTGGAGTAGCAGAGCCTTACAGAATGTTTACATCACGTGCTGAGTATAGGCTTCATTTAAGGGAAGACAATGCTGATATCCGTTTAAGCAAGAAGGGATGGGAACTTGGGATTATTCCAAAAGATAATTATATAAAATTTAAACAAAAACAAAAGGATATATTTAGTTTAATGGACAAGGTAAAAACAGAAAAAATAACTCCCAGCAAATCTGTTCAGTCGGAACTCAAACTGTTAGGTGAATCCATGCTCAAAACCTCAGTAAAGGTTTATGATTTGCTGAAACGTCCACAATTAAATATTGAAAAGCTACAAAGATGTAATTTCATTAGCAGAAATATATCTTGGGAGTCATTCCCAGAAGCTGTCAGGGAACAAGTTGAAATTAATATAAAATACGAAGGATACCTTGCACGCCAGAATAAAGAACTAAAGCAAATTAACCAACTAGATCGTATATCGCTCCCAGATGATATTGAGCTGTCCATAATTCCAGGACTCTCAAGAGAGATTATTGAAATTCTAGAAAAATCAAAACCAGAAACCCTAGGACAAGCAAGCAGAATGACTGGTATGACTCCTGCTGCGATTACTATTTTAAGGTTACATTTGCGTACTAGAAAAGCAGCTTGAAAGACGTATAAATGTCCGATGTAAATAGGGCTTTGGCTTCCTATAGAAAAGGAATTATAAGTATTCTAGTTGCCCTTCCTTTTGTTAGCCTCACAGGTCTTTTCGGAAAATTTCTTTCTCATTCTCCTGTATTAATTGTTCAGGGGAGAACAATTTTTGCCTTTGGAGCATTATTGATTGCTCTTCTTATATTGCGCAAGAAAATAATTTTTAGCAATTATCAGGAATGGCTCAGACTACTTCTATGTGGCGTAGTCCTGAGTGTACATTGGATAGCATTTTTTAAATCTATTCAGGTTTCTACAGTTGCAATTGGCTTACTAACATTTGCTAGTTACCCACTATTCACAACTTTTCTGGAACCAGTATTTTTTAAAGAAAAACTTAGTCAAAAGAACGTCTTAGCAGTAATTATTGTTATATGTGGGCTAGCACTGATGGCTACCTCTCCATCGGATGATTCAGATAGTATTATTTCAGGATCAGTAATACTAGGAGTAGTTTGGGGGCTTGGTGGAGGGCTTGGTTTTGCAGTGCTTACACTGCTGAATCGCGGTCATGTGCGTAAACATTCTCCATTACTTTTAACATGTTGGCAGAATGGATTTGCTGCAATGATTTTACTGCCTTGGTCTTTGACTGAATCATGGAATCTTACAACTTCAGACTGGTCATTGCTGATTGTGCTAGGTGTGGTCTGTACTGTTGGAGGGCACTCTCTACTAATAAATGGTCTCAGAAATGTGAGAGCTCAAATAGCTAGCATGCTTATTGCTGGTCTTGAACCTATATGTGCGATTGTGTTTGCGTTTTTTCTTCTTCAAGAAGTCCCATCAATTCAAACACTAATAGGTGGTACCTTGATTATTTGCACGACCTTATTAATGATCACAAAATCGAAATAAAATGTTTTTTAAATTGCTTATAGCATTACATAAATACAAAAAATTGTTCTACTTTTATAATAATGTGCAGAATAACTTTATTTATGTTTTTCTATCAAATTACCATCAGGGTTAAAAATTAATTTTCTTTTACTGTCAGCATTTAGAATTTTTAGCACTAAACTGCCTTCGGCCACGTCATCAAATCCATCTTGATCCATGAATGCACGTATTGTGATAAGTCCTCTAAATCTTGGATCTTTCAAACGTGGAGGATCAATACCTACAAGTAGATGGGCAAATCCTTTTTCGTCGAGCATGAACCTTTTTGGCAAACGAATGCTGTAGTAATTACTTTCAAACATCACCATTCCACTTCTCCAAACTGATTTTCCGCTTATGCTATGTTGGAGTTGAACATTGAACTTCAACTGTTTTGATTTGCCATCTCTAAAATCAAGTTCATAATCAAACGTTTTTAGATAAAGAATATTAGGCAGACTAGAAACCTTATCTACTAAATTTTCAGTACGTCTAAAATTATGCAACCGCTGCCCAGGATTAAGTATAGTTTTTGAAGAGAGATTGCTGACTTCAACTTGTCCTTCTGTTAAAGATACTGTAGCCCTATTATCATTATCCTCTATTCTGACTGTAGTTCCCTTTACTCTAATCTGTGCCGTAGGGGTAAGAATTATTGTACGTTGAAGCCCTTTCAAAAATCTTCCTCGTAAAGATCCCTTATTGAGTGAGAGCTGAAAATTGAAAGTGCGTTTTCTGGTAGCCTGTTCTTCGGAAAAATTGAGTGCCAATTCTGAATTTTGAAATAGTCTTACTCTTGTTCCATCCCTATATTCAACGGTTGCTTTTGAATTTTCTGAAGTACTGATTTTATCTCCAGGATACAAAAGCATACCGTTTATGCTCCTGCGTCCTTTTGAGGATTTAGCCGTTACAGTCTTAACTGTACCTTCTAATTGTAGAAGTGTTGCAATAGCTGATAAGCTACTTTGGGCTGAAGCAATTTGAGTGTAAAAAAAGATAGAAGAAATTATCAGTAGTATTTTTGAGGAGCAGAAAAATTGCATAATTTTTTATTATTTTTCGTTTAATATATCTAACACCTAACGCGCAAGATATTATAATTCCTCAAACCTTTCTAACTAACCAGCTTCCAATACTTCAGCAATTTGTATCGAGTTAAGAGCGGCCCCTTTATTTAGGTTATCTGCAACAACCCAGAACGTAAGACCTTTTGGATGAGAAAAATCCTCTCTGATTCGTCCTACAAAAGTATCTAATGTATTGTCAACCTCCCAAGGCATGGGGTATCCACCGTTTTCAGGTTCGTCACGTACAGTTAATCCTGGAGATTTTTTGAGGATTTCTTTTGCTTCTTTTGGAGTAATTTTTTTTTCAGTTTCTATCCAAACTGCTTCTGAATGTGACCTCAAAACAGGAACTCTCACACAAGTTGCAGAAATCCCCATGTTAGGTGTATTCATAATTTTTTTAGTTTCATTAACCATTTTCATCTCCTCTTTGGTATAACCGTTTTCCATAAAAATATCTACGTGTGGGAAGAGATTAAATAAAATTTGTGAAGGGAATGATGAAATCTCCAAGGCTTCTCCATTTGCCCAAGCACGTGCCTGATTGAGAAGTTCGTTCATTCCTTTTGCACCAGCACCAGCAGTAGATTGATATGTGGAAACTACAACACGTTTGACTTCTGCCGCCTTGTGAATAGGGTTCAAGGCTACCACCATCTGAATGGTCGAGCAGTTTGGATTGGCGATGATGCCCTTATGCTTAAATACACTTTCTGGATTTATTTCCGGAACCACTAAAGGAACATCTGGATCCATTCTGAATGCGCTGCTATTATCAATTACAACTGTTCCTGATTCCACAGCATGTGGGATATAAACTTTACTACTTTCGCGACCCGCAGAAAAAAATGCTAAGTCAACCCCATTAAATGATTTTGAAGTTAATTGCTCTACAGGAATTTTCTCACCTCTGAACTCCAACTTCTTACCAATTGAGCGAGCTGAAGCAAGAAGTCTTAAATTTTTGACGGGGAATTCACGAGCTTCTAAAAGTTTTATAAATTCATTACCTACAGCACCGGTTGCACCGGCTATTACAACATTCTTCAATTTAATTTTTCTGGTTTATAATTGATTAAGATTTTAAAATAACATCTGGCAAATTGTTCGCAGATGCTGGACCGTTATTTTCTGCTAGATTTGAGCAGTTAAGATTTAGAAATGTTATCTGCCTTTTGCTGCTTAAAGTGTTTTCTACAAACTGAAATGTAAATATCATTCCCACCGATCTTAACCTGATCGCCAATACTCATAGGGTTACCTTTATCATCTAGACGTAATACCATACTGGCTTTTTTCCCACAGTGACAGATAGTTTTAATTTCCACCAATTCATCTGCCCAAGCCAGCAAATGAAGACTTCCTTCAAAGAGTTCTCCTCTAAAGTCACTTCTCAGCCCATATGCCAATACAGGAATGTCCAATCTATCAACTATTTCGCCAAGAGAAAATACCTGCGACTTGGTCAAAAATTGAGCTTCATCGAGTAAAACACAACTCAGTGTATTTTTTCTATTTTGTTTCTCTGTGAGAAGAAACAAATCGTCTTTTGTATTAACAGTTATTGCTTCAGTTTCCAGACCAATTCGCGAACGAACAATGGAAGAGCTATATCTCTCATCTATTTCTGGCTTAAGTACCAGCGTATTCATTCCCCGCTCACGATAATTGTATGCTGATTGAACGAGGGTGGTAGTTTTTCCTGCGTTCATAGCAGAATAGTAAAAATACAGTTTTGCCATCTACATAATTCGACTAATGATGGTCTCAACAAAAACTATCATTCAGATCAACAAAAGAATTGCAGATTGTAATGTAACTGGGGTTTTTGCTGACTTTTCAGGAAGAGCACTACGTATAAATCATAGCAGTTTTGTAGAAAATAATAAAGACTAGATTCTATCTCAATACCTCTTTCTGACACGAGGCACGCTTGTTGCTCGTAAATATTATAGGCCCCGGAGAGTGGCTCCGCCACTTGAACACGTGAACAAGTTCATGAATATAAATTCCAGGCCAAGCATGACTTGGGATTTTTGCTCCATTTTCACTCCGGGGTGTAGACACAAACAATACAGTCTTCCTGACAAGATATCAAATATAAATAATTATTTTTTTAAAATTTTTGTCACTGGTAAAAATCCTCACCAAGATTCCTCTTACAGTCCTTTGATTTTTTTAATTTTTTTTGTTTTGGATTAAGATCAAAAAAAAATAACTTTTTAGAAATTATCTTTGTCTAAAATATTTTATAATTTTTAATTAATTTTTTTTGAGAAAAAAACATCCACTTGATATTTTGTTAGCACTCTTGTAAGGTGAGTGCTAATGTATGATTTTTTTTATTATTTATAATATTATTTATGGATCCTCAAAAATTTACTGAAAAATCTCTTTCAGCAATTGAAAATGCTCACAGTAATGCAGTCCGTCTCAAAAATACTGAAATTTCAACACTTCATCTGCTGAATTCTCTAGTCACCCAGGAAAACGGACTAGTTTCACGCATTTTTGAAAAAATGGAACTAGATTTGGGAAGATTAACTAAAGATTTACAGAAATCAATTAAATCCCTACCCTCCATGACCCGTGGTTCCACAGATAGAATCCCTTTAAGTGGTGAAATGAATCTCGCTCTTGTTCGTGCTGAAGATGAGGCTAAAAAATTAAAAGACGATTACATTAGTGTAGAACACTTAATTTTGGCGCTGATAGATGAGGGAGTAAAAGGGCCAGCTGGAAAAATTCTATACGATAGTGGCGTAACACGTGAACGTCAAATAGAAACAATTAATGAGATACGAGGAGGGCAGCGAGTGACTAGTAATAACCCTGAAGGGACATATGAGGCTTTGGAAAAATTTGGAACAAATCTTATTCTGCTGGCACGTGAAGGTAAACTTGATCCTGTTATAGGGCGTGATGATGAAATTCGCAGAGTGATTCAGGTTCTTTCACGAAGAACAAAAAATAATCCTGTACTCATAGGAGAGCCGGGTGTAGGTAAAACCGCAATTACAGAAGGCTTGGCTCAGCGTATTGTAAGGAATGATGTGCCTGACAGTCTGAAAAACAAAAAACTTATTTCACTTGATATGGGAGCTCTAATTGCTGGTGCAAAATATAGAGGTGAATTTGAAGAACGGCTGAAAGCTGTATTGAAGGAAGTCGTAGTTGCGGAAGGTAATATTGTGCTTTTTATTGATGAGTTGCATACAGTTGTTGGTGCTGGCAAAACTGAGGGATCATTGGACGCGGGTAATTTGCTGAAACCCATGCTGGCCCGTGGGGAACTGCACTGCATAGGAGCTACAACTTTGGATGAATACAGGAATCATGTTGAAAAAGATCCTGCGCTTGAGAGGCGATTCCAGCCTGTACTTGTAGACCAGCCCACAGTTGAAGACACAATTTCTATTTTACGAGGGTTGAAGGAGCGCTACGAGATACATCACGGGGTTCGTATAAAGGATAATGCTCTTATTGCTTCCGCTACAATGTCGCATCGTTATATTTCTGATCGATTTCTTCCTGATAAAGCAATTGACCTTATGGACGAAGCAGCATCCAGATTGAGAGTTGAAATAAACTCTATGCCTTCAGAAATGGATGAGATTTCTAGGAAAATTCTACAATTCCAAATTGAAAAGGAGGCTTTGAAAAAAGAAAGTGACTCTGCTTCAAAAGAGCGATTGCAAAAGTTGTTAAAGGAGCTTTCGGAATTGCAGCACATTTTAGACAATCTGTCTCTCCAATGGGAAAAAGAAAAGTCAGCACTCCAATGTTTGAGTGGGTTGAAACAAGAAATTGAGGAGGTGCGTCTGCAAATTGATAGAGCTAAGCAGGACTATAATCTGGAAGAAGCAGCACGTCTAGAATATGGAGTCCTTCCTGAATTAGAAAAAAAACAGAAGAATACCAATCACAAAGATACAAATTCCACCAACCAACTATTGAAGGAAGAAGTTGGCTCAGAGGATATTGCTGAGATTGTTGAGCAGTGGACAGGGATTCCTGTACAGAAACTTATTGAAGGTGAAGGAGAAAAATTGTTGCGACTTCCAGAGCAACTCCATAAACGAGTAGTTGGACAAGATGAAGCTATTGATCTTGTTTCAGAAGCAGTTCTTCGCGCACGTTCGGGTATTAATGATCCTAACAGGCCGGTTGGCAATTTTATTTTTTTGGGTCCTACCGGTGTTGGTAAAACTGAACTAGCAAGAGCTTTAGCCGAATTCCTTTTCGATGACGAACAAAACATGGTCCGTATTGATATGAGCGAATATATGGAAAAACATGCTATTTCTCGTCTAATCGGAGCGCCTCCTGGATATGTTGGCTATGATGATGGAGGACAAATCACAGAAGTTGTAAGGAGAAAGCCTTACAGCGTTTTACTTTTCGATGAAATTGAAAAAGCACATTATGATGTATTGAATGTCCTATTGCAAATTATGGATGATGGTAGACTTACAGACTCACATGGACGTACCGTTGATTTCAAAAATACATTGATAATTATGACATCAAACATAGGGAGTCAAAAATTAATTAATGAATCAGAAAATGAACACTTCAAAAATAGAGTACAGGCCGATAAGAAAAATATAATAATGGAAGAATTGAGGAAGCATTTTCGTCCTGAATTTTTAAATCGCGTTGACGATATAGTTGTATTTCATACTTTGAAAAAAGAACATATTAAAAGTGTAATTAAAATTCAACTTGAAAGACTAAAAAATCGCTTAGATCAAAGGAATATATCATTGAAAATTTCAGAAGATGTAATTGAATTTCTCACGGAATATGGATTTGATCCAGTTTATGGTGCAAGACCTCTAAAGAGGGCAATTCAAAAAAAATTGGAAACTGCGCTGGCTAAAGCTATTTTGTCAGGTGAAGTCAAAGAAGGACGAAACGTAACTGTAAACCTGATTGATGGAAATATCACTTTTGACTCAAAAAGTATTTTATCTTCCACTCATTAACTTAATCTTTTTCTTCCACAAATTTAGAATATATTAATATTTTTTAAAGCAATGAAATTGTGTGAATCTATTATCCCAAATTTAATGCAATAAAGTTAATTATAAATATCCTCAAATTTTTAAATCGAATTACAGTTTATATTAAGATGTAATAT
>PAZT01000025.1 GCA_002716165.1 Deltaproteobacteria bacterium | reverse complement strand
ACCAAATTATTTTATTTTAAATTGATTTAACTGAGATTTTTTGAAAAAAAGTATTGTAGAAGACGATTCCCATAGATATAGTATCTTTCACTTGTTTTCTCAGTCTTTGCAAATTTAAGTACCGCCCAATATTCAATAAAGTTTATATAGAGTAAGCTTGCAGACGATTTGAGCTAGAAAATTTTGAAAATTGTAATTTCTGTAAAATTTGACAAATTTCGGAGGATTGAATGGTAAAAGTAGACATCGTGCGGGCAATCCAGCTTGGGACTGACCTCCAATTCGGTGAGGCTGAAAAATTGGTTAATGATATGTTGGACTTGATTAAAGAAAAGTTAGAGAAAGGTGAGGATGTTCTCATCACAGGTTTGGGAAAATTTCAATTGCGTGATAAAAAATCCCGTCCGGGAAGGGATCCCAAATCAAAAAGGGATTATTTAATTTCTGCAAGAAGAGTTGTTACTTTTCATCCCTCTAAAGTTTGGCGTGATGAATTGAACAATAAAATCTAAACTTTTGCTATATGAGATTTAAGGCAGTCTGCTTTGATTTAGATGGTACATTGCTCGATACTTTAGATGACTTAGCATATTGCACTAACAAAGTTCTCTCTGAACGAGGTTTCCCAATACACCCCGTGGATGAATTTCGCCACTTTGTAGGAGATGGAGTGAAAATGCTGATGATACGGGCACTGCCCGAAGAAGCACGGGATGAAACTCTGATTGGAGAATGCAGAAAAGATTTTGAAACTATATATCGTGAATGCTGGAACAGGCAGACGGTTCCTTATCATGGTATATCGGAACTATTAGATTCACTTACAAAACTTGAGCTGAAACTGGCAGTTCTGTCAAATAAACCTCATGAATTTACAGTTCTTACTGTTAAACATCTTTTGCAGAGCTGGAATTTTGATGTGATACTGGGGCAGAGGGAAAAAATACCTAAAAAACCTGACCCTGCCGGCGTGTTGGAAATCTGTCAAAAGTTAGGACTGACATCTGAAAAAATTATTTATTTAGGAGATACAGCTACCGATATGAAAACAGCTTTTTCTTCGGGATGCTACCCTGTAGGAGTGTTATGGGGCTTCCGTAATGAAAAAGAGCTGAAAGATAATGGTGCCCTACAAGTAATAAAAAACCCTTTAGATCTGTTAGATCTATTAAATTGATTAATTAAAATGGGGAACACCTTCCAGCCGTCCAATTCGTTAAATTTCAAATTCCTGCGATTCTTCTCGTCCAAGTGCCTCCTCAAATGTCTAAGGAATGAAAAGGTCCAAACCATGATGGAAGATTTTTTTTCAAAGTTTTATGAAGGTAAGAAGTTATAATATGAAAAGAAAAAATATAATCATCGTCCTCCAACCAAAATAGAGTCTATCTTTAAGGTTGGCTGCCCCACTGTGGTAGGGACCCATCCACTTGCCGCTCCACACATTCCTGCGGCAAGATCTAAGTTTTTGGCAATCATTGATATTTGCGGAAGGACCTCAAAACCTTTGCCGATGAGAGTTGCGCCTCGAACAGGCTCTGATATCTTTCCTTTGCGAATAGCATATCCTTCTTGTACGGCAAAGTTGAATTCTCCTGTGCCAGGATTGACTGAACCACCACCCATTTTTTTAGCATAGAGTCCAAAATCTATAGATTGTATCATTTCATCTACAGTGTCATGTCCAGGAGCAATAAAAGTATTACGCATTCTAGAAACAGGTGCAAATTTATATGATTCCCGTCGAGCTGATCCGCTGCGAGCGATTCCTACTTGATTTGCTCCAATACGGTCGCTAAGAAAATTCTTCAAAATGCCATTTTCAATAAGCACTGTCTTCTGAGTAGGTGTACCCTCATCATCAATATTGCAAGACCCCCATTTGTTTGGGATTGTTCCATCGTCTATGGCTGTAAGAATAGGTTGACCGACTTCCATTCCTATTTTGCCACAAAAAGGAGAAGCATTTTTTCGTACTGCCTCTGTTTCGAGTGGATGACCGCATGCTTCGTGAAAAATTACACCCCCAAATCCATTACCCAAAACTACAGGCAATATACCTCCATTTATGTACCCTGCATTAGCCATACGCAGAGCTGACTTTGCTGTATTTTCAGCAATTTCCACCAAATCCAGATCTTTAAAAAATTCATATCCTCCCAAAACTCCGGGGCTTTCCGAAGATGACTGAGGACCGTCACCTTTCTCAGCAATTGCTGAGAGCCTCACCCTGGAATAGCTGCGAGTATCTTCACACCACAAACCTTCGCTGTTTGCAATTAGTACAGAACGTTTTTTTTCAGCCATGTTTGCACTTACCTGACAAATATCTTGATCATGACTGCGGGTTATTTTATCAAGCTGTCTCAAAAGGTCAGCGCGATCAGACTTGCTAACTGTTTCTGGATTTATTGCTACATGATGTAAATCTTGTACTGATTGGTTTTTGAGTGGTTGAATGCTCATAGACTTACCATCTATTCTGGATTGTCCAAGGTTATTCACAATTTTTAAAAGATTTTCTTCATTCGTATCACTACTGTAACCATAGTATGCCTCGTTTCCATAAAGAAGGCGCACTCCAATTCCAAAAGAATTTGAAGAATTGATTTCATCAATTTTTTGGTCTACCAGATTAATTGAAGAAGAAACACTATCTTCTACAAATACCTCAGTAAAGTCTGCTCCTTTTTTCAATCCGGACTCTAAAATTTTTTTAACTAGGTTTTCTGATAGCATAGATAATCTCCTTTAAATTTTTTTGAATAAATACAAAAAAATTTGAATTAGTATTGTTTTAGAAACTTAGGTATTATAATAGTTACAATTCATGATTTTTTATAATTGTAAGTATTATTACATGCATCCTATAGAAGGATCGACTTGTTAATAATTATCTTTTATTACTATTATTTCAGTAATGCTCAATAGTACAAGATAAGATCTCTTTTTTAGCAATTAATTATTATATTCGTGAACAGCAAAATCAGATTCTGCTAGTTTTAAAAAAGCTCTATAGAGTTTCAAAAAGATGTTATATATATTTAATTCAAATTATGAATATCGAGTAGCGAACCTATTATTTTTTGTCAAATATTTTAAAAGTCATTTAATTAATTACTCAAAAAAATTTAAGATAGCCTAAAAATTAACTCTCCTATTGAATCTATTTTCTTAAGTAAGTAAAAAGTTCTGAGTATTCTCTAGACAGATCTTTTTTATCTAATTAAAAAATTTTTAAATATCACAAAGTACATTTTTGGTAAAACTAATATCATATTGCCCAATTTTTTCCAAAAAATCGGTTGTTATCATGAAA
Organism: Deltaproteobacteria bacterium; assembly: GCA_002716165.1. Lineage (GTDB taxonomy): Bacteria > SAR324 > SAR324 > SAR324 > NAC60-12 > Arctic96AD-7. Next base: position 30,575 of record PAZT01000025.1, on the reverse strand, counting down.
ATAAATGCAAAGCATCTAAGTATTATTTGTATTATTATTGCGCAAGTATTCTTTACTACTCTGGACATGGCAGTAAAGTTTGTGAGTGGAGACTATGCTTTGCATCAGATAACTTTGATTAGGGGAATTGTTTCAATTTTATTCACTCTCCTTGTTTTAGTGCCAATAGATGGTGGATACAAATATCTACGTAGCAAGCGGCTAGGTCTTCATCTCTTGAGAGGTTTTGGAATAGTAGTCGCTAACCTATTTTTTTTTACTGCATTAGTTAACATCCCATTGGCAGAAACTACAGCTATTTTCTTTATAGCACCTCTTTTGATTACGTCACTTTCAGTATTTTTAATTAGAGAAAAGGTTGAACTAAGAAGCTGGATAGCAGTTATTGTTGGACTTTTAGGAGTAATTTTAATGTTTCGACCCGATTTAGGTGTTTTCAATGCTGCATACATGCTTCCTTTGGTAGCAGCATTGGTATATTCGCTTGTACAGATAGCTACTCGTATAATGGGTGAAGCCGAAAAGGCTTCAACAATGGTCTTTTATATTCAATTAAATCATATTTTTTTTAGTGGTCTTATGGGCCTAATCTTCGGAGATGGTAGTTACGCAGATCAATCTAAACCTATAAATTATTATCTTTTTAGAGCTTGGGTAGTACCAACTGGGGAGGATTTTATGATAATGCTTGGCATAGGTCTACTTGGTGGAGTGGGAGCCTATTTTATTAGCAACGCTTATCGTATTTCCAAAGCTGGAATAATAGCACCTTTTGAATATGTGGCAATTCCTTTTTCTATTTTTTGGAGTATATTAATTTTTGGAGATTGGCCTGATATAGTATCAATTTTTGGGATTATTTTAATTACTGGTTCTGGATTTTTCGTAGTTTACAGTGAAACAATTCAGAGGAGAAAAAATGATATTTACCGACCTATACCTAGGAACCGTTAAGTTTGAAAAAAATATCTTAACTTTACAAAATTTCTTGGATTTAAGCCTACCATCTAATAGCAGTTTAACACCCTCCATTTAATCTAAATTTTTTTGTCAAATTATTTTCATTCTAAGTTAGGACACTTTGTGATGCAATTTAGAACTAGAAATCAAACAACGTTATGTTCTTTAATTAGACGTTTTTCTGAAAATCTTTTATAATCCAACATGCTAATATCAACTGTTGAAGCATATCCATTAATCAGTATTTCAGCCATGAGCTTTCCACAAACAGGTCCATGCATAAAACCATGACCCGAAAATCCTGTGAGAAGGTAAAAACCATTTACCGGAGTTGAACCGATAATGGGATGTGAATCAGGAGTAACCTCATATAGACCTGCCTGTCTTGCCAAAATTCCAATATTTTCTAAAATGGGCATGCGTTTTAAAGCTGCCTCTATGTGCTTAAGTTCCCAATGGTTGTCTATCCTTTGATTCTCTCCGATTATTTCTCTGGGATTAGACATGCCACTTAAGATTCCAGAACCCTCAATATGAAAATAAAGGCTTTGTGAGAAATCTATAACAAAAGGAAATTCAGCAGGAAGCGTAGGTAGAGAATTCGTAACAAACCACTGACGCCGCAGCGGCGAAACTGGTATCTCAAGTCCTAATGCTTTTCCTAAGGCCGCACTCCAGGGACCACATGTATTCACAACACAATCAGTATATATTTCTCCTGAACTGGTTTTGACTTTGTATACACTATTATTTTTAACAACAATTTCAGTTGCAAAACAATCTGTAATACAAGTAACTCCTAGTTTTTTTGCTTTATTGATATAGCCCAAGACAATGCTGTTTGGGTCAGCCAAGCCCTCATCAGCATTAAATGTTCCAGCAAGAGCATCTGGGAATAGGCAAGGATCAGTTATTTTTTGAATTTCATATCTGTCAAGCCATTCTGTATTAACGCCTAAAGAATTTTGATTTTTTACAGATTTTTGAAACATATCCAAATCTTTTTCAGAAGTTAATACGAAAACGTAACCGCATTTATGAACTAGAGCCGACTGTCCAGTTTCTTCTTCAAATCTGTCAATCATAGGAAGGCTTGCCTTTGAAAGTCGAATATTCACATCCGAATTGAATTGATATCGAATACCACCTGCGCAACGGCCAGTTGAACCTGAGCCGAAGAAGTGTTCACGTTCAATCAGTAAAATATTTTTAAGGCCACAATTTGCCAGATGATAAGCTGTACTTGACCCCATTACTCCTCCACCTATAATTAATACGGAGGCTGTTTTAGCAGTTAACTTCATGACTAAATATTGACCAAAGTTCCAAGATTTTCACTTTCTGCCTTTTTGAAGACAATACTTGCGGAAACGGTATCTTGAACCGCTACGCCACATGATTTAAATAATGTAATTTGACCAGCATAAGTCCTGCCATTTTTTGTGCCGTTGTAAATTTCTCCAATTTCTGCATGAACATGTTTTTTTGTTATTAAACCATGACTGATGGAAATTAATAAATCACCTGCTTCTGAAAGGACAGACTCAAGAGAATCTACAACAACGAGTGCATTTAAAATGGTAGTGGCATCAATTTCCTGCATATCTGGTTTAAATGCACCGACTGCATTTATATGAACACCTTGTTTAAGGTGTTCAAAGGCAATTACAGGTGTAAGCGAAGTTGTAGCTGTACAGACAATATCCACATTTTTTATAGCTTTTTGTGAAGACGAGACGGCCTTAACATCATTTGGTACAAACCTTTTCCAGACATTTCTTCTGCACATTTCTGGGCATGTTCTGGATTAGGGTTAAAAACTCTCACATGTTCAATATTGCGTACCGAGCAAACGGCTTCTATTTGAGATTGTGCGAGCTTGCTGCTAACTATTACTCCAACCTTTGAGGCATCCTTCCTAGCAAGTAAATCTGTAGCAGCTCCAACCGCAGCTCCGGTTCGAATCGTTGTCAAAACTTCGCCATCTATCAGTGCTTTGATTTGTCCGCTATTATAATCAAGGACAATTACTATTGTATGAATCAGAGGTGATTCTCGACGTGGATTTTCGCCAAAAACAGTTACAAGCTTTACTGCTAATTCCGCGTCTTATGGGAGCGCAGAAGGCATTGTAAGAAGCACTCCATACTGTTCAGTAACCAGCAGGCGTCCCCGGAGAGGCATCTCCACATTCCCAGGAGATAAGCGTCGGAATGCTCTATGCATCCCTGCAATTGCATCTTTCTTCTTCAAGGCTTTACGAAAATCGTCCGCACCAATAATTCTTATTTCCATTTTTGTAAAAATTTTTTTAGGTCGGTTATTTAAGTCCCTATTTATTTTGGGATCAAACTTAAGAGGTGGGAATTATTAAATCTGAAATTTTTTAGATTTTTAAATATCGGTGTAGCTAAGGTAAGCTTTGAAAAATACTATGGCTTTCCCTGTAATTTTTGGCCCCCTGCGAAAAAAAAACTGTTGTGACATAGTATAATTTTCAATACTAGCAGGATCTTTTTCATTCATTTCTCCATTAGAATCCCGACTAGCAGTAGTGAGAACTTTTTTTAAAAGTACAGGACTACTGTAATCAATTTCTTCCAGTTCAGGAGTCATACGAGAAGCTAGCATAGTCATGGGAATGTCATACAATGTCTCTGCAAAGAAAAAACTCAAAAATCTTGCAACAGCCTCTATTTCAGTATCTTTTCTATCTAGGAGCCAGTTTGTAATTTCTTTTCGAAAAATACCTATGTCTTTCTTTTTGATTCCTCTAGGATTAATAATCAGTTTTCCATCATTCAAATAAGTTTTTGTTTTTTTACGCATATAGCTTAAAAATCCACCTGACTTTTCAAAAAGTTTATGGTTTAAAAAACTTTTGCCAAAATCACTTAATACAGATCTTCCCAACAATAAATGATCCAGTATTTTTTTTGATCTTTTGGTGTCTTTCAGATCTGCTGAAACTCTTTCAAAAAGAAGAATAAGTTCTTTCTGTTCATTTTCAACATCAAGCAGTCGCTGGATTTCTTCTTCCGAAACTTGTACATTTTCAGGAGTTTTTTCCGCAGAATTGGGAATGATATTTACTTCCATTTTGGCAGTTTGTGGACTAACAACATTTTTTACTGGTGAAATGTAAAGGACGTAAACCAGATAGCAAGTAGAAAGGAAAAATAATACCGTGAGCAGTTGAAATAATTTGTTAATCTTCATACTTATTTCATAGTTTAGAAAGGTGATTATAAAATTTATAGCTCTATTTTTCCAAGATTACTTTCTGTCCTGCATGAATTCTGAGTGGGAGCGAATGAAGCTTTATGAAGCCAATAGCATCTTCAGGGTCATAAGCGCCATGATCAGCTTCCATAGTTGCCATATCCTCTACGTACAAACTATTAGGTGATTTGCGTCCTGTAACAATACAATTTCCCTTGAAAAGGTCCAGACGAACAGTACCATTTACTGGTTCCTGAGTTTTTTTAACCATATCTAGTAAAACTTCCATTTCCGGCGAAAACCAGAAACCATCATATGTCAATTGTGCGAATCGTGGCATTAGAGAATCTTTTAAATTGATTACACCACGATTTAATGTAATTGATTCAATTGCCCGATGTGTGATATGTAAAATCGTACCACCTGGAGTTTCATAAACACCACGATTTTTCATACCTACAAACCTTGATTCCACCATATCTACTCTGCCTATTCCATGTTTCCCACCTATTTCATTGAGTTTTCTCAGCAAATTTGCAGGAGAGTATTTTTTGCCATCAACTGTAGTCGGGTTCCCGTTTTTAAATTCAATTAGAACTTCCTGAGGTTCAGAAGGAGCTTGTTGAGGAGAATTTGATAATTCATACATATCCTGCATCGGAGCTTGCCATGGATCTTCTAGCATTCCTGATTCAAAACTAATATGCATAAGGTTTTCATCAGAGCTCCAGGGACTTTCTTTTGTAGCCTTCACAGGTATTCCAAATTTTTTTGCATAGTCCAGTAATTCGGAACGTCCAGGATATTTTTTGTAAAACTCTGGAATTTTCCAAGGGGCAATCACTTGAATATCAGGTTTAAGCGCATAGTAACTTAGCTCAAACCGAACCTGATCATTGCCTTTGCCGGTAGCACCATGAGATACAGCAGAGGCACCCTCCTTTTCTGCAATTTCAATTTGTTTCTTGGCAATCAAAGGACGTGCTAGTGAAGTACCAAGCAGATAGGTTCCTTCATATAAGGCATTCCATTTAATAGAGTTAAAAACATAGTCCTTAACAAACTCCTCTTCTACATTTTCAATCAGAACTTTTGCAGCACCAGCCTTTTTGCCTTTTGCAAGTATTTTCTCAATGTCTTCCCCTTTTTGTCCTAAATCAAGACAAAGAGCGATTACTTCATATCCCTGATTATTAAGCCAATGAACAATTACTGAGGTATCAAGACCCCCTGAATAAGCTAAAACTAGTTTTTTTCTTTTCATATTTGATATATATAAACCTTTTAAGAGACTATCCTAATTATTTTCTCTTCTGGTTCTTCAATATAAGTTTCATATTTTTCTGGGTCAGCAGGTTTAATACGGATTACTTTGAGAGCAACAGGACCTTTTTTCCCAGATCCTACTTCATATCTAACCCTGTCTCCTAAATTCAGATAGCGAAATCCAGACTGACGTATCTCAGACTGATGGACAAAGAGATCATCACCAATATCCTGTTCAATAAAGCCAAAGCCCTTACTTGGGCTGAACCATTTTACGGTGCCGTCTTTCCTTACTTTCCCTTTGCTGCCAGTTGTATTTTTTTTGTATAGTAATAATACCGCTATAGCTATTACAACTGAAAATATAGCTACTAAGAGTATTATATTTTTATTTAGGATAAATTCATTTGATTTCTGATTCCATATCAAATATATCAATCCAATAATTACAACAGTTTGAGCTGTAACGACCAAAAGCACAGATTTGTTGAACATGATTTTTTTTAATTTGCATTAGTTTTTATTTTTTTGAGATTTTTTGATTTGAATTTAATTCTTCATAATATTTTTTTAAATGGAATGCTTAGCAAGCCAGCGCTCAGCATCAATTGCAGCCATACACCCAGTCCCTGCAGCTGTAACTGCCTGCCTATAAAAATTGTCTTGGACATCTCCAGATGCAAAAACTCCATCGACTGATGTATAAGTAGTACCTGGTCTAACTTGGATGTAACCGTTTTCATCCAGTTTAAGTTGGTTTTTGAATAAACTGGTATTCGGTGTATGTCCTATAGCAATGAATAATCCTGTGAATGGGTGTTCGGAGACGACATCATTTTTGATGTTCCTTACTTTAAGAGAAGTCATTCCCTTCTCTGAGTTACCTAATACTTCCTCAACAACCGTATCCCAAAAAATAGATATTTTTTCATTATCAATGGTACGTTTCTGCATAATTTTGCTACCTCGCAATTCATCTCTCCTATGAATTAGTGTGACACTTTTACACATATTTGCCAAATAAAGGGCTTCCTCTAAGGCAGTATCTCCACCGCCAACAACTCCAACATCTTGGTTACGGAAAAAAAAACCATCACAGGTAGCGCATGCTGAGACACCTTTGCCACTGAATTCTTTTTCTGAGTCCAAACCAAGCCAACGTGCTGAAGCACCGGATGAAATTATAAGAGTATCGCAGCTTAAGGTGTCTTTGTTTTCCAAATTAAGCTTAAAAGGACTTTTACTTAAATCAGCCTCAATCACATCCCCTGATAAAAATTTGGTACCAAATCGTAAAGCCTGTGCCTTTAGTAAAGCCATCATTTCAGGTCCTTGAATTCCTTCAGGGAAGCCGGGATAATTTTCAACATCAGTTGTTATCATTAACTGTCCTCCGGCTTCTCGACCAGATACTACTACAGGGCTTAACATTGCTCTTGCGGCGTAGATTGCGGCAGTGAGTCCGGCAGGCCCCGAACCAAGTATAATAAGTTTATGATGTTGATTTTTTTTAGGCATTATTTTTTTAAGTTTTTCATTAAGTTATAGGTAAAGAATTTTTAGAATATTAAATTTTTTGATATAATATTGAAAGGATTAATTAGAATCATTAAGTTTTACAGTAAAATAGTTTTACTTATTTTTGATGCAAAGAAAATAAGCTTTAATCAAACTTACAACCACTTCTCAATAATGCATCTAAATTAATATCGCAGCTAAAAATGGATTTAGTGTCAAGGCACACATTCTAACATTTCGAGACAAATCATGATCAAGACAATAAAAATTTTTAGAAAGGTTACAATAACATCCTTAATTTTTTTTTGATTTCCTGCAAAGAAATTTCAATTAATAATGGAGTATCCTGCATAGAGTAAAAAGGACTTCCCAAAGATTCCCACTGGGCAAGTAGACATTCCATTTCTTCCATTTCAAGTATTTGTACTGGTTTTATTGAGGAAATCTCTGCTACTTTCAAAGCAATGTAACTTAATGTTTCTTCAGCTTCTGAACTTTTTTTAAAAAGTGTCGATCTGTCTAAGATTTTTCTAATGACTTTATTTACTTGATCTTCAAACAAAAACTTTGGAATAGAATTTACTGCAAAGGTGTTTCCACCAAATGGACTTAAAGCAAATCCACAAATTGAGAGAAGTTCAAAAATTTTTTCTAACATCACAGATTCCTTAGGAGTCAATTCAAGCAATAATGAAGCTTTGGAAGTTTTAACTGGGACTTTCTTTTTTCGAATTGCCTCAAAAAGTACTTCATATATCAGGCGTTGGTGAAGAGCACATTGATCAATCAGTACAAGTCCATTATCATTTTCAAAAATGATAAAGGTTTCACGGAATTGTCCTAGAACCCTAATATTTTTTGATTTATTAGGAAGCGGATAAATCATTAAAAGATTTTGTATTTTGCTTTCTAAAACAAAATTTTTCTTGATTGAACTGGCATGTGTGCTTAAAGCTGTAGTTGAAGAGATCTGAGTTTTTGTTTTGATGTCTGATAAAGTTGAGGAATCATGTGCTCGATTCTGGAAAAATTCTGCACTTGATTCTTTGTATCTAAGTGCATCTATAGGCTTGAGATCTCTATACTCACTTTTGGAGCGTAATTTCTTCGATGTAGTTGGATATGATGATTTTTTACCCTCCAGTGGAAGTTGGTCTTCAATGGGCATTTCAATTTGACCTGAAATTCCAGTGTAAGACTTGTGAGATTGTGAATGTTTCCGCCCAAAAAACCTGCGGCTCGCACATTCTTTCAAGGCAGTGGAAATTTGATCTTCCAGAATTGTGTGTATCAGTTGACTGTTACGGAAACGAATTTCTGTTTTGGCTGGATGAACATTTACATCTATTTCGGTGGGATCAAGCTTAATACTGAGGAAAAAAGCAGGATGTTGAGTTTTTCCCATGAAGATACCATAACCGTCATAAATTCCACGGGTTACAGTAGGTGATTTGACATTTCGATCATTTACAAAAATATACTGCCAGCGTCTGCTTTTTCTGGGTTTTGAAGGAAATGAGATAAAACCTGAAAAATTCATAGATGTTTCCTCGTGATTTACTGGAAATATAGTGTCTAAAAACTCTTCACCAAAAATTTGTTGAATACGTATCTGCAAATCATCTCCTCTAGGCAAATTAAGCAAAAGCTTTTGGTTGTGTGTGAGACGAAAATGAATATTTGGATTAGCCAAAGATTTTTGCAATATATGCATTTGAATATGCTGAAGTTCGGTGGCTGTTGTTTTAAGGAACTTTAATCTTGCGGGTGTGTTGAAAAAAAGTCTTTCTACGGTCACTTTTGTCCCTTTTGGGAATCCAATTCTGCTTTGTTGATTAACATATCCCCCTTTAATAAAAATTCTGGTTCCACCTCGTTTTTCATCATTACATGTCAGCAACTCAAAATGAGAAACTGATGCAATGGAAGCAAGGGCTTCACCGCGGAATCCTAGTGTGCTAATGCGAAACAAGTCGTCTTCATTATATATTTTGCTTGTTGCGTGTCTTGCCACAGCAAGATGAGCATCAGATTCATTCATTCCACAGCCGTTATCCAGAATGGAAATTAGATCTTTACCTCCATTTTTTACACCCACTTGGACCTCTGTTGCCCCAGAGTCAATAGCGTTCTCCATTAGTTCCTTTACAACGGACGCTGGCCGCTCAACAACCTCGCCAGCTGATATTTTATTAATTAAGTTTTCCGGAAGGATTTTAATTTTAGAGTCAGATGAAGAAACAGTCATTTTTTTATTGGAAACTTTTTTTTAACTGGAGTAATTTTCATTGTGTAGTGAATTGATGAAAATATTTTTTTTAGTAATATTACGTCATCGTAGCTTAAAGATTTCATCGAAGCAAGGAAGACTCTATAAATTATTGCAAAAATAATTTTTATTTTCATCAGGTCTTATTCCCATTCTTTATGAATGGGTTAATTTTACGAAAGTTCAGGCAATTTATATGGTCTGTGCTAAAAAAAATTCAACTATTTAGATATTGAGGAGAATTCTATGCGACTAAAAAAATTATTATCAGCCCTCTTAATAGGTTTTATTGCTTTTGTACCGGTTATTGCAAATGCAGAAGAATCTGCCACAATTAGATTTATTCTCGCAGCTGATATGCCAGAATTAACTTCTGAAGATGGAAGGGGTGGTTATGCTAAGCTGGCAAGTGTGGTTAAGACTTTCAAAAAGCAAACAAAAAGGAATATACGTTCTTTGTTGATTCATGCTGGAGATGCATATTCTCCCTCCTTGCTTTCAGGATTGGATAAAGGAAAGAGTACCGTAGACATGCTTAATGCTGTTGGTGTTGATTATATGGTGCTAGGTAATCACGAATGGGATTTTGGCCCAGAAATCACTAGGGAACGTGTTTGGCAGTCTAATTTTACTGTACTTGCCAGTAATGTAATTGATAATGAAGGTCTGCCAGTAGATGGAACCGTGAGAACTGCAATGGAGATGGTGGGACCATTTCGTGTTGGAATAATGGGTCTTGTAACTCCGTATGTAAAAGACGTTTCGAGTCCTGAAACAGATCAGTTTCTGTCTGTAATGGATACAGCCAAAAAACTAGCAAAAGAACTTAAGGGTCAAGGGGCCGATTTAATAGTTGCTATAGGTCATCTTGATTTTGTTGAGGATATGGAAATTCTTCAAAGTGGTTTAATTGATGTTTTGCTTTCTGGTCAAGATCACTATCATATATTTTTTGACAATGGAAAGGATGTTTGGATGGATGCAGGAGAAGATGCAGAAAAAGTGGGTGTTTTGGATGTTCATATGAAATCCTACATTAAGCGAGGGAAAAAAAGGTTTAGTTGGGAAACTGACATGCGCTATGTAGACACAAAACATATTAAAGAGGACACTGCAATAGCTTCCAAGGTGAAATCCTATGAGGATTTATTAGGTAAAGAGTTAGATGTTGAAATTGGAAAGACAGATTCAGAATTAGATAGCCGTAAAAAAACTGTACGTACCGAAGAAGCAGCAATTGGCAATCTAATCATAGATGCTATGCGTGAAGGTGTGAAAGCAGAAATTGGCCTCACAAATGGTGGGGGAATCAGGGCTAAGAAGATTTATGATCCTGGTACTAAGATTATTAGAAGGGATATCTTATCTGAGCTCCCGTTTGGAAACGTAGTAGTGAAGCTTCAACTCACAGGCTTACAAATCTGGGAAGCTTTGGAAAACGGTGTCAGTCAAGTTGAACAAAATTCTGGTCGATTCCCACAGGTTTCAGGGATGAGTTTTACCTACAACCCTAAGGCAAAAGCAGGTAGTCGAATTAAATCAGTGAAAGTAGGGAATAGTCCTTTAAGTAAAGGAAGAACTTATACTATTGCAACCAATGATTTCTTGGCTAAAGGGGGAGACGGTTACACAGTATTTAAACAAGGTAAGGTCATTATTGATGCAAGTGGAGCAAAACTTATGGCAAGTATGGTAATGGATTATATTAAATCCAAAGGAACTGTTTCTCCAAAAATTGAAGGAAGAATTGTTGCTCAGTAGAAGAAGAATTTTAAATAGAGCATTAATCGGTCTAGTATTACTTTATTTAATGGGCGGGATTAAGACTCGCCCAACCGAAGTTAACATTCGTATTACCCATTTAAATATTTTTTTTAAATTTAGTTAATTTTTCCTAATTTTTTTGCCACATCTACAAAATGCTGTACGTTCTCAAAAGGTGTTCGCTCCAGCAAACCGTGATTTAGATTGAGTATGTGGTTTCTTCGGTTAGTTTCAGCAAAACATTTTTCCACCGCTTTAGTAATTTTTCCCTTTGATCCGTCGGCTAGAATCTTGTTATCAACATTCCCCTGGAAAATCATCTCTGGAGCCTTTTTTTTGGCAGTTTCTAAATCAATACTATTTCCTACACTTAAAGCTTTTGATCCGCTTTGCAGCATTAGTTCAATGTGGGGCGATTCTTTTGTGAAAAGTATTGAAGGAATATTTGGATTTAATGCACTGAAAATTTTTTCATGTGTGGGCTGTACATATTTTTCATATATCTCTAATGAGATAACATCTGCAAATGATTCAAATAATTGAACAGCGTGTACTCCAGATGAAATTTGATAATTTAGGTAGTTTATAGTAAGTTCTGTTAATCGCTCCAATAAGGCTTTTGTGAAAACTGGATACTCATTTATAAATGCTAGTATTTCTTTATGTTTCTGGTTTGGTTGTGAACCTGCGATCAAAAAAAAAGCAAGTGACATTGGAGATCCAGCGAAACCTAGTAAAGGTAACTCTCCTCCAAGTTTTTCATTTATACCTCTTATTATCTTGCCTACTTGGACTAATTGTGTTTCTGAATCAAGTTTACGAATTGCTTTTACCTGATTCATTGTTCTTATAGGATCTTCTAAAAAGGGTCCAGGAGTAAAGTGGAAAACTGTTCCAGTGGGAGTGAGCGGAGTTAGAATGTCTTGGAACATAATTATAGCATCAACTCCAAGCTTTTTTGGTAGCAGAGAGATTTTAATTGAGAGTTCAACATCCGAGAAAATTTTTTCTAAAGGTCTGCCGTCTTCTTTTCTGAGCTGTTTATATTCTGGATCAGTCCTTCCAGCTTGGCGCATAATCCATACTGGCACTCTATCCACTGGTAAATGATTGAGGACTCTTAATAAGCGATCATTCTCTAATAGATTCATTTCCTTTTTAGATTATTTGGATATGAAATTTAAAATTAATTTTTTTGATCAAAAAGATAAAATTAAAGCATTCCTAAAGATAAAATTTAAATTATAAAAGTCTGATTTCAGAAATACTCTGGACACTTAAGTGTTCTTCCTTCAACATTAAATTAGCATATATTTTTTTATATCTCATTTTTTTACAAGTATCTATGGTTAAAAATTTGCCAGACTGTATGCGCTGTAAAGACTCGAGGATAAATATCAGTGTTCGTCCTCGTAAACGTTATGCACACGCCGGAATCTGTGAATGTGTGTCGAGCCCATGCAAAACATGTAAAGGTACAGGATATATAATGGAACATGACAGTTTCCAAAGAGATGTCGCTTTAGTCTGCCCCGAATGTGAACACGTCAATCAGAGGGTTGATCTCTATAACAATGCAAGAATACCCCGTCGCTATTGGAACAGTCGTTTGGATAGCGATGATCAAGATGATGAAAATGAAATAGTTTTTGATTTACTTTTAAGTATTTTCCGACTCTTGCCTCAGCGTTTGAGCAATCAGAATATTTTGCAGACTGAAGATGAAGATCTAAAAGGTATGGTCATTATGGGATCTCCAGGAACTGGTAAAACTCATTTGATGACTGGATTTGCCTATCAATGTACAATTAATCAAGGAATTTCATGTATTTTTCAAAGTTTTGCAGAATTACTTTCAGAGTTAAGACAGGGGTACTCAGAAGGTAAATCAGATATTGAAATTATTGAACCTCATTTGCAGACTGATATTCTGATTATTGATGATCTTGGGAAAGGAAGAAATAGTGATTGGGAACTTGGTATTCTTGACATGTTGATTTCAGAGCGTTATAACCGGAACCAGATGATTATGGTTACAACAAATTTTACAGAAAGTGAAGAAGATACATTAAAGGAACAAGTAAGGAATCGCGAAAAATCTGAAACAGAACATTTCATTACAGATACAATCCGAAAACGGGTTGGTGAGCGAATCTATTCGCGCTTGAAAGAAATGTGTTATTTTGAAAATTTAGTAGGAAAAGATCGTCGAATAATAGAAGACGAAAGTGAAGAAGAATAATCACTCCAAACCTAGGCTCTCTTCAAGCCCAAACATTAAATTCATATTTTGAATTGCCTGACCTGCAGCACCTTTGATTAAATTATCTAGGCTGCAAACAATAATCCAGTTTTGTCCGCTTTGATCACAGTCTATCCCTATCATGCAGCGGTTGGTATGGGATGTCATTTTTATATCAGGGAAATGGGACTTACCCATAAATTCTACGAATTCTTGTCTGTCTGCAAATTCTGAATATTTCTTAACAATGTGATCTCTGTCAACTGACACCTTGAAATGGATATAAATTGTGGATAATATCCCTCGATTAACCGGAAGCAGGTGAGGTGTGAAGATTACATCACCATTTATCTCTGAATTATATGAACTTAAATAATTAAGATACTGTTGAATTTCAGGTTGGTGCTGATGAGAGAAAACTTTGTATGCTTTAAAGTTTTCGTTTACGCTTACATAATTCGTGGATTCATCTTCGATTCTTCCCCCTGCCCCACTTACTCCTGATTTTGCATCAATAACAGGAGGCTGATCCAACTCTCCAAGCAATTCAGCAAGTGGTAAAAGTCCGAGTAGGGCACAGGTTGAATAACATCCCGGATTTGCAACAATTCTTGCGCTTTTAATCTGGTGTCTGAAAAATTCAGGCAGACCAAAAACTGATTCTTTTAGTAATTCAGGATAAGTATGTTTTAGTTTATAGAATTTCTTGAAGATTTTTTCATCAGCTAGTCTGAAAGCCCCTGATAAATCGATTACACGAATTTTCTGTTCGAGCAACTTTGGAACAATTTCAAGACTTGCCTCGTTTGGTATTGCGAGAAAAACGACATCGCAGTCTAGGACTTCTGCGTCATTAGATTTGAATGATTGTGAATATCTATAAAGATCAGGGAAAACTTCAGACACTTTTTTCCCCTTATACTTTGAGGAAGTCACCAACTTTACAGTTGCATTTGAATGTCTGGAAAGCAAATGCAGAAGTTCAATACCTGAGAGGCCAGCAGCACCGATGATCCCTATTTTGACCATTTAGCCAAACATCTCCTCATAAAGTTCAGGGTTAAACCCCACGATAAACTCAGTCCCTAATCTCCATGCAGGAGCTCTTAAGTTGCCGCTAGGACCAATCACATCTCTAAGGATTTCTTCTTTTTGATCAATGGTAGGATTCCACACGTTTGTTTTTTTACCTTTGCCTGTTCTAACTAAACTTGCAGACTGAAGTAATTCCCATGCGGCGTCGCTGTCAATTTTTTCTTTATTTGCAATAACATAATTTTCAACAGAGATATTTTTTGCGTCAAGAACCTCTTGCGCCCGTTTACAGGAATTTCAACCGTTTCTGAAATAGCCCCAATTAATTTTTTTACGCATAATTCCTTTTAAATAATGAAATGATTTACTAAATTGGATTTTAACCAAATCTTATCTCAGAATCAAATTCTTTAAATTTGTTTTATTCAAATTAAATAAAATTTAAAAAATCCTTCCTACTCTCATAGAAATATCCCAAAAAACTTCTTTAGTTTGATCAACATCCCCCCAAGCGGATCTTAAACGTTCTGTAATTTGTATAATAGGGTCATAACCTTCGCGCTTTTTAAAATTTGCAACAGCTGACCAACTACCAAGTATCCCTATCATACTCTTAAAATTCCAAATCGCTTTCATTTTATAACTTGGAGATCTTATCTCACGAAATGGAAAAGATAAAGTACGATAGCATGTTTCTACTAGACGACGTTCAGGATCCCAGTATTTTCCTAATGTGTTAGAATAAAATTTATCAATTTCACGATCAATTTCAGAATTAATTCGGAATAACTTGTATGACCAGCATGCAATCAAACCATGTTTTTTTAGAACTCGTTCTGCTTCTGCATAAAAAACTTCTGTATCAAACCAGTGTAGGGCTTGTGCAACGGAAATTAAATTCACTGAGTGACTTTTAAGTGCAGGTGCCTGTTCGTTTGAAACGGCATACGTGATGTTTGGGCCGGATACAGCATTTAAAATCTGAATAGAACTTGCATCAGTTGCATATACATTCTCAAAGTGTAAGGCAAGTTTCTTTGCAGCCTGGCCGTTACCAGTTCCTGCATCCCAGGCAAGTTTAAACTCACGGCATTCGCCTGCGAGAAAGCGAAAAAGATTTTCAGGGTACCCGGGTCTATAAGCTGCATAATTTGCAGATTGCGAAGAGAAGTTATCTTTGAAAAATTTGGGATTTTTATGAAATTTTGCCTTAAATCTCATTTTTGGTTTGTTTAATACTATTCAAAAGTTTTCAGGAGAGTTCAAAGACGCCTACTTTAAATCAGGAGTAGCAACTGCTATTTTCGTATCATATTTTCATTATCTTTTAATTCGGTTAGAATCGTTTTTCCCATGGCATTATCAGCCAACGGTCTTGTAAGATTCCCAAGAACATCAAGTTCGGTTTTAAGCACCTGAGCATCATGCCCCTGCATACTTTGTCTTACTGATTCGACTTGCTTAAGTATCTCATCTCGATCATCTTTTGATAAAGTATTTTCGGCGACCTCCCATGTTTGTTCAATCCCCCTGAAAATCCTTTCAGCAGTTTGACAAAATTCTATAAGCTGTCTTTGGTTAAAATCATCAACCGCATTCTCATAGGAAGCTTCGATAATGTTTTCAATCTCGAACTGAGTTAACCCGTGAAATGGAATAACTTCTATTTCAGCTTTTTCTCCACTACGTTTTTCATTCGCAGTAACAGTGAGAATTCCATTTGCATCTACCCGGAACTGTACTTGTACTAAAGGATAGCCACTTTTCATTGGTGGTATGCCTCTTAATTTAAACTGGCCGAGGGCACGGCAATGCTTTATTAATTCTCTTTCACCCTGATAAATATTGACCTCAATGGAGGTTTGATTATCGACGTTAGTAGTGAATGTTTCACTTTCCTCTGCAGGTATAGTTGTGTTGCCCGTAATGATTTTGCTGAATGTCCCTCCTAAAGTTTCAATTCCAAGTGCAAGTGGAATAACATCAAGCAGTAAAAAATCTCGTCTTCCTCCGGCAAGCAAATGACCTTGAATACCGGCCCCCATAGCTACAACTTTATATGGGTCTATTGCAACATGGGGCGGTTTTTGGAAAAAGGACTCAATCCGTTTGCGAACTTTTGGAATAATTGTTGATCCTCCAACAAGTACTACATCGTTAATTTTATCAGCAGCAAGATTTGCTTCACGCAAAACATAGCTACAACTTTCCAATGTTTGCTCAATCATTGGATCAATCAAATTTTCAAACTCTTCAAGCTTAAAATTTCCATCAAAAGTTAGTTCTGTATGAGGTAATTTCATGGAGTAAGATGTTTCTGTAGAAGAGCTAAGTTCTTTTTTTATTGATTCAGCAGTTTTTTTAAGTATTTGCTTTGATTCCGGATCGTTAAGTTTTAATTTTGGATGTGTTTTTTGAATAAGTTTCTTTATTTCATTTGCTACTAAGCTGTCGAAATCATCTCCACCTAGCTGCGTGTTGCCATGGGTTGCAATAACCTTAAATATTTTTCCTGATAACTTAAGAATCGAAATATCAAAGGTTCCTCCGCCTAAATCATAAACTGCAATATATCCATCTTTTTTTTCATCAAGACCATAAGCTATAGCTGCTGCTGTAGGCTCATTAATGATGCGTGCTACTTCCATTCCAGCAAACCTTGCAGCATCACGAGTTGCTTGTCTTTGCGCGTCATCAAAATACGCAGGTACTGTTATTACAGCTTTTTTGATAGTTTCTCCCAAAACTGATTCAGCATTCATTTTTATTTTCTTAAGTATTTCAGCTGAAAGTTCTTGGGGAGTGTATTCCTTTTCTCCAATTTTGATTTTTATTAACTGCCTCTGTCCTTCTATAATTTTGTATGGCAGTTCATTTATAATATTCTCTAAATCTTTTAGACTGCGACCCATCAGCCTTTTAACAGAGAAAATAGTTTTATCAGGATTAGATATGCTATCATTCAATGCTTCCTCTCCAACAAGCCATCCTTTATCTGTCAAAGATAAGACCGAAGGGGTTATTGTGCTTTCTCCTGAAGCTTCAATTACTTCTGGACCTTCCTCATAAACAGTAGCTCCCAAACTGTTTGTAGTTCCTAAATCAATGCCGATTATACGTTCCATTTTAATTTTTATGACGCTTAAAAATTTCTAATGATATCTTTAAAACACCAAGTACTAAAATTTTTTTATAATTATGCAGTGCCATAATTTGGTTTAATGTTTAACTTTTATGAGTCCTTACAGACTTATTTAGAGTTTATGCGATCTAATAAACGTCTTAAATAACGCTCTGTATTTAAATGTTTTTGAAGTTGCTGGAGGGTTTCAGTATTTTCTGGTGAGGTCTCTAGTTTCTTAAACAAAGAAGCAAAATTGGATTGGATTAAATTGGACCTTTTAAGCAGGTCCTCATTCATTTTGCATAAGGCTGATTGATCGCATGATTCAAGCATTTCATCTAGGGATTCCTGTAAAGAAAACATTTCCTGTAAAAAATCCTCAGGTAAATCGTCCTTTTTTAGGCTTACCCCACGAGTTAAAATAGACATTAAATATCGTGCGCGTGATACTGGTTCCCGCAAAGTGCTGTATGCGGCATTAAGCATAACCGAAGATTTTTCGCTCAGAATTTTTTTTTCTTTAGTGGATGTTCCATAAAAATCTGGATGCATTTCCAATGAAAGGTTTTGATAAAGATCTTCCAATTTTTCTGAATCAATTTCAAAACTTTGGGGCAGTCCCATCAACTCAAAATGATCTATATCATCAGAAATCATCTGAAGGGAATTACAGGAAAAACAAAAAAGTGGTGTTATCAATGAGTCCCCGCATGACTGGCAGAATATATACTTAGAAGTCAAATCTTTAGTATCCGCTATATCTTAACCTTCACTTCTTTTTTTGTAATCAGATATTGCAGCTTTTATTGCGTCTTCGGCCAATACTGAACAGTGAATTTTTACTGGAGGCAGCGATAGTTCCTCAACAATTTCAGTGTTCTTGATTGACATTGCTTCATCTATACTTTTGCCTTTGACCCATTCAGTCGCAAGGCTCGAACTTGCAATTGCAGATCCGCAACCGAATGTTTTGAATTTGGCATCAACTATTTGATTGTTATCTGGATTAACTTGGATTTGAAGTTTCATTACATCACCACATTCTGGTGCACCTACCAATCCAGTGCCTGTATTTTTTTCATTTTTATCCAGACTTCCTACATTTCTTGGGTCTTTATAATGATCAATAACTTTATCGCTATAAGCCATAAACTCCTTTTTTTAAGTTAAGGTTTTTTTCTTAATGGGATGTCCATTGTACGGTAGATAAATCCACTCCGTCTTTAACCATTTCATATAGCGGAGACATTTCACGAAGCCTTTTTACAGCTTCTATCATTTTGTCCGCAGCGTAATCTATTTCTTCAACGGTTGTGAATCTGCCCATTCCTACACGGATTGATGAATGTGCTAGATCGTCACCAACACCCAGAGCTCGTAAAACATAAGACGGTTCTAGACTAGCAGAAGTGCATGCTGATCCTGAAGAGACAGCAAGCTCATTTACTCCCATCATTAGACTTTCGCCCTCCACGTAGCCAAAACTGACATTTAGGTTATTTGGCAGTCTTTCAGTTGGATGGCCATTTAGAAAAATATAATCTAGTTCAGAATTTAAACGGTCTAAAAGCCTTTGACGTAATCCGGTCAAGCGTTCTGCTTCAGAAGCCATTTCCTCGATTGATAGTTCCAATGCTTTTGCAAATCCAACTATTCCAGGGACATTAAGGGTGCCAGATCGCATTCCTCTTTCATGACCTCCGCCGAACATGATGGGGGATAATCTAACACGGGGTTTTTTTCGTCGTACGTACAAAGCGCCTATTCCTTTAGGGCCATAAAACTTATGTGCAGTCATTGAAAGAAGATCAATGTTCATTTTTTCAACATCAATTGGTATTTTTCCTACACATTGTGTTGCATCAGTGTGGAAAAGCACATCTTTTTTTCGAGTTATCTGGCCGATTTCCCAGATTGGATTGAGAGTCCCGATTTCGTTGTTTCCTGCCATCAAAGAAACTAAAATCGTATCTTCCCGAATTGATTCTTCCAACTGTTTCAGGTCAATGCAACCATGTTTATCCACGTCAAGAAAAGTAATTTCGTATCCGTTCTGCTCTAAAGCATTACAAGGGTCAATTACAGCCTTATGTTCAATTGGACTGGAAATAATATGTTTTCCTTTTTTTTTGTAAAATTCTGCGGCTCCCAGAATGGCCAGATTGTTTGATTCTGTGGCTCCGCTAGTAAAAACGATTTCTTTACCACCTGCACAAATTAATTTTCCAATTAACTCACGTGCATCTTCCACTACTTTTTCGACTTGCCAGCCAAATGAATGATTCCTGCTGGCTGCATTCCCATATGATTCTGTAAAGTAGGGCACCATAGCATCCACTACTTTTGGATCAACCGGTGTAGTTGCGTTATAATCAAGATAAATGGGTAATTTCATATTTAGAATCCTTAAAAATTGGTTTAATTAATTTTGCGTCTTTTATGATTGTAGATAAAGTAGTTTCTTCAATAAATTGTTGAATTTTGTTATGTAAAGCAATTAATGTATGCTTGGTAGGACAACACTTTTGTACTTTGCATAGATCCTCGTCATGAGCGCATTCAACTAAAGTAAAAGGATTATCAGTGACTTTAATTATATCAGATAAAACTATTCTTTCTGCAGGTCTCGCCAACACATAACCTCCATTCTTTCCTCTAGCCGATTTAATTAGTCCGGATGAAACCAGCAATTTTAGAATATTTGCAACCATAGGGTAAGGCAGTTGGTAATTTTTGGCTATATTATGAGCACTCACAGGAATATTAACCTCACCCAGATGGGTAAGTAAAATTATTGCGTAATCTGTTTTTTTTGATAATTTTAACATGGTATCTATTTCTGTTAGCCCACTTACAAAAATAGCACTAAATCGGTACTATATCAAGAAAAATATTATGGAAATCAGACTTTTTTGTTCAGAACAACGTAAATATTAGAAATTTAATTTTTGGAGATTTATTTAAATGGGAAAGAGAATTTTTCAGTGTGATGAAGAATAGTTTCTGGTACTCCAACTTCCCAAATCCTAAAATCGAGGCGGATCATATCTGTCTTATAAGAAGGATATATGTATGTCTTCATGTGTGACTCAATTCTCCCGCCTGCCGGGATCCAGAAATATTTTGATGGAATATTTTCATCTGTTATTGTTAACCAAAAATTTGAAGACACTTTAATAAATATGGGAGTGATTGAAGGGTTTGCAATCTTGAAAAAAATATTTACTGCTTTTTTTTCTGTTTCATTCTCAGCTCTATTTTCATCAAAATTAATAGTTATACTTTTTAGTATCGGAGTTATTAAGACGGCACCTCTACTTTTCCAATATAAACGTCGCATGGCTCCTAGCCAAATTGACGAGTTTTCATCAATTCCAAATCCTCTCCAGATCTTAAGCATAGGAGGCACATCAGTAGAATCTCCAAGGATCCCAATTAACATTGCAATTTGCCTAGACACATTTTCAGAATCTTGATTCATTATGGAATTCCGCAGCAACGGCAAACTCAATTCTGGATAAGTCAAAAAGGCTCTTGACGCTTGAAATCTCTTCTCCGGAGAAGGCTCACTCAACATAGGATACCAATAGTTTAATAATTTATATCTTAAATGGTCCTCAAAAAATGCATGAGCTGTCTGGTTGAAGTGCAGACTATAATGACCGAGGATGATAGTAGATATTGTGAAGCTACAAATATAGTTTATAATTCTACTTCTTTTCATTTCTGCCACTCCATGAATCCATTTTGAATTTTAGTAGCCATTTGCTCTATGTAATCTTCTCGACTAAAAAGTTTTGTTTGATTACAAAATGTGTCTGGAGAAAATTTTTTCCAGCTACGTTCCATTTCCATAACTGCTTCGCATAGTGCTTCCTTGTTTTGATCACTGAAAAATATACCAGTTTGATCAGACACCGTTTCTAATGCTCCTCCAGATGCGTATGCTATAACGGGAGTATTGCATGCTTGAGCTTCTAAAGGTGTGATACCAAAATCGTCTTCTCCGGGAAAAACTAGAGCTCTAGCTTTTTGATATAATTCTAAGAGTTTATTGTTTGAGAGTGTACCATGAAATTGTATATTATCTTCTGCAATAGATCTGCAATATGCTTCATCTTGACCACCTCCAGCAATTTTAAGGGGAAGTTTTAGATGATTAAATGCTTTTACAGCTAGGTCGACTCTTTTGTTGGGAGCAAATGCACCAACCATCAGATAAAAATTCTCTTTTGAACCACCAGGTTTAAAAAATGATAAATCTACTGGAGGATAAACAACCTGAGATTCACGATTGTAATAGTCGCGAATTTTACTTCTTACGTTCTGGCTGTTACATATAAAAGTATCTACCCTTTTTGATGTTTTTCTATCCCATTGCTGTAAATATGAGCGTGAAATTTCAGCACCAATTCTAACCATTTTAGAGGTTCGAGACTGTCTGAAATATGTATCAAACTGATCCCATACATAGCGCATTGGAGTATGAACATATGAAATATGATAGCTTGAGACATTATGTTTCACACCTTTAGCAACGCAATGACTAGAACTTATTATCAAGTCATAACCATCCAAATTAAACTGCTCTATCGCCAGAGGAAAAAGCGGGAGATAATGCCTGTATTTTTTTACACCATAAGGCATCGATTGTATGAAGGAGGTTCTTATATTCATAGACTCTATTATCTTGGAAAGCTTACCTTTCTCGTGAATCAAAGTGTAGAGATCTGCATGTGGGAACAATTCACATAGTACTTCTAGACATTTTTCCCCACCTCGCATTCCATTTAGCCAATCGTGAACTAATGCTACTTTAATTCCCTCTAGCGATTCTATTGTCACGCCATCTCCTCAATCAGCCCAGGTAGTAAACCGATATGATTTAATTTTTTAAATTTTTTGGGGTCAATATATGGATGTTTTTTTTCATGATCCCAGGTGGTATGGTAAGGTATGTGTACTGCGTGACTACCAATATTAACAATGGGTACAATGTCTGAGCGCATTGAATTTCCTATCATCAAGAAACGTGAGGCAGCAATATTATGACGGTATAATATTTTTTTATATGTCTCACAATTTTTATCACTCACTATTTCGACAGCTGTAAAATACTCAGCTAAACCTGAACGGACAACTTTAGATTCCTGATCAAAAAGATCTCCCTTGGTAATAAGCAATAGGCTATACTTTTTTGAAAGCATATCAATTACACCTTTTACATGCGGTAATAGAACAATTGGTTCAGCTAACATATCTTTACCAGAATCAATTATTTTTAGAATTTCATTCCCATTTATTTCACCATTAGTAAGTTCAATGGAAGTTTCAACCATAGAAAAAATAAAACCTTTAATTCCATATCCAAAGACTTTGAGGTTTTTTATATGGTTTGAAGATAGAGTTTTATCAACCACTTCCGGACTAATATGTGAAAGTATTTCACGAAATTTTTCCTGAGTCATGTTGAAAATAGACTCATTATGCCATAAGGTATCATCGGCATCAAAGCCAATTACATCAAACATTGTTGAGTTTGCTGTAAAATTTGAATTAAGTTAAGATTAAGGAGAAGAAAGTATGCTGCAAGCCAAATTTCTAAGCAAGCGGAAATCTAGCCGGTTTTTGATAAGTTATGTTTTTTTGGAGATGACTTTGGGTGAAATTTAATAAATTTCACCCTAATAGGATTACTGAGTCTGGCACTTGCGCTCCTCTACTAACAATTCATTGTAGGAATCACGCATCACGTTGATTGTAATTACGTCCTTTAGCGTTTTGGCTGATGACTCCAACATGTCGAGTCCAACGTCAATTGAAATGTCTTGCTGAGTCAAATCCTCCAGTTGTGAAACTATATGTTTTAGAGAAGAATTCATGTTATTCCTTAAGGCTTAGTTAACCGGTACATTCCAAACTATCAAACAAATTTTGTAAGGATTTATTTTCCGGCATACCGTAAGGCGATGCAGTTACTGTGCCTGCTATATTTTCTTTATCAGACGTGCCATTTCAATCGCACATTCAGTTGCATGACGACCCTGGTTTCCTGCTTTACAGCCAGAACGCTCAATCGCCTGTTCCACTGTTTCAGTAGTTAGAAGCCCAAAGCTGACAGGTACTCCGGTTTCAAGGGAAGTAGCAGCAATACCACTTGATGTATTTGAACATACATAATCATAATGTGATGTCTCTCCGCGAATAACAGCTCCTAGGCAGACGATAGCATCAAATTTTCCGCTCTCAGCCAGTTTCTTAGCAGCTAATGGTAGCTCAAAGGCACCAGGAACTTTCAATAAGGTTACTTTATCGTCATTTCCACCGAGCCTAGAAAATGAATCCAAGGCTCCATCTAGTAGGCGTTCACAAACAAACTCATTAAATCTTGATACCACAAAGGCAATTTTCAGATTTGTGGCTATTAAATCCCCTTTTATTTGATTCATATTTACCCGGTTTGTTTGAAATTATTTTTTATTAAGCAAATGCTACCTATTGAGAATTATTAAACGTTCGAAGCATCTTATAGTGAAAAATACCTGTATCATGGGAATCACTCCAGTAAACACGCAAGGCATAGTTCCCTACATATTCACTTCTTAAAGGACGAACATCTTTGGGGATAGTTTTTGGGTCCAATTTTTTTAATCCACTAAATTCATCTATACATGTTGCACAGGGGCATGAGTCACGAAGATCAAAATATTTAATGTGGCTTTCCTTACCATCCTGCCAAAGAATGTATAATTCATCACCCATAAGAATCTTTTCTGGTTTGGTTTTTTTTTTCAATTTAAGCATAATATATTATTTGAACCTTATTGGGTTTTTAGAAGAAATATTTTTGATAAATCATACGTTAAGCTATATTATTTTCCTCTAAAAATCAAGATTTTGTTAGAATAGCTATCCTCACTTTTGAGAATAAATAACTTTTTTTCTGGGTTATAAAAATTAAAAGGAATGTTGTTTTGAATGATGGTATTTTTTTTTAATGAAAGTCAGTAAAATAAGGAATATAAATTAAAGTTTGTCTAATATTTATACTGCGCTGCAAAAATAATTTAGTGCAGGCCATTTTAAAATAAAAATATTTGACACTGGGTTTAATATATCTGTATAAAATTCATATCAAAAAAAGATGCAATTTAAGTCAACTTCTCAGATGTAGTTCTGGTAGAATCTTAATTTGCTTCCTCATCAGTTAATATTTACTTTGAATGCAATCCGGAAAATTAATTACTTTTGAGGGACTTGATGGTTGTGGAAAGAGTACCCAACTTGATAAAGCCAAAAAATGGCTGAAATTACAAGGTTGCGAAGTAATAAAGACGCAGCAGCCTGGAGGCACAAAAATAGGTAAGCTAATCCGGAATATTCTTTTAAATCCCGAACACAAAGAACTTAATCCAGAAAGTGAATTACTACTATATTTGTCTGACAGGATTCAACATATCACTGAAATAATTATTCCTGCTAAAATTGATGGAAAAATTGTTTTGTGCGACCGCTTTCATGATTCCACTGTAGCATATCAGGGATATGGCAGAGGCTTGAATTTAGAAAGTATTGAGTCTATTATTAATCAAAGAATAAAACCATATACTCCAGACTTGACTTTCCTTTTAACTATTTCAACGAAAACTATTGCCCATCGACTAGACCAAAGAAAAGAAAAATCAGTAAAAGATCGTCTTGACATAGAGTCGCATAATTTTTTTGAACGCACTGCCAAAGGATATCAGGAATTAGCCTCTGCTGAACCTGAAAGATTTGTTTGCTTAGATGGGGAGCAGGAAATTGAGTATATTCATCAAAAAATAATTTCCGAACTAAAGATCCGATTCAGCATAGGTTGAAGTCAAAAAAATTAATAAATTATCTTTACCTTAATACAAAATGTATAGGATTTAATGAGAAGCACTTTTTTCCACCAGCCCCTAAAGTACCAAATCGAAATAGATGGAGAGAATTGGGATCAGGGAGAAAAAATTAAAGGGAGGCTTATAGTTCGCAATATGAGCAATGAAACAGTTTTTTTAAATGCATCACAGGTAATTCTTGCATATGGATTGAAAAAGAATATCAAAGAAGGCAAAGAGTCACCATGGGAATTACTTGAAAAACAAGTATTGTCTACAGACGTATCCCTTAATGCAGACTGCGAAAAATCATACGAGTGGATTTTTCAATTAGCTACAGATTCTCCAATTACAGATAAACAGGGGGGGCTATATTTACTTTTTGGAGGGGAAAATGCTCTTTCTGAAGGGGGGAGACTTGATTTGACAATTATGTTGCATCCAATATTACAGAATTTTCTTCAGACATTTACAACACAATTTTTTTTCCTAGAAAAATATCAAAAACGAAAATCAGAATGGACAGAGGTCAAACTCATACCCCCAGAATCCAAGGAATTTCCAAATCTAGACTTTGTACGTTGTTTAATCAGAATATCTAATGAACATCTTCAAGTGAATTACCTTTTCAAGAAGAGTGGGCTGGGCCGCTCTGGCGAAAAAATAGCAGTAACAAAAAAAAATCTTGAGTTTAAGCAGATAATACCACCTGAAAAATATTTGCAGTCAGGAGGTTACCCTAATAGAGCATGTTTTAGAGAAAATATTAATGAAGCACTTAAAATAGCTCGTCCTGAAGTTATTTTTTGATATTTGTTTGAAAAATGCCCCTTTCAACGGACATAATTTTGATCCATAACAAATTCAATATTTTTAGCACCTAAAGCTATTAGTTTTTTTGATCTGCCAATTATTTCTCCTATTACAGGTTCAAATGGCTGGTTGTTTTTATCTGTAAGTATTCTTAAGGAAAATTCACCCCTAAAAGGCTGAATGCCCAAGGCATTCGAATTGCCGATACTGAATTTTTGTGGCAGTTTGAAATTATTCAGAATTTTAACTGCAACTGGTCTGCCTTTTTTAGGATCGAAAAGCATTATGATCAGCCTATCTTCTGGGTCTACTAAACTAGATAATTTTGGAGAAACTTTTACAATCCCACTTATGCTGTATTTCTGAGAGTCTCCTTCAAGGTTCACTAGATCTCTGGGGAATCTTTTAAAGGGACGGTCTAGATAATATTTATATCCTTCGGTCCCCAAAGGAATCTTATGAGTGAGGGGGCCGATTATTTCTCCAATGGAAGGATGATTTGGATCACCGTCTTTATCGGTCAGAACCAGCATCTTGTACATACCACTAAGCTTACGGTCTGAATCTGACTGACCAATAATAAAAGTTACTGGAGGTAAAAAAGGATTTATAATTTTAGAGGCTGCAAGTTCTAATGTGTCGGGATCAAAAAGTAAAATATGAGCATTATCAGTTTTTACTATTCTTCCACCAACCCCTTGAGCTGTGAGGATAGCTCCGCTAATACTTTGCTCTAGATTTGAAGTATTTCGGGCAATTTCTTTCCATAGTGCATACGTTGTTATACCAACAAAAGAAAGCAGAGCTGAACAGAAAATAAGTTTGTTTTTACTCAAGGTATATGTGTGAAAGCCTGTTAAACTAAAACTTCTGCCTGAGGTGTGGATGGTAGTACAGAATTTCCCATTAAATATTCGTCAATACAACGAGCAGCTTCTCTTCCTTCCCAAATTGCCCAGACAACGAGAGATGCACCTCTATTAGCATCTCCAGCTACGAATACACCATCCTGAGTTGTCATGAAATTTTCATTTGAACGAACAGAATAAACAGGCTGAGAGTTTCTAAGTAACTTTTTCACTTGAGTGGGATTAAGTGATTTTTCAGTCCCAACAACACTTAATTCAACCTCCAGATTTTCCAATAGTCCTTCAACTGTAGGTCCTAAAAAACCCATTGCAAGCAATACAATATCAGCAGAAACAGTAAACTCAGTGCCTTCAACACGCTTCATATTCATTCTTCCATTCTTACTTTCCCATTCCACTTTTACGCCCTTGACAGCCGTAACATTTCCTTTACCATCGTCTATAATCGCTTCTGTTAAAACGTTTGCCCTGCAATCCGTATTAGCCTCTTCATGTACAGGAGTAGGCCTTGGCTCCATATTGACTAGCTCAAACTGGCGAACATTCGATTTTGCCCCTTGCCTATTAATATTTCCCAGACAATCTGCCGCAGTAAAACCACCTCCAAGAATTATTACCAATTTGTTCCTTGAATCAATTTTCTCATTTTCTGGAATGAAGTCCCCGACTACGTCGCGGTTGCACTGTGGGAGAAAATCCATAGCATAGTGTACACCATTTAAGTTATGTCCTTTAGCAGTCAGTTTTCTCGCGTTTTGTGCTCCAATTGCTAGCAGGACAGCATCAAAATTTTTCTTAAGGTCATTAACAGATACATCGATACCAACATTTATACCTGTAACAAAATCAACACCTTCTTGTCTTAGTTGAGTTAGTCTTCGTGATACAATCCTTTTACCAAGCTTAAAATCTGGGATCCCATAAACAAGTAATCCACCTATTCTGTCATCTTTTTCAAATACAGTTACAGTATGACCTGATCTTCGCAACTGTTGAGCAGCTGCAAGTCCAGCTGGACCCGAACCAATAATAGCAACACGTTTATTTGTAAGATTACTGGGAGGTTGAGCTTCTATCCAACCTTCATCCCATCCCCTTTCAGATATGTGTTTTTCTATTTCTTCAATAGTAACGGTATTAACTTTGTTTAGTTTTTCTTCTGAATCCAAAGTATAGTGTTCAGTCAGCACACAGCTATCTTCGCATGGTGCAGGACAAATTCTTCCTGTAAACTCAGGAAAATTGTTAGTGCTATGCAATGAAGCAAGCGCCTCTTTCCAGTTCCCTTGGTAAACAAGATCATTCCAGTCTGGAATCATGTTACCCAATGGACAACTCATGTGGCAAAACGGAACTCCACAATCCATACAACGGGCAGCCTGTTTTTGGAGGTCATCGTCAGGAAAAAAAGTATCGTATTCCTCATAATCTAGTACTCTTTCTTGTACAGGACGAAGAGGGGGGCTTTCTTTCTTAAATTGTAAAAAACCAGTATCGTTTCCCATTTGATATTTTGAAAAAACCTTTCATCATGCGGCTTTGTTTTTTAATGTTTCTAGTACTAACCTGTATTCGTTTGGTATTACTTTTACAAATTTAGGAACTATTTTATCCCAGTTTTCAATCAACTGTCCTGCTCTTAGACTTCCTGTATTTTCCTGATGAATTGTAATCCATCTACGGAGCCACATTTTTTCTTCGGTATTAGTCACATTTTCCAAAGCTACCATACTGGAATTACATTTTGATTCGAATTTTTTATTTTCATCAAAGACATATGAAATTCCTCCACTCATACCTGCAGCAAAGTTTTTTCCGGTCTCGCCCAAAATAATCACGTTTCCTCCGGTCATGTATTCACAACCATGGTCCCCCACACCTTCTACAACTCCAGTAGCCCCACTGTTTCGGACAGCAAATCGCTCTCCTGCAATACCGCTAAAAAAAACTTCTCCTGCAGTTGCTCCGTAAAGCACAGTATTACCAACCAGAATATTTTCTTCTGCTCGAAAACTTGAATTTTTGGGTGGATAAATTATCAGTCTTCCACCGCATAAGCCTTTGCCAGTGTAATCATTTGCATCGCCCTCTAATTCAAATGTAACGCCTTTGGCTAAAAATGCTCCAAAACTTTGTCCTGCAGAACCATCAAATTTACAGTGTATTGTTCCATCAGGTAGGCCTTTAGCACCATATCTCTTAGTAATTTCGTTGCTCAGTAAAGTTCCAACGGCACGGTTTATATTAAAGATCGGAAGAGAAATTTTTACTGACTTTTTTTGTTTCAAAGCTTCTGAAGATTTTTTAATTATTTTATGGTCAATTTGATTTTCTAGGTTATGATTCTGTTTCTGAGTGCAATAAAGAGAGTCATCTTCTCCTAGTGGGACTTTATGCAGTAAAGTTGACAAATTCACTTTTTCTGCCTTCCAGTGTGAGATATCCCCCCGTTGAATCATCATATCTGTTCGTCCCACCATCTCATTAACACGGCTAAAACCCAATTTAGCCATTATTTTGCGAAGTTCTTCTGCAACGAAAAAGAAATATTTGATTACATGTTCAGGCTTGCCTGTGAATTTCTTTCGCAAGGTTGGGTTTTGAGTGGCAATCCCAACCGGACAGGTATTGAGGTGACATTTGCGCATCATTACACAGCCAATAGCTATTAGTGGAATAGTTGAAAACCCAAATTCTTCAGCACCAAGCATTGCTGCAATTGCCACGTCGCGGCCGGTTTTAAACTGACCATCAGTTTGCAGTCTTACTCTTCCACGAAGTTGATTGAGCATCAATGTTTGGTGAGCTTCAGATATGCCTAGTTCCCAAGGTACACCGGCATGTTTTATTGAAGTTAAAGGAGATGCACCTGTGCCACCATCATGCCCTGCAATGGTAATAATGTCAGCGTGAGCTTTAGCCACTCCCGCTGCAATTGTTCCAATTCCTGCTTCTGCAACTAGCTTTACATTGATTTTTGCTTCAGGGTTTGAATTTTTGAGATCAAATATTAACTGGGCCAAGTCTTCAATCGAATAAATATCATGATGTGGAGGAGGCGAAATAAGTGTTACACCTGGAATGGAATGTCTAATTTTTGCTATATCCTCACTGACTTTTGTCCCTGGCAGTTGTCCACCTTCACCAGGCTTTGCTCCTTGTGCTATTTTTATTTGAATTTCTGAGCAATTAACCAGATAATTAATCGTTACACCGAAACGTCCGGAAGCAACTTGTTTAATGGCACTGTGGGGCATATCTCCATTTTTTCGTTTTACATATCGCGAAGAGTCTTCTCCACCTTCTCCACTATTGCTTCTAGCACCAATACGGTTCATGGCAACTGCTAAAGTTTCATGTGATTCTTTACTGATCGAACCAAGTGACATTGCACCTGTAACAAACCTTTTTACAATTTCAGAGGCAGGGTCAACATTTTTCAGCTTAATAGACTTAGATTTTTTGAATTCTAACAAATTTCTTGGTGTAGAAAAACGCTGATTTTGGTCATTAACCAAATGGGAGAATTCATCATATGCATCTTGGCTGTTGGTACGAACAGCTTTTTGCAAAGTGTTAGTCATTACAGGATTAATTTGATGAAATTCTCCGCGTCTACGCCAGTTGT
>PAZT01000023.1 GCA_002716165.1 Deltaproteobacteria bacterium | reverse complement strand
TTTAGCCATCTTAATTTCTCCTATTAATTGTTAACAATAATCTAAGTATTTATCACTAGAACCATAGATGTCCTTGCACCATTTCTTTTTACGCTCCTCATCAATAAGACCTTAACCGAAATTACCTCAGATAAAACA
Source organism: Deltaproteobacteria bacterium (assembly GCA_002716165.1). GTDB lineage: Bacteria > SAR324 > SAR324 > SAR324 > NAC60-12 > Arctic96AD-7. The sequence continues at coordinate 23,781 of PAZT01000023.1, read as the reverse complement.
AATACAATCGTCTTTCCTCCACCTATGGACCTGGTTGAGCCATTTCTGAAAAATATAAAAAATGTGAATAAGAGTTAGACATAAGCTAAATTTTGATTTCTTAGGTTTTTTTAAAGCAGTAATATTCAAAGACTGATCTAGAGACTTCAATTTAACAAGCTCCAAAAATGCCTAAACTTAATGAAGTACTGCGTCCTCGTCCCATACTGCTGGTGATCCACCAGACACGAATTGAACCCATCTTAAAAACCCTGGCAGGTTTAGGTATCACGGGTATAATAGCTTTGTTTGAAAACATGACAGATGTCACTTCACTGATGTTTATGGAGGGATTGAATTGGGCGGCCAGGCTTATACCAGAAGCTTTTATGTCATTATTATTGATTTTCGGTTTGGTATTATTAGTTTCTGAAATTTTGCAAATTATACAACCAGTAGAACACCATTTTGATAATCGTAACAAATCTTATTTATGAAACAACAACATGATTGCCCGTTTTGATGAGATTGAAGATTTTTATATTCGTAGGCGTACTTCCAGTACAAATGGTTCACAGACACATGGTACCAGCTTTTTCTGGTTCTTAGATCCCGGAAACCGATCAAACTGATGAACACAACTTTAGGAGAACGGGCACTTGAACTTAAGGAGGAGATTATTGATTGCACAATGCCTTAAATCATGAAAAAAAATTCTCATGTTAACTGTCATTAAACTAAAATGTTACATACATGAGTGAAAAATAAATTTAATTTTTTGTTGACATTTCTTTTAAAATCTATAGCATCTCATTTTCAATAAATACAAGTAAATCTACATTAAGCCTATGATAGTGTTTCCATTGAGAAAAAACTCTTAATTTTAGGCCTAAAGTTATTCATTAATTTTAAATTATGTAACTAATAGAGGTAAAAATGAAAAAACTACTGATGATATTTGCATTAACCTTAAGTTTTGTATTCACTGTTTCTGCGAATACTTCAAGCGAGAGAGCGATACAAGGTTTAAAAAATCTAAATTTGAAGCCTGGTACCAAGTTCACAATATTTGCTGAAGATATAACTATCAAAATGGCAAAAGTGAATGCAAAAGAATTTAATCGATTAACAGGACATAAACTAATCCCTAAAGAAGCACCTTTTCTTGAACATAGAACAAAGATACTTCAAGATGCAATGGGTAAAAGAGGAACTTATGACATTGTTTTCTTGCAAACTTCATGGATGGGTGATTTTTACAATACTGGTTATCTAGAACCTTTAACAAAGTGGGTTAACAAATATGACCCTGAATTGGATGATATGGTAGCACCATTCAATAAAGTTTGGTCTTCTTACGCAGGAGGTGTCTATGGTTTACCTACTGACGGTGATACTTGGATTTTATATTACAGGAAAGATTTGTTTGAAGATGAAAATGAGCAACGAAAGTTTAAACAGAAGTACGGTTATAACTTGTTACCACCAAGAACTTGGGATGAATTTGATGATATTGGTGAGTTTTTCAATAGACCCAGTGAAAACTTATATGGAGCGACTGAGTGGAGAGTTAAAGGTTTAACTTATCCATGGTTTATTCAGAGACTTGGATCATTGGGAGGAAATTATTTTGACAATAATATGAAAGCAACAATAAATAGTGAAGAAGGCGTGCGAGGGCTGAGAGATTTAAAGAATATGAATAAATATATGTCCAAAGATGTTTTAAGCTATGGTTATGTTGAAACCTTGGCTGCTTTTAGTCAAGGGAAAGCGGCTATGCTTATTACATGGCCTGCAGCTGGAAAAAACTTTGTAGACGTAAAAGCATCAAAGGTAATTGGTAAAGTAGGTTATACTACTGTACCTGGATATATTGTAAATGGTAAGCACAATCCAAAAACCATGAATTTCCCAGGTTATTCTCTAGTAGTTAATTCAAAAAGTAAAAAACCAAAAGAGGCAGTTTATCTAGTAGCTCAATGGTTAATTTCTAAAGAACAGATGAAGAGGGCTAATATGAATTTGTCAGGTAATACAGATGTAATAAGAAAATCCATTTTCAATGATAAAGAAATGAGGTCAATTTTTAAAGGTGCAGACCACTATTTTGATGCCCAAAAAGCAAACATTGCTCAAGGATTCCCTGATTTGATATTACCAGGTAATGATGAATATATGCAGGCATTAGAAATAGAGATTTCAAGGTATATGACTGGGGAAATTAACTCACCAAAGAAAGCCTTGGATAATGCTGCAAAAAAATGGGATAAAATTACAAAGAAATTTGGAAAGGATAAACAGTTAAGATTATATAACGCACTTTTAGATAGTTACTACAATTAGAACTCAAACATTATTATTGAGGGTGCAAGCACCCTCAATAATATAAGAGATATAAATTATTTTGTTTAATTTATTAGCTTAAGTTACTAAATCAGGATTAAAAATAAAAAATGCTAATTTTAATTTTTTTTATAGATTATAAATTATAAAACTTTTTTACATACAAGTATTTTAATACCTGCCGATTAAAAACTCAACGATTGTTCACATAGTGTATTATCTTAAAATCTAGAATTAGTTTTATGAAGGCTTTTGATTTATATTACAAATGGATTTTGGTAATTCCATCAGTAATTCTTTTATTAGTTCTTACTGTTTATCCTACCTTAGACGCTCTCTATACTAGCATGCATCAGTATGATGCAATGATACCTGAAAAACCATTTGTATGGTTTGATAATTACAAAAATCTAATTTTTGAAGATGAGAGATATCGTAATGCTTCATACGTAACTCTAGTTTTTGAAGTGATTACTATTTCTATACAGATGATACTCGGCTTATTTTTGGCTTTCTTATTTAGTGGAGATTTTAAATTCAAGAAAATTATCACCAGTATTTATTTAGTACCAATGATGATGAGTCCAGTCGTAGTAGGATTCACAGCAAGAATAGCCTTTACTAACGATTACGGTTTTATACCTCAAATAATAGATTTCGTTCTTCAAAAGGAAACAAATATAGCTTGGTTATCAGATGGGTTTTGGGCAAAGGTAGTAATTATTCTTGCAGACACATGGCAATGGACTCCTTTTGTTTTTTTGATAATATTTTCAGGAATAATGTCATTGCCAAATGAACCTATTGAGTCTGCTCGCGTGGATGGTGCGAATAGTTGGCAGATAGCTCTCTACATAGTCCTTCCTCAGTTAAAATACATTTTACTAGTAACTTTTTTGATTAGGGCACTAGATCTCTTGAAATTATTCGATGTTATTTTACTAAGTACAAGAGCTGGCCCTGGAATACAAACCGAAACATTATCAGTATATATATATAATTTGGCATTTAGATTTTGGAGTATGGGTAATGCCACAGCTGGATCTTTTATTTTATTGATTGTAATAATAATATTTACAAGCACTTTAATTAAATTTATTACTGATTATGAAAATAAATAATATTTTTATTATTTTTCGTTATTTAGTAATTGTTTTTATTTTGGTATTAACAATTTTACCATTAGCATGGATTATCCTTACAGGATTTAAGGCTGAAGTAGAATACTTACACACCCCCCCGATTTGGATCCCTAGTGACCCCTCTTTTCATAATTATATTGAGATGTGGGAAGATGGTGGTAAAGATGCTTTTACAAATAGTTTAATAATCACTACCATTTCTACAATCTTAGCAGTTTGTTTGGGAATACCAAGTGCCTACAGTCTATCCAGATTTAATACAGGTGGAGATAATTTTGCTTACTGGATATTATCAATTAAGTTCCTACCTCCAATAGCTTTTGCTATACCAATCAGTGTTATGTTCACTAATTTCAATTTAATAGATACTTATACAGGTTTAATATTAGTTTACACTACTTTTAATTTGCCTTTTGTTATATGGATTTTAAGAGGATTTATAAATGAAATTCCCTTAGATATTGATGATGCAGCAATGATTGATGGTTGTGGCAGATTTAAAATAATATATAAAATGATTATACCATTATTAGGCCCGGGGTTGGTTACTGTAACTATTTTAACATTTATTTTTGTCTGGAGTGAATTTCTGTTTGCATTAATTCTAAATAATAGTGAATTGTATACCGTTCCCGTTAGATTATCACAATATTTCAGTGAAGCAGTTGGTTTAAGATGGGGGCCTCAATCTGCTTTAGCAACTATTGCTATAATACCTATGATAGTTATGGCTTTCATTGGTCAGAATTTCATAGTCAGAGCATTAACATTTGGAGCAGTTAAATAATATGATAAGAATAAATCAAAAATTTCAAAGATGTACATTTTGCGGCAAAATGATTCCACTTAATACAAAACCGAGAGATTTAATTTTTCGAGAAAAAAAATACACATTATGTTCTAAAGAGTGTATTGAATTGATAAAAAAATATTCAGCAAATTAAATAATAATTTAATAAAAAAATATTATGACTCTAAAAGTTGGTATAGATGTTGGCGGGACTTTTACAGACCTCATGGTCTTTGATAGTGAAAATAAGAAATCATTCGCAATAAAGGTAAGCAGTAACCCAAAAAATCCAATTGAGGCAGTCTTAAATGCGATTCAATTCGGAAATTTAAAAATGAGTGATATTGAAACAATTATTCATGGAACCACAGTCGCTACGAACTCATTGTTAGAAAAAAAGGGAGCGAGGACAGCATTTGTTTGCACAAAAGGGTTTACAGATGTAATTTTTATTCAAAGGATGAATAGAAAACATCACTACGATTTGAAATGGGATAAACCAAAGCTTCCTGTTAAAAGGAGATATTGTTTTGATATTGATGAAAGAGTCAATTACAAAGGGGAAGTTTTAAAAGAATTGAATGAGAATGATGTTGTTAAGTTAGCTAAAATTTTTAAGAGAGAGAAAATTGAGGCAGTTGCTGTTTGTTGTTTATTTTCATATTTACATCCTAATCATGAAATTAGAATAAGGGAAATTTTTAAGAATGTTCTGCCGGATGTAAAAATTTCTCTTTCACATGAAGTATTTCCTAGGTGGAGGGAATATGAGAGAGCAAGTACTACAATAATTGATGCTTTTTTAAAACCTTCCGTTTCATTATATGTTAAAAATTTACAAAATGGACTGAAAAAAAATGAATTTAATTCAAATCTATTGATGATGAAATCAAACGGTGGAGTCACTGATTTTAACTCCGTAACGGAAAGGCCTTCGGATATAATTTTATCTGGACCAGTAGGGGGAGTGATTGCATCTCAATACATAGGAAAAGTAACCAATAGGAAGAATTTAATTTCCGCTGATATGGGAGGTACAAGTTTTGATGTAAGTCTAATTTATAATGGCAAATTTGCTAGATCTAAAGGAGTTGAATTGGAGTGGGGTATTCCTATTAGAACTTCTATGGTTGAGGTAAAGACTATTGGAGCCGGAGGAGGTTCAATAGCATGGATTGATAAAGGAGGATTATTAAGAGTAGGCCCTGAAAGTGCCGGTTCTAATCCTGGCCCAGTTTGTTATGACAGAGGTGGAGATAAGCCTACTGTGACTGATGCAAATTTAATTTTAGGGAGATTAAATCCAGAAAATTTTGCAGGCGGTAATTTTAAATTGAATAAAGAATTGAGTTACAATATAGTTGATAAATTAGCTAACAAAATTAACAAAAGTATTTATGAAACTTCGATAGATATTATAAAATTAGTTAACTGGAATATGGTAAATGCGATAAGACTTATTTCTATTGATAAAGGTTTTGACCCCAGGAATTTTTCTTTAGTATCATTTGGAGGTGCTTGCTCAGCACACTGTGCTGAATTAGCTAAATTACTAGATTTGAAAGATGTTGTAGTTCCAATAAACCAAGGAGTATTTTCTGCATTTGGTTTAAATATGTCTGATATGAGGGTTGATGTCTCAAAAACAGCAAATATGAGATCAGACTTCATTGATTTAAAACAAATTAAATCTGTGTTTAAAACGTTGGAAAAAAATTCACTAAATCAAATCAAAAATGAAGGATATACCGGTTTACCTAAGCTCTATAAAATATTAGAAATGCGATACTTAGGGCAAAACTATGGAGTAGATGTAACTTTGCCAGATAGTGTAACAAATTTTGATGAAAAATCGATAAAGAAGGTATTTGAATTGTTTGCCTTAGAGCACAAAAAATTATATGGTTACGATTTACCAAACGAGATAGTTGAGATTGTTAACTTTCATATTTCGTGTATTGGGAAAACAAAGAAATCTGCGCCAGAGAAATTAGGAAATATCAAAAAAAGTACTAGGCGTAGTAAAAGAAAGATTTATTTTGAAAAAAAAGGATTTTTGGATTGTGATGTTTATTTAAGAGATGATTTGGTTCGTAATCAAAAAATTAGCGGACCATGCGTAATTGAAGAAAATAATTCAGTTACTTTACTTCATCCTAATCAAAAAACTATTGTAGATGAATATGGTAATTTAATCATAAATGTAAACTAGAAAATTAGGAGAAATTATGAAATCTAATGTAGACCAAATTACTCTTCAGGTTATAAATAACTATCTAATTACCACTGCAAGAGAAATGGGTATCGCTATGATGAATACTTCATATTCACCACTATTTAATGAGGGATTAGATTTTTCCTGTGCAATATTTGATGAGAAAGGGGAGATGATAGCTCAGGCAGAGTTTTGTCCGGCTCATCTGGGAGCAATAGTCTATATTACGGAGTGGACTATCCAAGAAATTGGTATAGAAAATTTCAAAAAGGGTGACGTTGTTTTACATAATGATCCTTTTAGAGGTGGTTGCCACTTGCCAGAGTTTACTGTGATCAAACCAGTATTCTTTAAAGGTGAAATAATTGCTTTTATGTGCGTTATTGGTCATATGACAGAGGTAGGTGGTATGGTCCCTGGTGGTTTTGCAGGAGATGCAACGGAGGTCTTTCAGGAAGGTATTCGATTCCCTCCTGTAAAAATTATTAATCAAGGTAAGGATAATGAAGATATTTGGAATATATTGCTTTCAAATGTAAGAACGCCTAGATATTCCTATGGAGATATGAAAGCTATGATCGGTTCTTTGCATGTTGGTGAGAGAAGTTTGCTGGAGTTGATCAACAGGTATGATTTGAAAACCTTTAGATTTATGAAAGAGGAAATCAAGAACTACTCTGAAGTAAGAATGAGGAATGAGATAAAAAATATTCCTAATGGTGTTTATAATTATGAAGGTTATGCTATCGATAATGACGGAGTTGTTGATGAGCCGCTGAAACTAAAAGTAAAAATAATAGTAGATAATGATGAAATGATTTTTGATTATTCTGGTTCAGCAGAACAAGCTAGAGGTCCAGTAAATTGTACTTATGGTGTGACAGCATCAGCAACATATAACGCTTTGTTCCACATAACAGATAATGATATACCTTCAAATCATGGTTGTTACAAGCCAGTTAAAATTATAGCTCCGCCAGGAACAATTGTTAATGTTGAATATCCTGGTGCAAGTGTAGGAGGAAACTCTGAGATACATCCGCACATTATAATGGGAATATATTCTGCGCTGAAGGAAGCTTTACCAGAAAGAGTTTCTGCATTTGATGGAGGGACATCAGAATTATTAGCTATAGGTGGGGTTCATCCTGATACAAATGAAGTTTTTGCTAATTTAAGCAATGAAGGCTGTGGCTGGGGTGGCCGATATAAGAAAGATGGGAATGATGCTTTGTGTATCCCAAATGGAAATTGTGCTATAGCACCAATTGAGGTTTTAGAAGGAAGATATCCAATTTTACATAAATCTTTTGCATTAAATGAAAATTCTTGTGGTCATGGAGAGAATAGAGGAGGTTTGGGATATAGTCGAGAAATAGAAATTCTTTCTGATGAGATTAGAGTATCAGCTTTTATTGAGAGAAATGTAATTGAGCCTGAGGGATTTTTTGGTGGTAAACCTGGTAAAAGGTCAGGATTCCTTGTCAAAAAAAATAAAGGGAAAAAATATAATGATATGAAAAACTCTTTTGGGACAGTTTGTAATGGGAAATTCTCTGATATATACATGCTAAAAGGTGATTGCATCAAGCTTGTAACTTCTGGAGGAGGTGGATATGGACCGCCAAATAAAAGAGAATTTGAAAAAATTGAAAATGATGTTTCTGAGGGGTATATTTCGAAGAAAATAGCTGAAAGAGAATATTTGGTCTGCTTTGATAAATTTAATAAAATTGATAAAAAAGAAACTAAATTATTAAGATCAAAAAACAAATGAGGTTGAAAAATAAGACTGCATTAATTACTGGTGCAGCTCAAGGACAAGGTGAGGCTGTAGCAAAAAGATTTTCGAAAGAAAATTGTAACCTCATTTTAGTAGATAAGAATATAAAAAAATTACAAGAAGTCAATGATTCAATAAATCAAAATGGTGGCAGTTCTGTTTGTTATCAAGTGGATGTAACAAATCATAACAACGTAAAGAATCTCTTTGATAAAATTAAAAGCGGATTTGATAACATCAATATTCTTTATAATAATGCAGGTGTTTATGACCTGAATGATGCTCCAACAGGAGAATTGGAAATAAAAAAATTTGATAAAATAGTAGAAATTAATTTGAAAGGTGTTTTTCTATTTTGTCATTACTTTATTCCTATATTAATACAAAACAAAAATTCGGTTATCTTAAATGTAGGTTCCGTTGCATCATATGCAGGGGATATGAACGCACATGCCTATGCCGCATCAAAAGGCTCCATGTTAGCGTTTACTCGATCAATTGCTAACTATTATGGTAAATACGGACTAAGGGCAAATGTTATCTGTCCAGGTTTCATAGATACTCCTATGGTGGAAACTTTTATGAATGATATGAATATAAAAAATCAAATCATTAACTCAACTATGTTAGGCAGATTTGGGACTCCTGATGATGTGGCAAGTTTGGCACTTTTTTTGGCCTCAGATGAAGCTTCATTCATTACAGGTTCAAATTACGTTGTTGACGGTGGGTTAATTAAATGAAAGGAGGAAAGTGAGGCTTGAAAATAAAGTATCAATTGTTACTGGGGCGAGTAAAGGGATTGGTAAAACAATTGCTGAAATGTTTGCAATTCATGGATCAAAAGTTTCAATTTGTAGTAGAAGTTCTTCTGAAAAAGAAGGGACTAAGGTAGTAGAAGAAATAGTAGAAAAAGGTGGTGAAGCCATCTATACAACGGCTGATGTATCAAATTATGATGATGTTGAAAAATTAGTTAAAAACACTCTTGACCAGTGGGGTTGCATTGATATTTTAGTTAACAATGCTGGCATTGGGATGCTTAAATCAATTGAAAATACTTCTACTAATGAGTGGAAAAACATTATGGAAAATAATGTAGAAAGTATTTTTAATTGCACCAAGATTGTAATTCCTCATATGCGGAAAAATGGAGGTGGAAGTATAATTAATTTAGCTTCTGTTGCGAGTTATGTGGGGTTTGCTGATGATGCTGCCTATTGTGCATCCAAAGGAGGTGTACTCATGCTGACAAGACAAACTGCATTGGATTATTCTAAAGAAAATATTAGAGTAAATGCCATATGTCCTGGTTTCATTGAAACACCAGAATTAATTCACTATCTTTCTCAGACAGAGAATCCAGCCTTGGAGAGAGAGAAGGTAATTGCTTATCATCCAATTGGACGTATTGGTTCTACAGAAGAGGTTGCTAATGTGGCTTTGTTTTTTGCTTCAGATGAGTCGTCATTTGTAACGGGGGCTGATTTAGCTGTTGATGGCGGATTACTAACTAAACCATAATCAATCAAAAAAATTAATTCATTTTAGAAAAAACAAATCTGTTTTTAATTTAAATAAAATTGGAACTTATGAAAAAACGAGATTTAGGAGGGGTTTTACCTGTTTTTCAAATGCCATATGACGATAGTGAAAACATTGATTACATTACTTTAGAGAAAGAAATCGATTGGTTATATGAAAACGAATGTGACGGGATTGTTTTTGCTCTGGCTTCTGAAATAATTAGATTAACTGAAATGGAAAGGAAAAAAGTTGCAGAAAGAATATGTAAATATAATAAAGATAGAGGTTGTGTAATTGTAAGTGTCGGAGGTGAATCAACTTTTCAGGCATTAGAATTTGCAAAACATGCTCAAGATTCAGGTGCAGATGCTGTGATGGCGATACCTCCTATTTCGAATCCTTGTCCTGAAGACCAAATTAAACAATATTACGAAGACATTTTAAGTTCTATACAAATTCCTTTAGTAGTCCAAGACGCTAGTGGGTATTTGGGGAATTCGATGTCAATAGAATTACAATCGTATTTATTTAATAATTTCCCAGAAAAAATACTTTTTAAGCCAGAATCTAATCCCATAGGTCCTAGGTTGAGTGAGCTTAGAGATGCTACAAGTGGGGAAGCACCTATTTTTGAGGGTAGTGGAGGGATTGCTTTGGTAGATAGTTTTAAAAGAGGGATTAAAGGCACAATGCCTGGTTCCGATTTAATTGATATAATTGTAGCACTTTGGAAAGCGCTACTTGAAGGGAATGAATCTCGTATTTACAAAATTTCATTCCCTTTATCTAGCTTTATTTCGATACTTACCTCTTTGGATGCATTCCTTACCATTGAAAAGTATATTTTAGTTAAAAGAGGAATATTTAAAAATAGTATTATCAGAAAACCTTGTAATTACAAATTAGACTTTGAAACTAATAGGGAAGTTGACATTATTTTCAAAAAATTGACTGATGCTTTAGATTCCAATGACTAAAGGAAGATTACGAAGTAGTAATTGGTTTAATAGAAAAGATGAAATGGGTGTTCGACACAGATCATCTTTGTTATCTTTAGGTCACAATATAAATCAAAAAAATAAAAAGCCAATTATTGGGATTTGCAATCCTTATAGCGAATTTAATAATTGTGAGATGGCATTTCGGAATCTAATTCCAGTAATAAAGAGAGGGATTACTGCCGCAGGAGGCATACCAATAGAATTTTCTACAATGTCATTAGGTGCTGAACTATTAAAACCTGCTGATATGCTTTATAGAAATCTTGTTTCTATGGAGATAGAAGAAACTATAAGAGGGTATCCAATAGATGGGATAATTCTTTTATGCAATTGTGATAAAACTACTCCGGCACAGCTGATGGCTTGTGCTAGTGCGAATATTCCTTCAATTCAATTTTCTGGTGGACATAAATCTTTGGGAGTTTTTCAGGGTGAAAAGTTAAGTTCTGGAACTGATTTTTGGAAATACTGGGATGAATATCGTAAAGGTAATCTGAATGAAGAAGAATGGAATGAATTACAAAACTCATTATCATGTTCATTTGGTGCTTGTAATGAGATGGGTACTACTTCAACGATGACAGCTCTTTCAGAAGTATTGGGTATGATGCCTTTAGGATCTAGTACTCTCCCAGCTAATGATAGTAGAAGAATGATAGTAGCAGAAAATTTAGGTCACTACATTTTACATATGATAAAGCAGAATCTAAGGCCTAGAGACATTCTTACTAAAAATATTTTTTTTAATGCAATTCGTATATTAGCAGCACTTGGAGGGTCTACTAATGCGATAATTCATTTAACAGCAATTGCAGGTAGATGTGGAATTAAATTAGAGTTAAAAAAATTCGATGAAATTTTTAGTTCTATCCCGCTGCTAGCAAACGTTAAACCATCGGGTGATTATATTATAGAAGATTTCCATAATGCCGGAGGTATCCCAAATCTTTTATACCAATTAAAGAATTTTCTTGATGATGATTGTATCAATCATACAGGTAAAAAATTTTATAGTTTACTAAAACATAAAAAATTTATCTCTAATGATGTAATCAGGAATAGTGCAAATCCAGTTAAAAAAGGAGGAGCTCTTATAGCTTTGTTTGGGAACTTAGTTCCAAAAGGTGCAATCTTAAAAGTATCTGCAGCTTCAAATCATCTCCTTAACCATGAAGGAAATGCTTTCGTATTTGAAGATTATGAGGATATGTTAAAAAAAATTGATAATACTGATTTAAATGTCAATGAAAATGATATTCTTGTAATGAAAAATTGTGGTCCCAGAGGAGTACCAGGAATGCCTGAATGGGGACAAATTCCTATACCAAAAAAATTATTAGACAGAAATATTACTGATATTGTAAGAATAAGTGACGCTCGTATGAGTGGCACAAGCTTTGGTACGGTCATTTTACATTCTACCCCAGAATCTGCTTTCGGAGGCCCTTTATCTATAGTTCAAAATGGAGATAAAATTAAATTAGATGTCTCTAAAAAACAATTAAATATATTATTACCAGATGAAGAGATAAAAAATAGGCTAAGTAATTTTAAAAAAAATCAATCCTGTCATTTGCGAGGTTATCCTAAGTTATATATAGATCATGTATTGCAGGCAGATGAAGGATGTGATTTTGATTTTTTGCTTCCAGATGATCCAAATAAAGAAACTTTAATTGAACCTATAGTAGGCAAATCATAAAAAGATATATCCTTTTTGAATAATTTAAAGAACAGAAATTATATTTTTGAAAAAGAGGATAGTATTAAGCAAATGAATTTAGTCTCTTTAATTCTCATTTTTATAAATTCAAGGTTAGCTCAACATATTTTAGTAAAATTCCACAAAGAAATAATATCAGTTAATTTTTTGGTACGTTTTTATGGCTTTGAAGATTTAACTCCTTAATACGGAGAAGGATGACTAACGATGAACCAGAATCACCAGTTTTTTCTCTTAATGATTCAGCATAGAATGTGAAAGCCTGCAGGAAGTGCATTTATGAAAAGGGATTAATCAAGGGAGCCTTTTCCTTGGATCAGATGAAGTAGGTATGTGTACTCATAGAAATTTATTTATTGACCCTAGAATAGGTGCATAAACATGAATCAAATTGATTTGAAAAACCGCAATGCTGTCATAACTGGCGGAGCACAAGGAATAGGCTTGGCAATTGCGGAACGACTGCTCGACTCAGGCGCCTCAGTATCCCTTTGGGATTGTGATGAATCATTACTCAAAGAGACTTCAAATTCTCTTTCAACAAAAGGAACGGTTCAACCTGTTACAATGGATGTCACTGACTTAGAATCAGTCAGGAATGCAGCAAAAACAACTGAAGAATCGCTTGGAGCCATCGAAATTCTGGTTTGTAATGCAGGAATTGCTGGTCAAAATGCAAAAATATGGGAATATCCTCCTAAGGAATGGCAGCAAGTGATTGATATTGACCTAACAGGGGTTTTCAACTGTCTTCATATAGTTTCCCAATTAATGATTGATCAGAAATATGGTAGAATTGTGAATGTGGCATCTGTAGCAGGAAAAGAAGGTAACCCTAATGCAGCTCCATACAGTGCTGCCAAAGCAGGTGTTATTGCGCTTACAAAATCACTTGGGAAAGAACTTGCCGGTTATGATATTTCTGTTAACTGCATTACACCAGCTGCTGCCAAAACAAGAATCTTCGACCAGATGAGCGAAGACCATATTCAGTACATGCTCAGCAAAATTCCACGCAATAGATTTTTAAAGGTTGAGGAAGCTGCTTCAATGGTAGCATGGCTTTGTTCTGAAGATAATTCTTTCACTACAGGTGGTGTATTCGACCTAAGTGGAGGGCGCTCTACATACTGATATTACAGCTTTTTATCATATTTTAATACCATTCACTTAAAAATCTCACTTCAATAATCGTTAAGTAATAAAAGGTCATATGCTTTTGAAAAATTTTAAAAAGAGAGATTACAGTTTACTAGGAGAGGATAGCATCAAAGCAAACGAATTGGGTCTAGTGAATGCCAATTGGTATAAATGCAAAATTAGCTCAACTGATTTAAGAGATTTGTCACAAAAAAATAATATTAGACCCCTTTTTGATACGTTGTTATGGCTCTTTTTGCTAATAATTTTAGGAATTATATCATATACTTATATCGAAAGTTGGTTAGCTTATCCTTTATTTGCTTTATATGGGTTTGTATATGCTTTAGGGGGAAATTCTAGATGGCATGAAATGGGACACAAAACTGCATTTAAATCTAAAATTTTGAACGAAATAGTTTACCAGTTGTCATCATTTGTTGAACTCTTCCCTCCTACACAATGGCGTTGGAGTCATGTTAGACACCATAAAGATACATTAATAGTAGGAAGAGACCCTGAATTTGTTTCACATAGACCACCTTCTATCAAGGATATTTTACTAAACTTTTTTTACTTATCAATAGGTAAGCTTAACTTAAAAAGAATGATACTCCATAGTGTCGGAGTCTTGGATGAGGAGGAAAAAAATTATATCCCTGATAGGTATTATAAAAAGGTTATTTGGGAGGGTAGGATTTGGGTGTTAGCTTTCTGTTTTATAATTGGATTATGTCTTTTTCATAATTCAATATTACCAGTTCTTTATGTTATTGGACCAACATTTTATGGATTCCCCTTCGTATTCTTAATTGTTATAACGCAACATGTGGGCTTAAATGATGATGTTCTGGATTATAGATTAAATACCAGGACATTTTACACGAATTATTTTATTAGATTTCTTTACTCTAACATGAATTATCATTTAGAACATCATATGTTTCCAAGTGTACCATATTATAACTTGCCACGGTTGCATGAAAAAATCAAAGATGACTGTCCACCTGCTATTCCAAACCTTCGCACTGCAATTAAAGACTCAGTTATTTCTATAATTCGCCAAACAAAAAATCCTGCATATACCATTTTTCCGAAATTATCTAAAGAGGCTAATGCATATTTTTATGGACCGTCTCCTTTTTGTTTCAAGCCCAAAAAAAAATGACGAAAAAAAAATTATCCGTTTATGAATTGAAAATATTAAAAGGTAAACGACAGATCAGCGAGGTATTTGTTAATAATGAAGAAGAAGCTGTAGCTGCTGAAGAAGCAGGGATTGATATTATTACAGCTGCTTATGGTATGCCACAATTTGGATTTAATGCAACTTTGGATGACATGGTAAGAATTAGAAAATCATGTCCAAACACACATTTAATGAGTGCTCCGCCTATTTTTTCATATGCTTCTTCTTATGAAGTGATTAAGTCATCTTATTCTCTATTATCAATAGGCATAGATTCGGTTTACACAGCGAATAGTTGTAAATGGATAAGGGAAATGACAGATGAAAAAATCCCCGTAATAAGCCATGTTGGTTTAATTCCTTCGCAAGTAACTTGGGTTGGAGGTTTTAGAGCAGTTGGAAAAACTGCTTATGAAGCAAAAGAAGTATATTATCATACCTTGTCTTTACAAGATGCAGGAGTTTTTGCAGTAGAAATGGAAGTTGTACCAAAAAAAATTGCTTCTTTCATAACAAAAAATGTCGATATTTTAACTATTTCTCTAGGAAGTGGCTCAGGCTGTGATGGTCAATACTTATTCTCCCAAGATATTCTCGGTACATACCATGGTAAATATCCTCGTCATGCTAAAATTTATAGAAAATTAAGGAAAGATTTTGAGAGAATCCAAAATGAGAGGATATCTGCTTATAAAGAATTTATTAAGGATGTAAAACTAAAAAAATTTAATGATCCTTCGATTACAGTTGAGATTGAAAAAAAAGAGTATGATCTTTTTTTAAAGAGTTTAAGTGAATAGGTATTTTAATTTTTAACTTTTTTCAAAAAATTACTATGGATAAATTAATGAATGCTTGGCAGATTATTTCTCGTGGAAAAGCAGAATATGTAAAGGCAGAAATACCTGATTTAAAACGAGGTTATGTTCTGGTAAAGCCCAAAATTATCTCTTTATGTGGAAGTGATATTTGGATGCTGCATCATTCATCAGATGAAATGTATCCTTTGCCACCAGGTACAAGTGGACACGAAATAATAGCCGAGGTCGTTGAATCAAATAATGAATTAGAATCATTTAAGAATGGAGATCATTGCTTAACAATTGCCCCTGATCATAAAGGAATGGCGGAGTATTATTTAGCAGCAAAAAAAAATTTGATTCCTCTAAATTCTGATAAAAATCAAGAAGAGCTTCTTATGTCTCAGCAATTGGGTACAGTTATTTATGCTGCCAAACAATTACCAAATATAATAGGTAAAACAGCAGTTGTGATTGGACAAGGTTCAGCAGGGCAATGGTTTAACTTTATACTAAGACAACTTGGAGCAGTTAAAATAATTGGAATTGACAAAATTGAAAGTAGACTTAAACTGAGTGAAGATTATGGTGCTACGCATACATTTAACAATTCAAAAGAATCTACTTTAAGTTTTTTAAAAGACGTAAATGAAGGAGAATTAGCAGATATTGTAATTGAAGCTGCTGGGACTAAGTCAGCAATTAATCTAAGTTTTGAGCTTGCAAGGAACAATACTGGTTTCATTTTACAATTTGGAGTCCCCCGTGAACCAATGGAAGTTGACTACTATACTATGTTTACAAAATGTCTTAATATCAGATCAATAGAGCATGCAAATACTGAAAAAGGTCATTCCTCAACATTAAAGGCAATGGAGTTGATTTCAAATGGTATTATAAATACTAAGCCAATATTGACTCATCGTTTCCCATTTAAACAAGTCAATCAAGCCTATGATCTTCATAAGAGTGGATCAGATGGTTGCCAAAAGATTTTAATTGAATTTACCTAATCGCACTTATGGACTCCTTCAACCTTCTAGCAAATCCCTTCCTTTGGAATTGCTACAAAAAATTGTTTAATCGACAAAAAATTAATCTTAATGAGGACATATGAATAAAGCACTTATTTATTTAACTCTGATTATAGGAATTATTTCATTTTTTGGGGCCTGCTCGTCCGATGATGACTCCTCTTCAACTTCAACATCAGGTTGCGCTGGGTCTTCAGCACTAACTGAAGTAACTTCCTGTAGCTCAACTGCTTCAGGAACTATTACTGGAATAGACAATATGAGTATTTCAGGTACCATGAGTACTTTTCACTTGTTCGGTATTCAAGGAGGATATGGTGTAGATAATTCAACAGACTGTATCGATAATTCTACTCTGATTTCTACTTTTGCAGCTTCTATTGGACAACCTACCGATGCATTAGGGGTTATTATTAATTATCCTATAACTTCAAGTTCTTCATATGCACAAATCATTAAATTTTACTCTGATACTTCATGTTCAACTGAAGTAGCTTCTTTTACAGCAGGTTTCACAGGTTTAACTGTTGGAGATAATGTATCTGGACTGTCAACATCTGTAAGCGGTTCAAGTAGTACATTCTCATCGACCGCTACAAAGGTAAGCTATGAGTATTCTTGTATTGGAGTTACGGCTTCAACCGATGCCGGTGCTACCTGGTTAAAAACCTTTCTATCAGGCACCGATCCTGTAGTTGGCACTTCATATAGTTGTGCGGTATCGTCACCAGTTACATATTACGGACTTGTGCATACTGACAACACTTCGAGTTACGGCCAAACTGTGATTTGGGAGGAATCTACTTCTGGGTATCCCTCTGATTGGTCCAGTGCCAACAGATCAATGACATTCCTGGAATAAATCATAAGAATTAATGGGGAGTTTTTAGATTTTTTTTAATCAATCTTATTTGATTAATTTTTAAAAGAATAAATAGCAGAAGTACTCCTCATTGATTCTTATAACAGAACTAGCACTTCAATTATTATAAAAGATTTATGTGTGATAAAAAACGTTTTAGAACTAGTGAACAGCCTCAAATTATTTGGTTGGTGATTATGCATCTCAAATAAATTCTGTATTTTTGCACTTCTAAATTCGTTTGTCTGGTAAAAGAAGCTGAATCAATTTTTTGAAAAAAGTTAAAACTTAGCTTAAGTAAAATATAAATGTTTCCCGATGCAAACTGACATTCAGATAATTTTAAAATTATTTGTCCTATCCTTTTCAAAATTACGAAATTAATTTAAGTTCCTATAATGCTTAAAAAAATCCTCACTTGCCCCGAATATAAAGATCCTTTTTAAACTCAAGGGTAATAGTAAAAAAATTAAATAATTGATCCCCATGTCAAATGTTGATGGAATTAAAAAGCAATATAAATTTCTGAAGAATGCTTTGATTGTTTGTAATGGCAATCCTCCTCCAAAAGATTTACTTTACCAACTATGGGAAAAAACAACATATCATGTAGCAGCGGATGGTGGCGCAAATATACTGGCAAAAAATAAATACATGCCCGATGCTGTGGTTGGTGATTTCGATTCACTTACTTCAAAGACTCGCGATAAAATGCCCAATTCTAAGTTTTTACATATCCCTGAGCAAGACACTAATGATGCCGACAAAGCTGTTAGACATTGTTTGGAACTCGGTTTTAAAGAAATTCATCTTCTTTCAGCTGATGGTGGTCGTCAGGACCAATTTCTCTCAGGACTAGAAATCCTTTTCAAATATTCTGAATATGCACGGCTAATATCCTGGACTCAAATAGAACGGATGGAGTTTATTAATCGAAACTGGAAAGAAAAAATTAAACCTGGGACAATTCTTTCGATACTCCCAATATTTGGAGCTGCTGAAGGAATCGTTACAAAAGGGCTTAAATATGAATTAAATAATCAAAATTTGATTCCAGGTAAAATACCATCCGGGGTTTCAAATCTTGTTGTATCAAATCATGTTTCTGTCAATATAAAAAAAGGTAAGCTTTTGCTTCTAGTACAACACGAAGCGTTATAGAAATGAATATCTAGCTTAAATAAAAGTCAGTATAACTGTAAACGTAAAAATACCATAAGTGTTTAAAAGAGAATAGTAGTAGTTGCAAATTCAGGTACCAGTTTGTGTCCCAAATTAATTGTAGAGGCAAGCACAATCCGGGGCCTAGCGGCTGGAAGTATTACAGCCTCCCTTTCAATTCCCTTATAGTCGAAAAAAAGTGCCAAAATAAAAGTGCTAGAATATAGTCTGAAAATCAGCAAAATTCAAAATTATTAAAATAACTGTTTTCAATTTTACTTTTATTAATATTTTATATCGTTGATTTGTATTGATATTCACATTCATTTGCAATCACACAATTCACGCATTCAGGGCTACGAGACCTGCAAACATAACGTCCATGCAGGATTAATAAATGATGAGCATTCCTTTTCCATTTTGAAGGAACAACCTTCATAAGTTTTTCCTCCACTTTCAGCACTGTATCTCCTTTTGCTAGTCCTGTACGGTTTGAAATTCTAAAAACATGTGTATCAACTGCAATAACTGGTTCACCAAATGCTGTGTTTAAAATAACGTTTGCTGTTTTACGCCCAACTCCAGGCAATTGCTCCAGCTCATGTCTGCTTCTAGGCACCTTACTATGATGGTAACTAACCAACTGGCTACAAGTTCTTGCAATATTTTTTGATTTCGTTGGTGCCAATCCTATGCTTTTAATATATGAAAAAATTTTTTCTGCCCCAGCTGATTGCATTTTTTCCGGAGTTGGATATTTTAAAAACAATTCTGGTGTGACTTTGTTAACTGAAACATCTGTAGCCTGCGCACTCAAAATAACTGATACTAATAATTCAAATGGATTGCGGTATAAAAGCTCCGTTTGAGGTTTGGTAATAGTATTACTTAATTTACTGAACAGAGTATTTATTTTTGAAGGTATCATAAGCAAAACCTTTGTTTAAAGATGATCTTATTTACTTTATTTACCTAAATTTATATTGTAAGTACTAGCTCGTATTTTCAAGGATTTTACAAAAATTAAATTTATTAATTTATGGTTGGATCTAAATTGTTGTCGATCACATACTAGATTCAATAAAAAAACATCAGTGCTTCAAGTAAAATTGACAATTAATATTAAAAAAAAGAAAATTATTATATTTAGTTACAACATAATCTAAAATCTGAGTTTAATACTGTATTATTTTGAAAAAAAGCTTAAACAATGAAAAAAATTAAATTTCTTCCACTTCGTATATCTGTATTGATAGTCTCTGACACTCGAACGTCTTCAACAGACACTTCAGGAAAGATACTTGTTGAGCGTCTCACAAAAGCCGGACATTTACTTGCTGAAAAATATATTGTTCCTGATGATATCTACCAGATACGTTACGTTCTTTCCCGATGGATAGCAGACTCTGAAGTTGAGATTATAATTACTTCAGGCGGTACAGGATTAACAGGTCGAGATGGTACACCTGAAGCTGCATCTGCCTTGTTTGATAAAGAAATTGAAGGATTTGGAGAATTGTTTCGTTCGGTATCTTATGAAGAGATTGCCACATCAACCATTCAATCCAGGGTCACTGCAGGTGTCGCAAATGGAACTTATATTTTTTGTCTTCCTGGCTCTTCAGGTGCATGCCGTACTGGATGGGATAGAATTTTAGCAACACAACTTGACATTCGCAATAGTCCATGCAACTTTGCTGAATTGCTTCCACGATTGACTGAAAAATAAAAGCTTATCAGTCAAGTCCAAATCCATCATACGGGTTCAAATTGATTCAAAAATATATTTTCAATTTATTTTACTACTTTTTGATTAAATTTCTGTTCTGTAATAAACTTTTTTACAACCGGTACAAGTTCCTTCATACCATCTTCCTTAGGACATATAACTGGTACTCCTAATCGATTTTCCAAGCTTATTTGTTCAGAATATAATTCATTTTTTGTTAAATTTTGGCTATTTAAAGTAACCGCCAAAGTTTTTGACCCATAAAGACGAATTAATTCAAGTTCTTCTTCGATTGGAGGAATGGACCAAAGTTTTCTTTCATCGTCAGCCAGATAATACTTCTGTTTTGGATTATATTGAATTATCACTCCCTTTGCCATCGCACTACAAAGATACTCAGAACCACAAGGACCAGATGGATTTCGCAAAGAAGACTGCCCTTCCAATAAAATTAAATCAGGATTTTCCCGTTGGTCACAACTAATTATTGCTGATTCGAGTTCTCCACTGACAAAATCATTGAGCGTTGAGTCAAGAATAAAACCATATTGTCCACCCTGCAATTTTCCTGTCTGTCCTGTGTAAATCATTTCAGTACGAATTCCAGATTCTCTGCATGCATTTCTCAGCCAGAGACAGGAGGTCCTTTTGCCTATTGCACAGTCATTCCCAAACATTGCAATTCTCGGAGCTCGAACACTCCTTATTTCTCCAGTCCAGAATGCATGTTCTTTTGCCTGCTTGGGTTTTCTTATATCAATTAATTTAGCTTGGAATTTCTTAGCAGCTTGAATTAATTCCTTATCGTCACTCAAATAGTGATGCAAACCATTTACAATATGCATACCCAGAGACAGTGCATCAAGTATTTCCTGTCGAAGCTCATTCGGTATTACTCCACCTTGAGTAGCAACCCCTATAATTGCATATAAGCCTCGAGCAAATTTTTCAGCTGATATATTTAGTTTTGAATTTTGCTCTCTTAGAAAAACCTTAATTGAAGAATGAATTGGAATATTTAGTTTTTTTCCTGTAACTATCTCGCCAGCATCTTGTCCAGAATAATTTTGATCTATAACTGCAATTATCCTATATTTTTCAGAATGTCTGACTAGGCCAAATGCAGTTTTAGCGTTTCTTGAATTGAACATCCCACTCGTGAGAATAATTGCAGAGTCTTTCAACCTAACCTTTATATCGGAAATAAATTATATTTATGTTTCAATGCTGGCAACTGTAAAATATGAAATAAATTATTAACACAAATATTTAAAAAAAAATACTATTAATGAAAATAGTAAATTATAGAAATTTCATTTTTTGAAACCTTTTATATGTTTATATTAGAATAAGAAAATTCAATAATATCAACATGGGCATATACGTGGCCTTTTGTAGAATCAAATTTTGGGAGGCTGACTTAATCCAACTAAAATATACTGAAAAAAATCAGACATTTCTTGAAAAAATTCTTTAGAGTGCTCTACACAAAATACTTATAAAAATTTTTTTTATTTACAATTGAACACTAATTAAGTTTAGAATCATTCACATTATCTTTTTAAAAGAGATATGCAAGTTTATCAATTGGTTTTGATTGTTCAAAAATAAAAATTATCATTTAATCTTGGCTCTAATTTTCAAAAACAACTTGTAAACTTTCAAAACTTTAGCCCATAATGAACGGTTTAATATTTATCTCCCCAAGAAACCATGAACCTTGATTATCATGGGGTGTTGATAACATCATGGTTTCTTTATTTTTCACCTAACTAACTTTAAGTTCGTAATCATCCCACGGACAAATAACCAAGCCATTTCAAGGAGATTTTATGGCTGTCATATCATTAAAAACATTCCTGGAGGCTGGGGTACATTTTGGACATCAGACAAAACGCTGGCATCCAAAAATGGCCCCCTACATTTATGGTACTAAAAATGGAGTCCACGTTATTGATCTGCGACAGACCTTGTCGAAACTCAGGGAAGCATATGAGTATGTGAAAGCATCTGCTTCAGAAGGGAAAGTGCCTTTATTTGTTGGCACAAAGACCCAAATTCAGCGAATTGTTAAAGAAGAAGCCGAACGTTGTGAAAGTCCTTACATAAACTTTCGCTGGCTTGGTGGACTTTTAACAAACTTTGGTACAGTCAAAAAGTCAATTGCACGCATGAAAACATTTGAAGAGATTGCTGGCGAAGATAGAAACTACGAAGGGGTGATCAAAAAAGAAGCTCTGATGATGGAACGCAAGCGCATGAAATTGGAAAGATCTCTTGGGGGTGTACGTGATATGAAAAGTGTTCCCTCTATTCTTTTTATCACAGATTGTCATAAAGAGCAGCTTGCGTTGAAGGAAGCGCTAAAGTTGAGAATCCCTGTAATTGGAATTGCTGACACAAACTGTGATCCCACCGGTATTGATTATTTGATTCCCGGGAATGATGATTCTCCTCGGGCTGTTGCTTTATATGCAAATGTTATTTCTACAGCAGTAATTGAGGGTTTAGCTGAATATAAGCAGCGCAGGATTGTCACACCTGCTGAAGAAAAGCCGAGTTTGAATAAATCCAAATTGAAAGAAAAGGATTCTGAACGTAAACAAATTGAAATTGAAGATCAATCTAACAAAGCTTTACCAAAAATTAAGTCTTCTATTAAAGAAACTAAGACTAAACCAAATGGTAATAAAAAGAAAGAAAACTATACTAATGCTACTTTACTAGCTAATACTAAAGAGGAAGTAATTAGCACTAAAGATGTGGGAAATTCCAAGAAGGCTAAAAAGAAGACAGATACTAAAAATAAAGTAACTAAGAAGGTAAAAGATGAAACAGATTCTAACAAATCTACAAAAAATAAAGCATCTGCTGACTCAAAAAAACCTCCTGTTGAAACACCTGTAATTAAGAATAAAATAAAAAATCCCACCAAAACACTAGAAACAAAATCTACTAAATTAGCATCAAAAACACTGACAAAAAAATCTGCTGAAAAAAAAGAAAGAAAAATAGATCCATTAAATCTAACTGATGAAAAGAAAGTGGAAAAGACAGAAACTGAAAAATAGTCTTTACTCCCGGAAGTTCTCGCATCGAGGACTCTCATTGAAACAAAATTTAAACACAATTAAAGACAAAATCGGATGAAAACAATCACAGCTTCAGCAGTAAAGGAATTAAGAGAAGTTACAGGGGTTGCGATGATGGATTGCAAAAAAGCCCTTGTTGAAACAAATGGAAATATGGAAGAAGCAAAAGATTTCTTGCGTAAAAAAGGACAGGCAAAAGCATTAAAGAAATCTTCACGGGAAACCCATGAAGGTGCCGTTGGATTTTCTTCTAGTGAAGATGGTAAAA
>PAZT01000022.1 GCA_002716165.1 Deltaproteobacteria bacterium | reverse complement strand
TATTGGTAATAGAAGGGCAATGCTAGTTACTAGCAGCAAAGTGCCCATTACGAAAGCAATTGACCGAAAATGCATTTAAAGAAATTGCATTAATAAAGTTAGATTCATTATTTGAAATAAAATTTATTCCGGCTGGATTTAATCTATTTTTTTTATTTGGAAATGATTTAAAAAACTTGTAAAAAATATCAGAAAATGAATTTTAATATAAATTTTGTTGAAAACATTTTTTCAAAATTATTCATTATCAAAAGTTTCAGATTGAGGCTTTGAAGGAATTTCAGGGTTTTTCAATACACCATTAATAATCTTCACCATTTTGTTTGTTTTTTCTACTTCAATTGGATAAT
Source organism: Deltaproteobacteria bacterium (assembly GCA_002716165.1). Lineage (GTDB taxonomy): Bacteria > SAR324 > SAR324 > SAR324 > NAC60-12 > Arctic96AD-7. The sequence continues at coordinate 26,634 of PAZT01000022.1, read as the reverse complement.
CAAATATAAGCAGTCCATATTTTTCATTTCTCTGGACTAGTGGATAGACCATGATTTCATTAATAAGAATATTTTTTATTCGATAAAAATCTAGACCTTTTTGTTCTCCATCTGAGAAATTTTCAAAGATTTTTTTAAAATGATCAAAGTCAATTTTTTTCAATTGAGTCCTAACTTCATCAGCACGCTTTTGCTTAATGTGGTATATGAGTTCTTCCTGCACAAGGCCTTCTCCGTCGCCGGGGTGCTCGCGACTTGTATTACAAATTATTCCTATGCCATTAACACTGTTTGCAATAATGTTTCTAAAAAGAGCGTCAAGAACATTTTCCCAGTCTTTTCGCAAAACTTCATGAAGATTTTTTTCTGTCAATTTCTTTTTAAATAGCACAATTTTAAATTCTGAATGTTTATATTAAAAACTACTATTGAAAAAATTTAAACACTATCAGTTTTGAAAGTAAGTAATTTGTTTAACTTATGTCGTTCATGATAAAATATTATTTTAAATAGGCTTACAAATTCATTCAACTCAATAATTTTACTTTTTTATGAAAGCATCATTACAATTGTGGAAGAAAAAATCGCAACATTGGCTTATTACTAAAATTCTAACTTTGATGATTCTTATTACAGGTTACACTTCACGATTAAAACAAAATAATAATGGGGTTCTAAAAGATACCATGAAATTGTACGGAAGCGTTATTGTTGCAACTTGGCACAAAAACATTTTTTTCAGTATTTGGCTTTTGCGAAATCATGATTTAACTGCATTAATCAGTAGCAGTGACGATGGAGAAGCTATATATGATGTTTTCGCTAAATTTGGCTATAAGGCTGTAAGGGGATCTACTTCAAGAGGAGGGATACCTGCGTTGAAGCAGCTAATTAAATTACTTAAGCAAAAAACTTCTGTTGCAATTACCCCAGACGGGCCTCTTGGTCCACCAGAGAAAATTCAATCGGGTGTTGTATTGCTTGCTAAATACTCAGGTGTGCCTATAATTCCATGGCATTATGAGGCGGATTCGCAATGGCGACTAAAAAGCTGGGACAGACACAAAATTCCAAAACCTTTTACAAATATTGTTGAATCCTATGGCGAACCTTTTTTTGTACCAAAAGATCTACCTTCAGAAGAAGTACAGGAATTTTGCAAAAAACTAGAAGATTCTTTAAAAGAACTAGCACAAAGTACAAATGCGGAAATTATTGAATCCCGAATAAAATGATATATTTTTAAAAGGATTTTATAAATATCAAATTATGAAAATAATTTGTGCAAGAACAAATGCTATAAAGAGAAGAACTCCAAGGATCGCAACAGAGCCAGGTGTAAGAAAACTATTTGAAGAATTAGCCAGAACTGAATTGGTACGACTTGATCTGGCCGGGCGTATAGTTTTTGATTTAACTTTTTTAGCTTTAATTTTGAGAGACATAATTCTAACTTTCACTGCAAAATTTTCCTTATTCGTTACTCTAAATATATTTTGCAAAATTAAAACCAATTTCAATTGCATATAGAAATAGTGAATTTATTAAAAAAATGGATTTAAAGAGAGTTTTTCTGTTGACGTAAATAATGATCAGTTAATACAAGATTAATCATGGCTTCTACCATAGGAACTGCTCTAGGTAAAACACATGGATCATGTCTTCCTTTAGCTTTAAGTTTTGTTTTTTTCCCATCGCGAGTAACAGTGTCCTGCTCATAGTTTATTGTGGCAGTTGGTTTGAATATAACCCTCAAATCTATGTCTTCTCCATTAGAGATCCCACCTTGAATACCTCCAGAACGGTTCTTCTTGGTCCGGATAACTCCTTTTTGAATCACAAAAGGATCATTATGTTCTGATCCTTTGAGCGTCACTGAATTAAACCCAAGACCGAACTCCACTCCTCTAGTTGCAGGTAGTGACATCAGTCCCTTTGCAAGATCAGCAGTAAGTTTGTCAAATACTGGTTCACCTAATCCTGCAGGCACATTTCTTACGACCGCCCGGATAATGCCTCCAACGCTGTCGCCTGATTTTCGAGCTTGATGAATGCGCTCTACCATTGCTTCAGAAGCTTCTAAATCTGGACAGCGTACGATACTAGCTTCAATCTGTTTAGTTTTGACAGTTTTTTTGTCAACTGAAGATTTAATATCATGGATTTGTTCTACCCAAGCAATTGTCTGAATTTTTCTCCAGTGATGTAAAAGTTTTTTTGCTATTGTACCAGCTGCAACTCTTCCAACAGTTTCACGAGCACTTGCTCTGCCACCACCCCTCCAGTCTCGCAAACCATATTTTTTTTCGTAGGTGAAATCTGCATGGCTTGGCCGATATAATTCCTTTAGGTGGTCATAAGCATGTGGTTTTGCGTCTTGATTAGACACCATAACTGAAATTGATGCTCCTGTAGTTCTCCCCTCAAAGACTCCGGAAAGAATTTTAGCAATATCACTTTCCTTACGCTGAGTAGTAATTTTACTTTGACCTGGTTTTCTTCTATCTAGCTCATACTGAAAATCTTCCACATTGAGTGGTAATCCTGATGGGCAGCCGTCAATTACTACTCCCACTCCTGCTCCATGTGACTCTCCCCAAGTGGTAATGCGAAATATTTTTCCGAAACTGTCTCCCATAATTATGATTAGTTAAAATACAGATTTCATAGAGGTTTTTAAGTAATTTCAGCATAACGATTTCACGTGCAAGGTGCAAGGAGCTTGGTGCTGCAATCTTGAAATTTAGAAATAAGATCGCTAAACTTTTATGTACATTGATTAATTTAAGTATAAAATATAGCCAGATAATTTTTAATGTTTACTATTATTAATGTGGTTTAACAAATCTAATCCTAAATGGATGATCTACAGCTCAATGGGATTGGAGGTGGGATTGTCTGTAGTTGTAGGTTTTCTAATCGGCACTTGGTTAGATAAGTGGCTTGAGACAGAACCGTGGTTTTTGATCATCTTTGGAGTTGCCGGTGTCATAGCAGGCTACCGCGGGATGTACCGCATGGTTAAACGTATGCAGTCAGATTCTGTGAAAGGCCAAGAAAAATAAACCAAAATTATTATTCTGAAAATAATGTTTGGTTGCACCAATTTAATTATATAATCTTACTCAGATTGGCAATTTTCAAGAAAAATTATTTTTCTAATGGATAGAAAAGCAGTGCAAACAGATACGGATAAAAAATTGGTGGGGTCAGAACTACAAGATGAATTAAATATGCTAGAGGATTCTGATAAAATTAAACACGTTAATTTATTTCAAAATCTACTGCTAGGTGCAAGTATTGTTTTAATTTTTGGTACTGCGATATTTGCACTTGACCTAATTTTGTCAGTTGTGTTAGGATGCCTTATCGTTGGTTTTAATTTTTTTTGGACTAGGCAGTTTGTCCACAAGCTTTTGAAAGAAGGTAAATTACTGCTACTTGATTTGCTTTTTTATGTTTCAAAGTTTGTCGTTTCAGTTATTATAATTTTTGCTGTTTTGACATTTCTAGATGTTTCACCAGGAGGGTTGCTGATTGGACTTTCAAACATAGGACTTGCCACAATAATATTATCTTTCATACGAATGATTCCTTCCAAGTGAATTTCCAAGTCAATCCATAGCATTTCTGATGAAAAAGAAATTCACCACAACGTTCATAATATTGATCTTAGCCGTTCCTGCGTTTGCAGCGGGTTCTGGGTTTACTTGGTCTCATTTCTTGCTTGGTTGGTTAGAAGTTCCTCTTGTAAAATTTGGAATAGATCCTGTTCCCATGCTGAACCTGCTTATTATTGCCACAGCGCTTATTATTTTTGCATATTTCGGAGGAAAGCCTTTTCGGAAATCAAAAATGCTTGAGCCCTCAGGTAGGGCAAATCTTCAGCATTTTTCTGAGATATTGGTTGGTGGGATTCTTAGTTTTTTAAGCGGAATAATTCGCCACGGTACAGGTGCGCGCCCTATTCTCCCTTTACTTGGTACTTATGCATTATTTATTCTTGTTCTGAATCTTGCTGGTATTGTACCCGGATTCAATCCTCCAACTGATCAGTTCAACGTAACTATTGTATTTGCAATTATAGTTTTTGTCATGACTCACTTTCTGGGTCTTCGTCAGCATGGGACTGCATATATTAAGCAATTTTTAGGTCCTTTGCCTTTACTTGCGCCACTGATGTTTCCTATTGAGATCGTAAGTCATTGTGTGCGCTTGCTTTCCCTTTCAATCAGGCTNTTTGGCAACATGACAGGAGATCATAAGGTNGTTATGATTTTCACTTCAATATTTGCAATNGGACTGCCTATTCCNTTTNTGGGGTTGGGGATNTTGATTTCAGTGCTGCAGGCATTTGTTTTTGTCTTGCTGTCTGCAATTTATTTTGAACTTGCAATGAGTGAAGCACACTGATTGCNNAGAATTAATTAACATNTAAAAGGACATAATGAAAAAATTATTTTTATTGGCATTATTATTGACGGCCAGTTTCCCTATCTATGCAGCGGAATTTGGCGAAACAGCCATATTAGGCATAGCTCTTGGAGCAGGATTGTCAATTGGACTTGCTGCACTAGGAGGAGGAATTGGACAAGGGATTGCGATGCAGGGTGCCTTGGAAGGAATTGCTAGGAATCCAAATGCCTATGACAAAATATTTACCCCCATGATTATTGGTTTGGCTTTGATTGAATCACTTGTCATCTATGCGCTTGTAATCGCATTTATGTTACAAGGAAGAATCTAAAATCCTAAAATCTGCGGTTCTGATTGGGCCGCAGCCTTTCATTGAAGAGCTTTCTTCTTCATACATTAAACTACTCTTTTTTGATTAAATTATCTATGAAAGAGTTGTATATAAAGAATAGAATATTTTTCCTTAATATTATGCAATAATTTTTTGAATTTCCTATATTTTCTTAATTAAAAATTTATAAGAAGATAAATTGTCGTAAATTATTGTGCCTATATAATTGTTTAAAAAAATTTCATTCCCTTTCTTAATTAATTTCAGATTTTTTACTATTAAATTTTAGATATGCTTAAATCATTAACTGAGGGAGTAAATACATAATTTATTTTGATTAATTTTTTTTGAAGACAAAATCATTTTAATTTGCTAAGGTTTGTAATTTCAGTTAATTGAAAGAAAATCAAATATTTTGGAGAGAAATTATGAGTGCGCAGAAAATTTTCGAGATCCCAACATCTGCTAAAGAAAAATCATGGATCGACAATGATGCCTACATGAAGATGTATCAGGAATCTGTTGATGATCCAGAGGGCTTTTGGAATAAACAGGCGGATCGGCTAAACTGGTTCAAAAAATGGGACCGAACTCTTGATTGGGATTATAATAAGGCTTATATCCGCTGGTATGAAGGAGGAAAACTTAACGTTTCTCATAATTGTTTGGACAGACACTTGGAAACACGGGGAGGCCAAAAGGCATTGATTTGGGAATCAGATGATCCAAAAATCGATCGAAGCTTTACATACAAACAACTACATTCTGAAGTGAGTAAATTTGCGAATGTGATGAAGGCTTTAGGTGTGGAAAAAGGCGATAGAGTTATGATATATATGCCTATGATTCCTGAACTGGCAATAGCGTGTCTGGCATGTGCCAGAATTGGCGCAGTACATTCTGTTGTTTTCGGTGGGTTTAGCTCAGAGGCACTTAAAAACCGCATTACTGATTGTGATGGCAAAATGCTCATTACAGCAAATGCAGGTGTCCGGGGCGGTAAGAGTGTTCCACTCAAGCAAAATGCAGATTCAGCAATGAAAGGTACAAACATAGAATGCTGCATGGTGGTTAAACACACAAAAGACGAATGTCAAATGCAATCTGGAAGAGACTTTTTCTGGCATGAAGAAATGGCAAAAGCCTCTTCTGATTGTGATCCTGTTGAAATGGATGCGGAAGATCCGCTGTTCATTCTTTATACTTCAGGTTCAACCGGAAAACCCAAAGGAGTTCTGCATACAACGGCAGGATATCTTGTATATACTTCACTCACTCATCAATATGTATTTGATTATCATGATGGCGACATATACTGGTGTACAGCTGATATTGGTTGGGTTACAGGGCACAGTTATATTCTTTACGGTCCACTTTCTAATGGCGCCACTACATTGATGTTTGAAGGAGTTCCAAATTATCCTGATTTTGGGCGGTTCTGGGACATTTGTGACAAACATAAAGTTAACATTTTTTATACTGCTCCTACTGCAATTCGGGCCATTGCAAAAGAAGGAGATGAATTGGTGAAAAAACGGGATTTAAGTTCCTTACGATTGCTAGGTACAGTAGGAGAACCTATAAATCCTGAAGCTTGGGAGTGGTATCATAGAATAGTTGGACATGGAAATTGTCCTATTGTTGATACATGGTGGCAAACAGAAACAGGGGGTATTATGATTACCCCACTACCTGGAGCAACACGAACCAAGCCGGGTTCTGCCACACGACCTTTTTTTGGGATTCAACCTTTATTAGTTGACGGGGATGGGAATGAGCTTGAAGGAGCTGCTAGTGGTAATTTATGTATTAAATTCCCATGGCCAGGCCAAATGCGAACTGTTTATGGTGATCATGAGAGATTTATCCAGACATATTTTAGTACATACAAGGGGCTATATTTTACAGGTGATGGCTGTCGGCGTGATGAGGACGGGTATTACTGGATAACCGGACGCGTTGATGATGTTTTAAATGTTTCAGGACATCGAATGGGTACTGCAGAGCTTGAATCAGCACTAGTGCTTCATGAAAATGTTGCAGAAGCAGCAGTTGTTGGTTTCCCACATGAAATTAAGGGACAGGGCATTTATGCCTTTGTAACCTTAAATACAGGAGTTGAACCTACAAATGAATTACAAAAAGATTTAGTTCAGTTAGTTCGCCAGGAGATTGGACCAATTGCTTCTTTTGATGTAGTACAATGGGCGCCAGGACTTCCAAAAACACGTTCTGGAAAAATAATGCGTCGTATATTACGAAAAATTGCTGAGAGTGATTTGGAAAGCATAGGTGATACTTCTACACTTGCTGATCCTTCTGTAGTTGATGATTTGATTTCCAATAGACCAGAAAATTGAAATTTTTTATTATTTTTCATCACAATGACTATGTATTATCAAGGATCTTTATAATCGGTCTTTACAACAGCTGGAAGTATTACTAAGAAATTTAGCTCAGAATGGCATTAATTTTGATTATTGAGTTACTGGAATGAGGTTTTGATTGGCTAGCGTCTGCTTGACTTTTCATGGTGTTGAGAAAAAAAGAGCATATGGTATTACTGGCTTCTATCCGATTGGAAAAGGAATTCATGTTGCTTAATCTCAAAACTTATTTAGAGCTTCAAAAGAGGCTCTTTCTCCGAATTATTCAGCGAGGGATTCAACTAGATACAAATGTCACTCGTATAGCAGATCAGTTTAAGGTAGTACGATCAAACCCTTATCCTCTGGACCCATTTGCATAAATTTGGTTGTAAATTTAACTTAAATTGGAGCAATCGTGAGTGGACTTAGATGAATTATTATCTTTCAAAATCATTTTACAGAACGTATTGATTAATTTATTTATTTTGAGTGCCTAAAGATCCTGCCTTTTAATTTTTGAGTTTGATTAAAGCACAAACCCATTAGAATCATTAGCATTGCCTGTACTTCGCCGTCACGGAAATTATTTTCAAACAAACCTGCAACCATAAATCCACATACCCCTGAAATTCCTGCCCAAAAGATAGAATTTTCAAAAGTAAAATTATTTGACTCTAAGATCCCCTTGGTTATTTGTAAAAAGAAAATTATCAAGATTCCTAGATAACCCAGCATGCCAATAAACCCATAGTTTAGCCAAGTTTGAATATAGATATTATGAACTCCTGTACTTGCTTTGTTATGGAATCTATGACCAGTAATTTTACTGATCCTTTTACGGTATTCAGGAATAACAACAGCATCATTATTGTAGCCGATTCCCAGCCAGAAATGATCTTTAATTGCAGTGATTCCTGATTTCCACATCAAAATACGATCCTGATTGGATTTTAGCATGAATCCGCTTATAAACCTGTGTTTAAGGGCTTCAAGCTGGTTGGTATGCACCTGTTTTTGAATGGTAGTATTACCTAATTGTGCGAATAAAAAAGTTGCAGATAAAATTAATGCTATAGAGATTGCAAGAACAATTTTTGGGTAAATACGAAAAATTAAAATTAATATCGTTACTGCGGTACCAAGCCAAATACTTCGTCCCAATGATGCACCAATTCCAAGTAGTACGAGAATAGCTATCAAAGCAGTTAAAATTCTTGTAAATGGATACCAGTCTTTGCAGAAAGTAAGCGAAACCAGCAGTGGGAATGAAATTACTAAAAATCCACCGTAAGTGAGATGATGTGAAAAGTTTCCTTTGGCATGAAAAACATTATTACCATCTGAAGATCCAAACAAATATGGTGTAGTAAATTGGTCACCTGCCGGTCGTAGCCAGTCAGCCCCAGTGAAATACTGAATGATGCCGTACACTGAGATTAAAAACACAAATCCAAAAAAAGTCCATAGTAGTTTCTCTGTATTTATTTCAGACAAAATTACTGCCAGTAGTAAAGGTAATAAAAGCCTCCAGTTACTTCGCAGTGCCATCAGGTGATCTGTTTCATAAGTATTAAACAAACCTGAAATCACTGTAGTAAAAATGAAAAATAATGTTACCCATAGGAAAGGATTATCTATCTGTGTTAATGGGCGATTTCTTATCCACCTGATCAAGGTAATAAAATATAACATTACAATTGAGGCATCTGTGCCTGCTATGCTGAATGTACTGCATATAAAAAGCAGATAAAGAAAAACTCGATTCCAGTTTCTTATAGAAAACAGAATTTTCATAATTACTAAGTGAAAGTGTTAATTAACTTTTATGCATAAGAAATTGAAATTTCTTGATCAGGTGAGTCACGATCCTGCATAGCCCCAACACAACTGGTTCCTTTAAATATAATTCTATATACTGCTTTGCAGATAGGCATTTCAATTTTGTGACATTCCGCCAAAGCATTTTTAGATGCGGCATTTTGGACACCTTCTGCCACAGCTCCTCCAGATGGCATACATTTCTCTAGCAGCAGACCGCGGTCAAGATTTTGACCTAAAGCATAGTTTCGGGAAAGATCACTTGTTGAAGTCAATATCAGATCACCAATTCCTGACATGCCTATAAATGTTTCCAATTGACCTCCCAATGCAATGCCTAACCTTGTCATTTCTGCAATACCTCTACAAATTAATGCAGCACGAGCGTTCAATCCCATTTTCATCCCATCATAAATTCCTGAAGAAATTGCTATCACATTCTTAACTGTTCCATCAAGCTGTACGCCGATTAGATCTTTTCTTTTATAGAGGCGAAATCTTTCTGAATGAAGATAATCATGAAGCAGATTCAAAGTTTGTTTGTCATTACAAGCTATAACTGCAGAGGAGGGTAAATCCTGAGCGACTTCTCGAGCAAATGTTGGACCTGAGAGCACAGTAATTTTAGGCATGATGTCAAGTTCTTGTAGGAAAATTTCACTCATCAGTGCGATTGAACTCTGTTCAATGCCTTTTGTGAGAATTACCAAGATATGTTCAGTTGTGATTCCAGTATTTATAACCCGGGCAATTTCACGAGTAAAATTTGAAGGTCTTGCAATAAGTAAAATACCCGCATTCCTAATAATATTAAGTAGATCTGTAGCAGCTTCAAGTGTATTTGGGAGTAGAATATCTTTCAAAAAAAATTATTTAAGTGATTTATTTTGATACTTTCTGCAGTACTAGTTTCATAGGACCAAAGTCGAACCGGATAACCTTTGATTGATAGATGTCTGGCAATTGCTGTTCCCCATGCACCGGAACCTATCACTCCAAATTTTTCTTGATTATAATTCATAATTTCTACAACTCTCCCTTGCATCATGTATGTTCTTTTCTAGCTTTTCAATGGGAGACGAAAGCAAATTTAATTGCTTAGTAAATTCTTTTAATTGCAGTCTTGTTTGTTCAGGAGATGGACTTCCATGGTGAAGTCTCTGTTGTAAGAGCTTTAAAGGATCCTGTAGATTTTCTAAATCATCAGCAATTCGTTGGGATTGTCCATACTCTTCCAATGATTTCCTCAGGGCATCAGTAGTTATTTTTGGTTCTGGTGCAGAGAGTTTAACAGAATTTGCTATGAGGTTATAACACTCCCTAAAAGGCAGGTTAAGTTTGGAGGCTAAATAATCAGCAATATCGGTTGCATTCATAAAATCTATTTCAGATAATTCTTTCATTTTTTTATGATTAACCTTCAAGCTTTCAAATACGCCTTGCAAAATTAATGGTGTTTGTTCGCATTCGCGTACTAGATCCATGATCAGATATTTACTTGTTTGAGTGTCACGATTGTAGCCGCTCACGGCCCCTTTTTGGATACCAAGTAAACCTGATAACATGCCTTGAGCTAAAGATGCCTTTGACTTAATGATTTCTGCAAAATCCGGGTTTTTCTTTTGGGGCATAATTGAAGAACCCGTTAAATATTTATCCTCTATTTGTATCATTCCAACATATGGGTGGCTCAAAAAAATTAGGTCCTGTGCAACTATGCTAAGGTGATTCATCAACAAAGTTATTGAATGGGCAAGTTGAGCTTCGTTTTCCCAACGAGAAACAATGCTATCCAATGTATTTAAGTCAATTTTTTCAAACGCCAAGAGCTCAGTTGTTAGAGCACGGTCAATAGGCCAGGATGTCCCAAAAGCTGCACCAGCTCCCAGAGGATTTCGATTTATTAGCGAAAGAGAAAATGCAAGACGTTCGAGGTCCCTACAAAGTCCTTGTATGTATGAGCAGATCCAGTGTCCCCAAGATGTGACCATGGCAGGCTGGTAGTGCGTGAATCCAGGCATAACACTTTCAGTGTTTTCCTGCGCAAGTATAAGTAGAGATGAAGTAAAATTTCTTACATCAAAGAAAAATTTGAGGCAGGAGCTTCTCAGATATAGTCTCATATCACATGCAGTTTGATCATTTCTGCTCCTGCCTATATGCATCCTACCACCTATATCTTTCCCTTGATCTTCTGTAACAAAATCCTCTACGTTGATATGTACATCTTCTTTATCAGGATCAAGTGAAAATTGACCTTCTTCAAAAAGATTTTCCAGTTTGAGAAGTCCAGTAAGAATTTTTTCAAGACAGTTTGTTGAAATAATTTCCTGCTTATAAAGCATTATACAATGTGCGCGATTAGTCCAAATATCAAAGGGCAGTAATATTTGATCGGCCATTGATATTTCCTTTACATCACGCCCTGCGCAAAAAAGTACGTTTTGTTCATCAGGTTGATTGTTAAAGTGGTTACCCCAGATTTGTGAAATTTTTTTACTCATATTTAATTTTGAATTTTTTTATGGTCTTAATCATAAGCAGAATTATAAAAAAAGCAAGTAGATCGCAATGCTTATGAACAAAAGAAAAAATGAATTGATTGGCCCTTAGATTGCATTTTCAGGATAATAAATTTTTTAGGTTAATTGTTCACTTTGAATAGTTTCAAAAGAAGTATGTTTGAAAGTAAAATTTTCACTTTGCTTCATAAGACACTGGATTTTAGATCGCAGAGGCAGGATCTTCTAACTTCTAATATTGCCAATAAAGACACTCCTGGCTACAAAGCTGAGGATATGGTTTTTGAAGAAAGTTTGGAGAAAGCGCTTCATGCTGAAAAGCCAGGTTTACTCAGAACTACAGATCCAAAACATTTTGATGGCCGCAATACTCCACCTCTTGAACTAGTCAAGGGACAGAGAATCCAAAGCGCATCTCCCTATCCAGACTTTGATGGTAATACAGTAGACTTGGATCGTGAAATGGCAAAAATGTCTGAAAACCAGTTGATGTATAATGCTAGTATAAGGATGCTTACACACCAATTCCGGATGCTTAAAACAGCAATAACAGAAGGGCGCTAATGAGTTTTATATCTTCTTTTAATGTAAGTGTTTCCGGTATGGCAGCACAAAGGCAAAGGGTAAACACTATTTCAGAAAACATTGCAAACGCTAATACAACCCGTACTCCTGATGGGGGTCCTTATCGTCGAAGAATAGTTACTCTTGCAGCAGTTTCAAACGATCGCACCTTTGAAGAAGAATTACGCTCTCAGGAACGGTCATTGGATACTGCTACAGAAGTAAAGGTAGTAGGAATTTCTCAAGACAACAGAGCTCCAATATTGCGATATGAGCCCGGTCACCCAGATGCAAATGAAGAAGGTTATGTAGCTATGCCTAATGTCAATATGATGGAAGAAATGGTTAGTCTCATGGAAGCATCACGATCCTATGAAGCTAATACTGCTGCTTTTAATGCTACTAAGAATATGGCACAATCTGCTCTAGACATGGGACGTAATGTTTAGGGATTTAATTTTTTTGTGATGAGCTAAACTATAAGAAATAATTAAAGTAAAAACCTATGAACATAAAATTACCCTCTATTGCTCCTCAAGTAACTGGGTTAAAGACATGGAATGAAGATCTAAAGCAAGCGGTTGATGGCGAAAGTTTAAAAGGGACTTTTGAAAAACTACTTCAAGAAGTAAATCAACAGCAGTTTAATGCAGAAGCAAAAAAGGTAGAGCTTTTGGTTACAGAAAATAAGGATATTCATGGAACCATGCTTGCTTTGGAAAAAGCAGAGCTATCTATGCGTCTAATGCTACAAATCCGCAATAAACTTGTAAGCGCTTATGAGGAAGTGATGCGGATGCAGGTATAGTAATTGAAATATTTCCATTTTAAAGTAAAATTTGTTTTTATTAAAGGAGCATTTTTTTCATTATTTGCAATCCAACAAATTATCCTTCCTTGTTTATAATCAATCATTACCTAAATTAATCAGAAAATATTTTAAATTATTTTAAAAAGGTTAGTATATTTAAACCTTTGAGTTGTATGACGCTATGAAAATATCATAACATCCCGTCAATTATCCCTGTTTTTTGCGGAACAATTATGCTATTTTTCATAACTTGTTGCAGACTTTTTTGTCTTCATAATAAGATTTGCATTAAAATAAAGCCCCATAGATTATTCTTTATTAAGTAAAAAATTTGGAGTACATTTTCAAAAACAAATAATTTAATCACCCCGTTTATATCTAAAAATTGTATGATTGTGTTTTCATTGCTTGGAGACATCTATAAATTTACTTTAATAAAGTTTGGTCCCTGACGGCAGAAAAAAGTTTATATCTAAAAATTTAAGGCAAATATTTGTTAAAGTTAACTAATTGTTAATAATGTATATTTAGTTCAAGAATTAAGAAAATGGATTTGAAAAGAACACATTTTTGTGGAGATTTGCGTGAAGAAAATATTGGTAAGGAAGTTATTTTGGCAGGCTGGTGTCAAACTAGGCGAGATCATGGTGGAGTCATATTTATTGATCTGCGAGATTATACAGGCATAACTCAAGTTGTTTTCAAGAAGGAAATTAGTGTACCCGCGCACAATTTGGCAGACTCAATCCGTGGTGAATTCGTGCTAGCCGTTAAAGGCAAGGTTGAGCATCGCCTTGAAGGAAACATAAATTCTAAATTACCGACCGGCCAAATAGAAATTCTGGTTCAGCAATTAGATATACTTAACCAGTCCCAGACACCTCCTTATGTTTTGGAAAACCGCAGCAATGTTGATGAAAAATTAAGATTGACCTTCCGCTTTCTTGATATGAGGGATCCTAAATTACAAAATAATTTAATGTTACGCTCCAAGGCATTGCAAATAGTACGAGAATATTATACCAGTCATAGATTTTTTGAAATTGAAACTCCTATTCTTACCAAATCTACTCCAGAAGGTGCGCGAGATTATTTGGTCCCTTCCAGAGTAAATCCAGGGTTATTTTATGCTTTGCCTCAGTCACCACAGCTGTTCAAACAATTGTTAATGATAAGCGGATATGATCGCTATATGCAGTTAGCAAGATGCTTCAGAGATGAAGATTTGCGTGGTAACCGTCAGCCTGAATTTACTCAAATTGATCTAGAACTGAGTTTCACAGATCCTGAAGAGATATTTGAGCTAACTGAAGGCTTGATGGCTAAACTGTTCAAAGAAATTATGGGATTGGAAATTGTATCACCTTTTCCACGACTTACTTACAAGCAGGCTATGGAAGACTATGGTTCTGACGCTCCAGACATTCGCTTTGAATTGAAACTTAGAGATATTTCAGATATTGCATCTGAATGTGAGTTACGTGTTTTTAATGAAGTTGTTGAAAAAGGTGGTATTGTAAAAGCGATTTGTGTGCCCGGTGGAGCAGAATTTTCCCGAAAAGAATTAGATGACTTGACTGAATTTTCAAAAATATTTGGAGCCAAAGGCATGGCATGGATAAAAAAATATCAAGACGGTTGGCAGTCTCCAATTGGCAAATTTTTCACAGATGTTCAAAAAAAGATGCTCGAAGAGAGAGTTGGTTTAAATGAGGGAGATTTGGTTCTATTTTGTGCTGATAAGGAAAAGATTGTTTACGACACACTTGGTAATTTGCGTAAAGAAATAGCAAATCGCCGCGGTTTGGTTGATCAAAATGAGTTTCGCTTTGTATGGGTGACTGATTTTCCTCTTTTCGAATACAGTGATGAAGAAAAAAGTTATACATCAAGCCACCATCCTTTCACAATGCCAGATCTAGATGATCTTGAAAAATTTGGGGATAATGCTCCTGAAAAAATCCGTTCACTTGCATATGATGTCGTATTAAATGGTGTTGAGTTAGGTGGAGGAAGTATCAGGATTCATAGAAAGGATGTACAGCAAAAAGGTTTTAGTTTACTGAATCTTTCTGAGCAAGATATGAAAAACAAATTTGGCTTCTTGATGGAAGCCCTTACTTACGGAGCTCCCCCTCATGGGGGTATTGCACTTGGATTCGATAGGATAATGATGTTCCTTCTTAAAACTGATTCTATCAGAGACGTGATCGCTTTCCCAAAGACACAGAAAGCAGGCTGTTTAATGACAGAAGCTCCTTCAGCTGTTGATATTGAGCAGCTAGATGAGCTGTATATCAGAGTTAAAGCTTCAGCTCAGCAGGCAGAGTGAAATGACAAAAAAAATCACTATTGGACTGATTTGTGGAGGAACCAGTGGTGAACATGAAGTATCTCTGATCTCAGCATATAATATACAGGCTGCTTTGAGCCGCGAAAAATTTAATGTTTTGCTAGTCGGCATTGACAAAAATGGAAGCTGGTATTTAGGAAACCATGAAAGTTTTTTGAAAAATGTAGAAAATGTTCGTAAAGTTAGTTTTGACACCGAATTTCCTGTCAGATTTCCGCAAAGAAACCTTAAAAAGCAGGGGGAATCATCAGATATTATTTCTGAAGTTGATGTTTTCTTCCCAATTACTCACGGCAAGCATGGAGAAGACGGAGCATTGCAGGGACTGCTTGAAATTTTTGGAAAACCTTATGTTGGAGCTGATGTTTACGGATCTGCAATTTGCATGGACAAGGATGTGACAAAAAGGTTGCTTAGAGAATATGGGATACCAATTGCTAAATACCAAATGTTACGCAAACCTGAAGAATTGAGGTTTGAAGATGCGGTTCAGAATCTGGGAGAAACTTTATTTGTCAAGCCATGCAGGGAGGGTTCGTCATTGGGAGTATCAAAGGTCAGATCATCCAAAGAATATTTTGAGGCATTGCGTGAAGCATTTGCTGCAGACAGTAAAGTCCTAGTTGAGGAATCAGTTTCAGGACGAGAAATAGAATGTTCTGTCCTTGGCAATGATTCTCCTGAAGCAGCTTCTGTTCTTGGAGAAATTACACCTGCATATGAGTTTTATTCCTACGAAGCTAAGTACGTAGATGAAAGAGGAGCAGATTTAATTGTCCCTGCAGACATAGATTTGGACGTGTCAAGAAATATTCGTCAAACTGCAGTCGAGGCTTTTCAGGTTACTGAATGCCGAGGAATGGCTAGAATTGATTTTTTTCTTAAAAGTGACAACACGTTTATCCTCAACGAAATAAACACTCTGCCTGGGTTCACAAATATCAGTATGTATCCAAAACTTTGGGAAGCATCGGGATTGTCATATCCAGACTTGCTTGAAAGCCTGATTGATTTAGCTTTGGAATGAAAAATAATATATAATTGCGATCTGCTCAGAGAAAGTTAAATGCTTTTTTATTAGCTACATTAAAATCTACAACTTTTTTAGATTGGCATAGGTCCTTTTTTTAGGTTACTTTTGATGTTTAACTAAAATATCTATCTTTGAGTTGGTAGAATAAAATGGAAGGAGCTAGAAACCAAGGATTCCCGAAATAGAGTGGACGTGTTGGAAAAGAAATGTCATCTAGAGCTGACTTACCTTCCGGAAGTCCCGCTATTCTTTGACCCATTTTTGCCCCGAAATAACTTGCTAGAGATACACCAGAACCGCAGTAACCCATTGAGTAATTTATCCCGTCCTTTACACCAGTATGGGGTAAGAAGTCAAAGGTAAATCCTACAAAGCCCATCCAAGAATGAGAAACTCTTGCTGCTGCCAGTTGAGGAAATATTTTTGTGAGTTGGGTGTGTAAGGCACCAACGGATTTGTTTGGATCAGTTTCATTTAGGGACACTCTACCTCCAAACAGTATGCGCTTGCGGTCTGGTGAAGCCCTATAGTAAACTACCAGCTTACGAGTGTCTGTTATAACTCTGTTCATTGGAATCAAATGATCCACCAGTCCGTCTTCCAACTCTTCCGTGGCGATAATGTAACTGCCAATTGGTATAATCCGTCTTTGCTGCCATGGCGTAACTGAACCGGTGTACCCACCTGTACTAACAGCCAATTCCCTAGTTTGTAATGTTCCTGAATCGGTATAGAGCAAAAAACCTTCGTTTTGCCTTTCAATTTTTCTCACAGCGCATCTATCCTTAATTTTTACACCACAGTTCAATGCACAGTCCAGTAGTCCCTGATGATATCGGGCAGGATCAAGAGAGGCGTGGTTTGGATACAACAGTCCACCATGATAAAAATTACTTCGAATTTCATAATGCTGTTCAGCGGGGGAAATTAACTGTGTTTCGGGATCAAAGTTCTGCTGATTTTGTTCAAAGTTACGTTTCAGGATTTGATACTGATTTGGAGTATGTGCACCATGAAAACGACCAGACTTCAAAAAATCGCAGTCGATTCCCTCTTCTTGAATAAATTTTCCTACCCATTCTAAAGCATTTTCCCCTTCCTGCAGGATAGCCCTCGCATGTTCAGAACCAAAGCGCTTGGACAACTCTGTGAAGTTAGGTTTTATACTTGTACTGATCTGACCGCCATTTCGAGAACTTCCTCCCCATCCTGCCTGTTCGGATTCTAAAACTAAGGTCTCTAGTCCGTTTCTTATAGTTTGTATTGAGGCTTGTAGACCAGTGTACCCTGAACCTATGATTGCTACGTCCACCTTCTTTGGTAGGTCAATTTGCGCAAGAATAGGTCTCTTAGTGCGGTCCCACCAGTATGGAGTGTCTTTATAGTTTGGTGCAAGTAAAGAAGTTTTCATATCAATGTATGTTTTTATCAAATAGCATTAATATTATCCAGTAAATGTTATTATGAATGCTTAAAATTTTTAGGATAATAGCTTTTTGCATGTCTTGATAACTATTATTTTTTGCTGCATAATTGGCTTTATTAAATCTTAATAAATATAAATAATTTTTTTTTAATTATGCAAATATCCTAGTCAGAAATGATTTCGAATATGACCTTGTCAACATGAAACTTTATAACAATCCTCCTCTGAATATAGTACTATATGAACCACAAATTCCCCCTAATACGGGAAATATTGCCAGACTTTGTGCTGCAACAAAATGCCATTTAATTCTACTTGGCAAACTTGGATTTGATTTAACAGATAAGAAGCTTAAACGTGCTGGGTTGGATTACTGGCAATTTGTAAGTTGGGAGCATAAGCCTAAAGCTGATGAATTTTTTGAAGCACTTAATTCCAAGCAATTTCATTTTTTATCAGTACACTATAACAAACCTTACACTGAAATTAATCCAAAAGAAGGAGATTATGTTTTTTTTGGAAAAGAAACTACTGGCCTGCCGAAAAAATGGATGGAACGCTTTCCTGAAAGTTGTTTTACAGTTCCAATGTGGGAGAAAGGTGTTAGGAGTTTAAATCTTGGTTCATCAGTGGCTGTAGTAATTTATGATGGACTAAGGCAGCTAGGGAAGTTCTAGAAAAAAAATGTTTTTTTATTTAAATTGCAGAGGTTTGAAAAGTAGTATTGGGTATTAAACTAATTTATGGACAATTTCCACTAATCGAGGCATAATCAAATAAAATTATTAAAGATTTTTTTGCACAAAAGGCTTTATGAATGAAAAATACGGTGTTATGGTTTGTGGCCATGGAAGCCGAGACGAAGATGCAGTAGGTGAATTTTTAAATTTTGCAAAAAAACTTAAGAATAAACTATTGCAATATGAATTAGATTGGGGATTCCTTGAGTTTGCTAACCCTGTCATTAATAGTGGTCTTAATTCATTAAGGGAAAAGGGCATCAAAGAAATTATGTCCATTCCTGTAATGCTTTTTGCAGCAGGCCATGCAAAGAATGATATTCCTTCAGTCTTAAATGCTTACCAAGCTCAATACCCCGATTTATCTATTTCATATGGACGTGAACTGGGAATTGACCTTAAACTAATTAGGGCGGCTGGAGAAAGAGTTAAAGAAGCAATAAAGCAGGCGGATGGCTATATTCCGCCTGAAGAAACCTTGCTGATGGTTGTTGGGAGGGGATCGTCTGATCCGGATGCAAATTCAAATGTTTCGAAAGTAACCAGAATGCTCTGGGAGGGGCTTGGCTTTGGTTGGGCTGAAACAGCTTATTCAGGAGTGACATTCCCACTGATAAAGCCGGGTCTGGAACATGCCAGCAAACTCGGATATAAACGCATTGTAGTTTTCCCCTATTTTTTATTTACGGGTATTTTGGTTAAACGTATTTATCAATATACTGATTTGGTTGCCGCGGATAATCCCAAAATTCAATTCGTTAAAGCTTCATATCTGAATGACCATCCACTAATTCTTGATACTTTTTCTGAACGTGTGGAAGAAATCAGAAATGGTGTCAATAATATGAATTGCAAGCTTTGTAAGTATAGGGAACAGTTTCTTGGTTTTGAAAATGAGGTTGGTCTGCGCCAGGAAAGTCACCATCATCATGTAGAGGGAATTGGAACTGGACATTCTCATCCCCAAGGACATGATCACAGTCATGATCATGACCATCCACATGATCACGGACATCATCCTTATCCGCATGCGGATCATCCTTTAGGACCAAAAACACTTGAGCAGGAAAGTTCCCAAGGGAATCAATAAGTGTGGCTTATCTTCGTGACCCCGAATTAATATACCAGCAATCCTTCACTACTATTCGTAAGGAAGCAGACTTATCACTTTTCCCTCCGGACATTGCTGATATTGTAGTACGCATGATTCACTCCTGTGGAATGATTGATATAGCACAGAATATTGTTTACACAATAAGAGCAGCAAGTGCAGCCAAAGCTGCTTTAATAAAGGGTGCTCCTGTTTTGTGCGATTCAAGAATGGTATGTGAGGGAGTAATTAGAGCCAAATTACCTGCAGAAAATGATGTACTTTGCTGGAATAACTGCAAAGAAAGTGTAGCTCTAGCAAAAAAACTTGCTACTACACGGTCTGCAGCTGCGGTTGAATTATGGCGGCCCAAACTTGCAGGATCAGTGGTTGTTGTTGGAAACGCTCCAACAACACTTTTTCGTCTCCTTGAAGTTCTTGAAGAAGGTGTGGAACCCCCTGCGGTTATATTTGGTTTACCTGTAGGTTTTGTAGGTGCAGCAGAATCCAAAGAGTTGCTTGTTAAGCAGTGTAAAAAATCTGTTCAGTTTTTAACTTTAAACGGTAGACGTGGAGGGAGCGCAATGGCAGCAGCAGCAGTAAATGCTTTGACAATTGATGGGTGAGGTAGGCTTTTTAGATGCACAGCATATGGGAAATATTTTTTATTTTTTTGGATTTCTCCTGATATAGAATTCTAGGTAATCAAAAATTATATGCATAAAAATTCGAAAAAATGGCTTAGAGTAATTGGCATAGGTGAAGATGGATGGGAAGATTTGGGAGCTGATGCAAAATTACTGATACATGAATCTCAAGTTGTGCTTGGTGGGAAACGTCATCTCAAAATGCTACCAGATGACTGGAAGGTAAAACGAATATCTTGGACCTCTCCGATGCGTGAATCGGTAGAAAAAATTCTTAGCTTCAGACCTGATCGATTCGAAAATATAAAGTCAACTCCTATTAGGAATAAAAAGAAAGATATGGTTACGGTAGCTGTGCTTGCTAGTGGTGATCCTCTGTGTTATGGAATTGCAACTAAGCTGTTACGTCATTTGCATATAGATGAAGTTTGTATCAAGCCTGCTTTGTCAACATTTTCTCTAATTTGCTCCAGGGTAGGATGGTCCCTTCCTGACATCGAGACATTGACTTTGCACGGACGACCGATGGAAATGTTGCATCCATTTGTTCAGCCGGGAGCTAAACTGGGAGTGCTCAGCATGGACTCTACAACTCCACAAAAAACAGCAAAGATGTTGGCTAGTCGTGGTTTTGGAAAAAGTAAAATTACAGTTTTGGAGCATATAGGTGGTTCTAAAGAGAAAAATTTTTCAGGTAGGGCTGACTCATGGAACCATACTGGACTAGCTGACTTGAATGCTATGGCAATCGAATGTATTCCTCTTAAAAGTGCAGATGTCATTCCAAGAATTCCTGGACTTGCGGACGAAAAATTTGTGCATGACGGTCAATTGACTAAATGTGAAATTAGGGCTGTTGTTTTGTCAAAATTAATGCCGATTGTTGATCAAGTTTTGTGGGACATTGGAGCAGGTTGCGGTTCGGTTGCTATTGAATGGATGAGAAGTCATCCTCGATGTATGGCAGTAGCCATCGAAAAGTCAAAGACACGTTTGAAGATGATTAAACAAAATGCCATTAATTTAGGCGTTCCTTTGCTTAAAATTGTTTCAGGAGAAGTACCTGATGTGCTTGATAATCTGGTCTTACCAGATGCAATTTTTGTTGGAGGCGGTCTTTCAGATTTTAAACAGGAAGATTCAAGCTCGATGCTTGATTTATTGTGGAAGTTTCTTAAACCAGGGGGTCGTCTTGTAGCTCACGCGGTAACATTTGAAACTGAAAGGCAATTGTTGAGTTGGTATAAAAAAAACGGAGGAGATTTAACTAGGCTAAGTATTTCGCGGGCAGATTCAATTGGGAAAGTTAACGGATGGAAACCTTTAAGGCCTGTAACTCAGTATTCGATTATAAAAGAGTATTGATTTTTCCATAAAATTGTAGTGAAAAATATGGCTGGTATTCTCTATGGAATTGGAGTGGGACCGGGTGACCCTGAATTAATAACCCTCAAAGCAAAACGTCTAATAAATGATTCAGACGTTTTAGCATATCCTGCACCAGAAACAGGAGATGGATTAGCCCTCAAAATTGTACGGTCGTTATTACATAATACTCCTAGGTTATTGCCGCTGAGGATCCCTATATCTTTATCGTCTTCACCAGCACACCACGCATATGATTTGTCAGCGAAACTTTTGGAGCATGAACTAGATTCTGGAAATTCTGTTGCTGTCATCTGCGTAGGAGATCCATTTTTTTATGGGTCATTCATGTATTTATTTGAAAGAATTTCAGATCGATATAAAACTGAAATAATTCCTGGGGTTTCTTCTCCAATGGCATGTGCTGCTGCACTGAAAGTACCGCTTGTTTCCCGCAATGAAATTTTGACTATTTTGCCAGCATCCATAGAAGAGTCTGAACTTGAAAATCGAATTTTGAACACAGATGCTGCCGCCATAATCAAAGTTGGCAGGCATTTCCCAAAAATACGGAGGGTACTTAGGCATTTGAGACTAGAAAAATATTCGCTCTATATTGAGCACGCGACTATGAATAACCAGAAAATTATTCAACTGGAAAAAATTGATTCACAAAAAGTTCCTTATTTTTCGATGGTACTCGTTCGAAAAATTAGGGAACAAGAAGTTGCTGGTGTCAAATGAGTCATACTATTGCAGTATTTTGTCTGGGTGTAAGCGCCTTTCCAGTTGCAAAAAAAATAGCCAAATTTCTGGATGCAGAACTGCATGGAAAGACTGGGCGAGTTTCACAGGCTGATGTTTTTTTCACTGATGCAATGGAACATTTGTCAAAGTTGTTTCAGGATGGAATCCCAATAGTAGGAGTGTGTGCTTCGGCAGTATTGATAAGGGGAGTTGCAAGGTCAATCAATGATAAGAGAAATGAACCTGCTTTGGTTGCTGTTGCGGAAGATGGGAGTGTTGTTGTACCTTTACTTGGGGGACATCATGGTGCAAATAATATTGCAAGAAAAATTTCTAAACTTTTGGGAGTAGATCCAGCAATTACTACTTCAGGAGATATAAGGTTTGGAATTTCTCTTGATGAGCCTCCTGAGGGTTTTGTTCTGGCAAATCCTGAAGATGTAAAAGAATTTTCTGCAAGTTTGCTGGCCGGTGAGTCCTTAATGATTTATTCAGATGAAAATCATTCAAGTCTTGATTATGTGCTGGGAAATAAAAATTTAGGTTCAGATCACAAACAGGTTTTTTATAACTGGCTTAAAGTCAGTAGTTTAACTTTTTCTTCAATTGATAATTTACGGATAACCCTTACCAGTAAGACTGTCTCAGGTAACAAAGAAAATCTGGTTTATCACCCAAAAACAATTTCAGTAGGAGTAGGTTGCGAACGTGGCACTAACAAGGAAGAGTTAATTTCTCTTGTTGGTAGTACTTTGAAAAAAAATAAGATTTCTCATGAAAGTGTAGCTGCTGTGGTCTCAATTGATTTGAAATCAGATGAACCCGCAATTCATGCATTGTCAGAGAATTTAACAGATAAGACTGGAAAATCTTGTCCTGCAAGATTCTTTGATGCAGTAGAATTGGAAGAACAAGCTCCAAAACTTCAGAATCCTTCTTTAATAGTGTTTAAGGAAGTTGGTTGTCATGGTGTTGCTGAAGGTGCAGCTTTGGCTGCATCAGGAAAGACCGGTAAATTGGTAATACCCAAAATAAAATCCAAACACGCTACTTGCGCCATTGCTGAGTCTAGTGAATTGATTGATCCGCAAAAAATAGGGAATTCTCAGGGAACTTTATATATAGTTGGTACAGGTCCTGGATCACCAAAATGGAGGCTTCCAGAATCTGAAGAAATTCTTAAAAATTCAAGTGACTGGGTGGGTTATGGTCTATATTTGGATTTGATTGCTGATTTAAATAAAAACCAATTCGGCAAGGAAAAGCACAGATTACACAAATTTGAACTGGGGCAGGAAGAAAAAAGGGTGCGACATGCATTGAATTTGGCTGCTCAGGGAAAAACAGTGGCTTTGATATCATCTGGAGATCCTGAAATATATGGTATGGCAACTTTGGTTTTTGAAATGCTGGAAAGTGCTGATACTGAAACTGATCAGAATTCGAATTGGAATAGAATAAGGATTCTGTCAACTCCAGGTATTAGCGCGATGCAGGCTGCGGGAGCACTTGCAGGGGCCCCTTTGGGACATGACTTCTGCAGTATTTCTCTCTCAGATTTGCTTACACCATGGGATACAATAAAGTCTAGAATTATTGCTGCTGCTAAAAGTGATTTTGTAATAGCATTTTATAATCCAGTTTCTACTAAACGTATTAATCAACTGTCTCAAGCTCTCGATATTCTCTTGAAACACCGCAGTCCTGATACTCCTGTGATTATTGCAAAAAATCTTGGCAGGATTGGAGAATTGGTAAATGTAGTCACACTTGCATGCATTGATCCTTCGGAATTGAATATGCTTACGATTGTAATTGTAGGATCTAGTCAATCAAAAAAAATTCAGCTCCCAAACGGAGTGATTAGGGTATATACGCCTCGTGGATATCACAATAAGATTAAAACTTAAAATACCTAAGCATTTTTTGAAATACGCCATCATAAAAACTAATTTAAACCCCAGCATCTTAATCTAAAAATTTGTTCAAATGAACATAATTTATTTTTTTGAAAGCGAATGAATGACGTAGAACTTCTTTTTGACTCTGGAACATTGCTCGGTGAATGCCCAGTCTGGGATGTAAAGGAAAATGTTCTATACTGGGTGGATATAGACGGATACAAAATAAATTGTTACGATCCTTCATCTTGTAATAATACAAGCAGGAAGTTGCCATTAAAAGTAGGATCTCTTGCAATTAGAAAGCAAGGTGGGCTTTTGTTAGCGATGTCCAATGGCTTTTACAATTATGATTTTAAAAACGAAATTTTGGAATCTAGAGGATGTGATCCGGAGCCTAACAAGAAACACAACAGGCTTAATGATGGTCGCTGCGATCCAGAAGGTCGCTTCTGGGTGGGAAGTATGAACGACTTTAAAAGGACACAGGGTCAATATGATGGTAATCTTTACTGCTATCACCCTGATGGCGAATGTGTTCCTCAAGATTTGTCTGTGGGTGTAGCTAATGGCTTAGCATTTAGTGCAGATGAGCGTTATATGTTTTTTGCTGATACAATGCGTGAAAAAGTATGGAGGTTTGATTATGACAAAGACCATGGAAAAATTTGTAACCAACAAGAATTTTTAAACCTCAAAAAATTGTCCGGCAAACCTGATGGAGCTTGTGTAGATGCAGATGGTTGTTATTGGTTGGCTCATATCTATGGCTGGAGAGTGGCTCGTTATACTCCTGAAGGGAAACTTGATAAAGAAATTATGCTACCATTTCCCAAGCCAAGTATGTGTGCCTTTGGAGGCTCAAAACTTGATATACTTTTTATTACATCGATTTCAAACAAGCATGACAAATCAATCGAGGAAAACAAATATTCAGGGGGTTTATTTGCAGTTGATCCCGGAGTAAGAGGTATTCCAGAACCACATTTCTCTTCTTAAAGATTAACATAGTCAAAAGCATATTAATAATACGGTCAATTCTTTTATGATAGTCTATTAATATACAATATATAATTGATACAGAGTTTAAATATTTTTAATGTTAATTAAAAAAGTGTTGGAGATTAATTTTTTATATACAATCTAGGTAAAAGATGACAGTGCATTTTATTGGAGCAGGACCAGGTGCTCCTGATTTGATTACAATTCGTGGCCGAGACATTATTTCCAAGTGTCAGGTTTGTCTTTATGCAGGTTCTCTTGTTCCGGAAGAAGTAGTGGCTTTTGCTCCTAAAGGAGCAATTGTAAAAGATACTGCATCCATGAACTTGATTGAAATAATAGATGAAATAAAAGATGCAAATGCGCAAGGAAAGGATGTAGCCCGTGTGCATTCAGGGGATCCGTCAATTTACGGCGCAATAGCCGAACAAATGAGGATGCTTGATAAGCATGGTATATCTTATAATGTAACTCCGGGCGTCCCATCTTATGTAGCAGCAGCAGCTGAACTTAAACAGGAACTGACCTTACCCGAAGTTAGCCAGACCATTATTGCCACTCGGACCGCTATGCATGCCTCAGCAATGCCAGAAGGTGAGGAGTTAGCAAAACTTGGCGTTAGCCGTGCCACATTGGCAATTCACTTATCAATAAGGAATCTTAAACATGTACAAGATAAGCTTATTCGGCATTACGGGACTGATTGTCCAGTTGTTGTTGCTTATCGTGTAACATGGCCGGATCAAAAATTTATTCTAGGTACACTTGCAGATATTCATCAAAAAGTACGTGATGCCAAGATAAGCCGTACGGCATTAATTTTGGTTGGCTGGGTTTTTGACAACTGTGATTTTCGGGACAGTTATCTTTACGATCCAGAACATGTACATGTTTTGAGACCAAAGAAAAAATAATAAAAAATAGCCAGTGTTCTCCTCTCTTACTTCTAAGAAATAAAAGATAAGTATAAGTTTTTTTAAAGCCTTAGATAATTCCGTTAAACCATATTTATATGCTTCAAAAGTTAAATCTTTACTTTGAAACCTTGCCTGAAATACTGAGTCCATGGCGATGGTGGGTGGTAGCGCTTTACATTGTATTGATGGCGTTACTCGCAGCAGGAATCCCTCGTTTTGCTTTCACTTGGGCAAATGATGATATGTTTGGTAAAGATGATCCTGTACAAATTTCTTTAGATAGAATCAAAGAGATGTTTGGCGGAAATGTGGTACTGGGAATGGCTTATATGCCCGTAGATGGCAATCTTTTTTCAGTTAGGAGTCTGGGAGCTTTGAAGTACGTTCATGAGGTACTTGATCAGGAAGTAATCCATGCGGAGAATGATCCTGATAATCCGCTAGGATTGCTGACTGAAGTAGAATCATTGATCAATGCTACCTACATTGAAGCTTCAGGTGACAGCTTAAGATTTCGTGATTTTATTGGTGAGAAACTGCCTGTTAGTGAGGAAGAAAGCCTCTTATTATATAATCAGGCAA
>PAZT01000021.1 GCA_002716165.1 Deltaproteobacteria bacterium | reverse complement strand
TCCAAGTTTTATCGACTGATCGGGAATTAGTACTGGCAATATCAGGGTAAACTATAATAATATTTACTATAAAGCCCTATGGATTTCCCACTGGGCTTTTATGAATGAATAAGACCCAATGCTCCTGGCTTTACTTTGGCCAAACATGAATGGACTTATCGTAGCAACAAAACTCCTCCCGCAAACACGGAGTCAAAACAACTTAATAATTGAAGGCTAAATGGAAATTAAATCCCCACTCACCCATTTATTGAAACTGTGTGAGACTCATTGAGAAAAGGCGAGAAAAGTGAGATTTGTACTGTCATAGCAGCTTATTCATTGGAGTTTAAGCGTGGAAAGCGTTAATATTACCTTCATGACGTATGAGGAGCTTTTGGGAGTGATTGCTGATGAAGTACTCAATGAGTATTGGAAGAATGGAAACGATTTTATCGATCCAAGTATAGAGGTTTATGAATCCTACATGGAAAAAAGACAACCTGAAATTGAAAGGTTATTGAAATTAAAACAATTTGATTCTGCAGGAATTGAGGGGCAAATTGCCAAGAGGCTTAGTAATATTATCGCAAGCCATCCAGATGATAAAAAGCATAAATCATACAAAGTAAAAGACTGGATTTATGAAATGGCAGCGATTGCAAAATATCGTCGAGATTGCAGTTGTTGTTAAATTTCTTTTGTCTTTAACTATTTATCTTTAAAATAACTCATGCAGAATTTTTAGTGCATCGATATTCAAAATTGAAACAGTTGTATTTTAATTAATTATTTTTGTGCCGAGTAAAACGAAACAGCGCTCATCAATACTAGCTGCATTAAAAAATATTGATCAGCCAGTAACTCCGTCAGAGCTCCTGAATTATGCCTCGATAAACTCACCAGGTCTAGGAATAGCCACTGTTTACAGATATCTTAAACGATTAGTTGCATCTTCTCAAGTCAGAAAGATAGAAGCAGTGGGAGTGCCTCCTCACTATGAGATTATTCACAAAAAAGACCATCGCCACTTTTTTGTATGTTATGTGTGTGAAAAATTGTCAGCCATTAAGCGTTGCTATAATGACTTTAAAGATTTATTGATAGATGGATATAAAATTAAATCGTGCGAAGTAATAATATACGGTGAATGCCGAGAGTGTAGTACTTAAGGACGCGCTTTTCTCTGGAATAAATAAAGTAAATTTTAACCGTTAATAAAACTCGAATTAACCATTTATTTTGATCTATAATAATCTCATGTGGGCACTGACAGGTTTTACTGGCTTAGTTTTAAATGGATAGCGGAGAAAAGAGCTAAACCAATCACGACCTTCGGAAGGGGGTTGCCATTTCAGATGATAAGCTTCATAGCATGATTCTCGGTATTTGAATCCATATGATTGTTCTATCCATAACTCGTAATCCTCTAGCCATTCAAGAAAAAGCGCAGCGGCAGAATGAAAACGATTTGTTAAATCTTTTGTGTCTGGTGTAAACATATACTCTTCAGGATAGTCCCCAGGCCATGGTGGATACTTAGCGGTATATAGAAAGCAGCGATTACGGGCGCGAATGAATATGAAACCATCTGATGAATTTGGATAAATACCGACAAAGAAACTGTGCAAATCAATCAGATCTCCGTTCTGCTCACTTTGATATCGGCTGCTTCCCTTATTATTTAGTGATTTGAATTTTTTCAGGCCATATTTCACAAGCAGATTACCGCTTGGATGACATACGTCTAATCCCAGAAACCATAGCCATTGTTCTAGACCTCGAGATAGTGTTAATTCAACGCCCTGCTTCAGCATTCGCAGGTCAATTCTTTGTTTTTAAGTGCGAATTCCTGTCCGCTTTCAAGACGTGAGGCAAAGGCTTCTGGCAGCCCTGAATTTTTAAGCGCTTTCACTGTCGCCCCCACATCATAAGGAACTCCACGAATCTCCACTGCCTTAGTTTTGGTATTAAAAATAACATAAGTTGCCTCGACTCCACCATGGCGTGGCTCACCAACGCTCCCAGCATTGATAAGTAGTTTGGGTTTCAGGCTGAGTTCACGTGGGGCAGGGGACTTCACCATCCCTAGATCTTTCTGAATAGCATCTTTTACTCCTAATTCTGCTGTAACCTTTAATGTGCCTTCTATTTGTCTTACGAAAGGCACATGTGTATGCCCACATATTAGTACGTCACAGTCTCCCGCAGCTGCTCGCTCAAACAGAATAAGATCGTGAGTCGACTCCATAAGGTATTCCCCGGTATTCCTAGGGCTGCCATGCACAAGCAGCAAAGTGCCAGCTGCTGTATTAGTTACTCGCTGCCCAAAATAAAGTTCACTTAAAAACTTGCGATTTTTTTCAGTAATATTTGATCTGGTCCATTTAAATGCAGCATGGCCATACTCCGCATCTTCCTCAGTAATAAATTTGCAACCGCAATCCTCTTGCTCCATGCCTATACCCTCGTCCCAGCATCCTAGTACGGTTGGAATGTTGTTTTGCTTTACGAATTCTACGANTTCATTTGGGTATGGCCCATATCCGACTAAATCTCCGAGGCAATAAAGCTGATCTATATTTTGATCACCAAGATCGTCCCAGACAGCCTCAAGTGCGGCCATGTTGCCATGAATGCATGAGAGAATAGCAATTCTTTGNTCTGATNTNTNTGTTGATTCTGATGATGAAGATTGAGAGGAAGTATTCATCGTTTTTACTTAGCTTTGTTTGTGATTAATAGACATCTTGTTTTGATATGCTTAAAACTTGAGCAGAGGGCTTGAAAGCATCGTATGGCTAATGCGGCTATAAAACCCACAATGACTGATGCCCCGATGCCAACTGGACATGTGGCCCCGCAACATGGACAAGCTGTTCCTGATAATAGATAGCCTCCACTTNTTGCTCCNGCAGGGCGAAGCCAGTTANAAATNCGTTGCCAAATATTTATTTTCTTCTTTATNTTTATTTACTATTCTTGGTGTGTNTCCTAGTTTGAAGTATNATTTGNNATTTTTAGTATGGGAAGAGGCCAATCTTTCGATTTAATCTAACTTTTAAGTTTAAAGATCGCGACTCTGCCATCCTCTTGTCCAATCGCGAGATTTNCATNCTTNNTCCANCGCAAACTGCTAGCAGGTGCTGAAAGTATTTTTCTNCCAATGATTTTATCATGTTTCATCGGATCCCATATGGCTAGGACAGCATCCTTGCCTGTAGACGCTAATAGCTCCCCGGTAGGCTGAAAAGCGACTTGGGTTAATTTGTTGGAGTGTNCAAGGTACTCTCGAGGTTTTCGCCCAGCTGGCCCTTTTCCACTGCAATCCCACAAAATTACTGATGAACTTCCTCCAGTAGCTAACCAGCGTCCAGTTGAATTCCAACTTAACTCGAGAACTTTAGTAGGGAAACCATACATTCTATCNTCCTCACCCGAGGCTCTGTGCCAAAAATGAACTGTCGAATCTTGCTCTCCAGTAGCTATATATCTGGNATCCGGNCTCCAAGCTAANACTAGACTAGATCCCTTCCAANTGTATTTCCGAGGTTGTTTCTGCTTATGTGGAACGTGTAGCGTAACCCCNTTGTAGGCCGCAACTGCAACCCCAGATCCGTCCGGGCTCCAGNCAAGATCAGCGATTGTACTAGAATGATCAGAGGACTCATAAAATACTTCGCGATTAGTGTCCCATAATCTAAGTTGCCTTCCTGCTGCCGAAGCCAACNAATTGCTGTGCGGATTATAGATTGCTTTAGAAACCCACGAATCTCCAGCTTCAAGNGAGATAATTTCATTGCCGGAAATTCCATCCCATATTTTGATTTTTCCGTCATGCCCAACTGTTGCAAATTCCTTTCCATCCGACCGCCATGAAACTGAATTNCCGCCCTTATCATGTTGNCCGATAAGTTTGTNTTTTGCTATATCTGCATATTTGTTAATAAGGAATACTTTGCCTTCTACAGTAATGGCNGCTAANTTTTCNCCATTNGAAGACCANGCCAGCTCAATAATGTAGTCNNCCAGCTCTAACTGAGATAACTCTATGAGNAAATCATCATCTAAAAGCGAGTAGTCTATATCAGGCATTCACTAAAACCCTTGTTGAGTTCCTCACGATCAAGATTGCGCCCAATGAATATTAAAGAGTTACTTCGCTCACCTTCTCGCCAGGGACGATCTTTTCTTCCGTCAAATAGCATGTGCACTCCTTGAAAAACATATCTTTCGCTTGACTCGCTAAAGGAGAGAACACCTTTCATGCGAAAAATATCAGGGCCTTGCTTAGCAAGCAAATCTCGTAACCAAGGCTCGAACTTCTTCGGGTCTAAGTCTCCTGGGGTACTTATTCCCACCGAAGTTACATCTTCATCATGTTCGTGATCAGGCTTAAATTCACGGTTAAATAAACTTTTGATCTGATTTCCTGCTGCGTCAGTTATAATTGCTGCGAATTCATTAGGGTGATGCTCTGTGTAAAGCACATATGAACCTGAATTTGGTGCGCGAAGTATATATTTAATTTTTTCGCCCTCTAGGTTAATTTGGGAAAGTTGTTCGCCAGGCTCAATCAAGGAACCTGATTGTAATGAGATCTCATCACTAGAAAAAACAAGAACCGCTTTTTCCACAGTATCGCGCATGCCGGCTTCGCTTGCATTGTCAGCTAAACGAAAATTAATATTCATTGCAGGATCAGGCCCGGGTTGTAAGGCAAAGTGGTAGTCCCCAGCGCTTAGTTCAAATAAGCCACTCCACTCGAATGGATACTCTGGTTCTAAAAATTTTGGGTCAATTTCCAAAGC
Source organism: Deltaproteobacteria bacterium (assembly GCA_002716165.1). GTDB lineage: Bacteria > SAR324 > SAR324 > SAR324 > NAC60-12 > Arctic96AD-7. The sequence continues at coordinate 9,961 of PAZT01000021.1, read as the reverse complement.
TCTATCCAGATCAAATCCGCCGAGGTTAAGGACTTTATCCATTTCGACAACTGTATCTTGAGTTCGATAAATTTTTGCTGCAGAGTTCATTGAATGAATTCGAGCTTCTAATTGATCCAGTTCTGTAGCAGAAACAAGATCAATTTTGTTTAGCAATATTACGTCTGCGAAAGCTATCTGTTCTTTTACTTCATCACTATCATCAATGTGCAGCAGTACATGCTTAGTGTCGACCAACGTGACCACCCCATCAAGATTAAGTGCTTCACGTAATTCGTCATCCATAAAAAAAGTTTGGGCGACTGGTCCAGGATCTGCCATTCCGGTTGTTTCAATCATTATGTGATCAAACTTGTCGCGTCGTTTCATTAAGTTGCTAAGTATGCGTATTAAATCCCCTCTGACAGTACAACAGATGCAGCCGTTGTTCATTTCGAAGATTTCTTCTTCCGCTCCAATCACCAAATCGTTGTCGACACCTATTTCACCAAATTCATTTTCGATCACGGCAATTCGCTTGCCGTGATTTTCAGTCAAAATCCGATTGAGCAAGGTGGTTTTTCCAGACCCGAGAAAACCAGTTAATACTGTCACAGGAATACGGGCATATGTATTGTTATCTAGCATATTATTATTAGTTTAAAAATAAACAGCAATTAAACCTAACCAAGCGATACCAAGAGCAAAAAGTGCTGCGAAACTTGCTTGGCGAGCGATCATTTTGATTGCAAATTTAAAACTCATTTCTTTCCAAATCGTCAAAACCGTTACAAGACAGGGTAAAAGGACACTGGCAAGATAAACCGTAGTAAGGACTTGAAAAGGGTTATCAAAGGCAATTTTGAGCGAGTTCATATCGCCATTAAGCAGTCCAATTGCGATTCCATCTTTGCGGACTGAGCCTAGAACTATTGCAAGCGATGCCTCTGGTGGTAGATTAAACGGGACCATTACCGGCTTCAAAATGCTTGTCAGCGCAACAAGTGCTCCTGACCACTGCATTATCCCTGCTAAAAAGCAGATACTTACAAAAATAGGAATGGCTACGAAAGTGAACTCCTTAAGACTATTTATAACATCTTGACCTACTTTTCTCCAATCCGGTGGGCGCAAATACCCCAACTGAGGTGTCCGTATCTCATTTGTTAAGTAGGTTGAGGTTGGCTTAGTTATACGAAGATACACAAGAGTTGTGATTGCAAGAACGGCTAGATAACAAGGCCCTAGCCAGGGATATCCAGCCGCAGCGAAAACAGCCAGTGTGGCTGGTAATTGGTAGGAGCAAGCAGAACCGAATGCTATTGCTGAAACACATGTGCCACGCGAGCAACTAGAACAGGACCGGGTCGACACAATAGCTGGAACATTACATCCAAACCCCATTATTATCCGAACAAGATCGTTTCCTTTTAATCCAAATGGTTTAAGCAATGGGTTTAAACCAAAAGAGAGTCTATCAATAAGTCCGGTGCTTTTATAAATTGTAATCAGTCCGGTGAATATTAAGATTGTAGGTAGTGCGTAAAGTAGCAGAAACGGCAACATAGCAAAAACTCCGTAATCTCCTCCAAAAGTGAAAGCAATAGGCATTGGGAGTTTGCCTATCCAAACCAGCAAAGGATTAAGCATTGAACTGATTGGGGCATAAAATCTATCCGATATGGCATTAGCTTGAGTCACTGCCAATAATGCCGGTCCGAAAAGTAAAAACAAACTTAGTGGAGAAAAGCCAAGTCCCCTTTCGATTGCCCTTCTTAATGATTTATGTGGTTCATTATTAGCAATATTGGCATGCTTCATATCATCATGATTGAGGATCAAAATTGTGTCTCAGCAAAGCTTGCAAATGCAAACGATTTGCAATAAGAATCCTTGAATGACTTGTTTTGTCAACCAGATATTTGATAATAGATTATCAATAAATCCATAGATTATGATACTTTAACTCTTTGAAGTAATCATCCGTCCTTAAAACATTTGAGTATAAATTAACAATATTATGTCTTCGGAGGGTGTTCCCATAGTCGTCATTTGCGGTTTTCTTGGTTCAGGCAAAACCACTATTCTTAGACGCTGGAGGCAGGATAAAGCTTTGAAAAATGCTCCAGTTATTGTGCACGATTTGAGTGAATTTGGTCTTGATGCGGAATTACTCGCCGACGAGGACTCGCCGCCAACACCAGGTTGTCTAAAGAATCGTGTTGCTGCTTTACATGGTTGTCATGCCCGCGAAAAACTACATGAATCAGTGGCGAATGTACTTCAGGAGATTTCTAAGTTGGATCCTGAGCCTGATTTAGTTTTATGCGAGAGTACAGGTGCAGCTTTGCCCTGGCCGCTTATATGCGCACTTACACAAGATAAAAGATTCTACATTCGCCACTTTATCGTTACAGTTGACGCCTTAAATCTCCATCGTGATTTTGCAGATGGAGATGTCCTTACCGGGGAGACTTCTTGCTCAGAGGATGTTGCTTTGCGTCGAGCGTCTGAATTACTAGCAGAACAGATTCTCTTTGCTAGTGTTATTATCATTACCAAAATTGACACTATTCCAGATAGCGCGGTTAATGCTCAAGCTAAGGCTCTACAGAAACTACAGCCTAATGCTACAATTGCTCTTTCAGCCCATGCGGGAGTGCTTTTGCCTCAATTAGATGCGACTTTGGCTCCAAAACTTAATGTCCTAAAAAGTCGTGCTAAACAGTTTGGCCTCACAAATGAATCTGCCACTGCTGGAGGCGTCGATGCATTAGTCATTCGTGATCCTCGGCCATTTCACCCTGAAAGATTGTATGAAGCTTGTCGCAGTAAACTTGGGACAGGTCTTTATCGTACAAAAGGTTTTCTTTGGCTTGCTTCGAGACCTGGGCAAGTTTTGATGTGGCAACAATCGGGTAGCCAAATAGCTCTTGAACTCAGAGGCTACTGGCGAGCTGAAATAGTCCAAAATTTGGATGGTAATCTTTCGCCTGACGAAGTTGATTATTTGAATGAACAACTTAAATCTAATCACCCGATCTTTGGGGATCGACACAATGAACTGACGCTCATTGGAATGAGGAATGCACGTGAAGACTTTGCATTAGCCCTTAAGGAAGCTCTTTGTTCCGAACAAGAAATTAAAGCATGGCAGATGGGTGAAACTTTTAGTGATCCATGGCCTGATTTACTGCAAAAAGTTTAACTGATTAATTACTTCAATCTCACTATTTTCACTCACCCATGCACCGAAACTGTGTGAGATTCATTGAGATAAGGGTAGAGCAGTCAAATTTGCGCTTTTATAGGCGCTTATTTATTGGAGTTTTGAGCGTGGCGAGGGTTCGATTCCCTTCACCAGCCTCCACTTCTCCACCCTTCAGTCTGAACGGTTTTGCCGCTACGACAGAGCAATGAAGATTCGGGTTTTCACCATGGACTCAATGGTCTGCATCTGAGATCTAACGCTTATGAAAGATTATTTACGAATTCTATCTAATGAAACTTTTAAGCAATAGATTTCGTATTTAGGGATAGAAGATCAGTGCAGAGTAGCACTTTTAATAATCAATTAATAATGAAACAAAACAACTTAACTTTCGGATTTCTGGCCCTGATGATGGCTGTGATTTCAACTAATGCCCAGGAGATCAAATACGAAGACCGCATCGGCTCCAACAAAGACTTCGACATGTGTGAAGATTTTTGATTCAAGAGAATCACCGGCCTCGTCAAAGACGGGAAGATTCCACAACGGCAGGGCTACAACATTTGGAAACGCATCCAGTCAGACAAAGAAGCGACCAGCAAAGTCCTTGGCGAAGCTCTCGCGGCCAATGAATTGACCCAAGATCAGGTCGAACGATTACTTCCCTTGCTCGACGCGAAAATGGCATATATCAAAACCAGGCATGGACGTTTTGGTCAGCCGAAAGAACTCGACAATGGACAATTCAAAGCGGGCGAAGTCACAGCAAAAAATCGTGCCGCAGTCTATCAGCGATTAATCGCGGCCAATGAACGCGGCGACATTTACGACTACGATGTAGCCTCCATCATGAAGCAACTTTATTCCGGCTTCGACTTAGAAAAGGCTTCTGTTGAAGAGGTCGCCATATTCCGGGGTGCGTTAAATCCGCGAATAGCGCAAAGCGGTTCCCAGACTCGAGTTCTCAAGAACGCCCGAATGCAGCGCGACCGCAACAAGTCTGCCGGCTACGGTTCGACAAAACTCAAGATCGCCGACCCGGCTGAATGGACTAAAAATCTTGAAAAACCAATCTACTCCGGCCCCCAGCCGGGTGAAAAGATCCCATCGTTGAGAGCCGTCAATCTGCGCGGGGAAAAGCTAGGACAGGAGTTTGACCCAGTTGCAATGGCGAAAGACAAGCTCCATCTAATGTTTTTTGTCAGCAAGTCTCGAACCTTCGGCCGTTTCCTCGGACAGCTAAGGCAACAACTTGCGGCCATTGAGAAAAACTCAAAACAACCATGGGCAATGTCAGTGATCGTATGTACTGACGACGCTAACGAGGCTGAAAAAAGCTTTGCGGTTTTGGATCAGCGTTATCCCAAGAACCTTGTTGTGGGGTTATCCAAGGATGGTTCGGCCGGTCCACCTGCATACGGATTGGATAGGAATCTCACCGCAACGGTGATCGTTGCTAAAAACGGCAGAGTCGCACACAACCTTCCCTATGTCGGCGGAGCGTTCTACACTCAACCCCATATTCTAGGCGCCATCGCCGGAACCATGGGAGTCGATCACGATACACTGCGCAAGCTTATCGGGGCTACATCTGGCGATGCGGCATCGGCTGCTAGTAACCGTCGAGCCGCGCAGGGAAACGGCGAAAACTCAGAAGCAACATCCAAAAGAGGATTTCGCAAACTGCTTGCCCCCCTGCTGCAAACTGGAACGATCACGCGCGAGGAAGCAGGCGAATTGTTCAGATCGTCAGGTGATGCAAAAGCGCTTCGCACTAAGACCGAAGAATTAATGAAGGCCGGAAAGCTCACTCGAAAAGAGGCCGTTGAACTTTATTCGGGCGCCTATCCGGAGAACGCACAGCGTCGTTAATCTTCTCAACTAAATTGCGCTTTATGGACATATGATAATATTGACAATTTAGTGAATAAGAAAGCGCAAAAGGAAAAGCTCTACCGGATAACTAGCATTCTATGCTCTGTTTTCATTCTATTGAAGCTGACTTCCTTCGGTCTTGCCGAGGAAAGAAAAGCTGTGGAATTTGAAAACGATATCATCCCCATTTTTACAAAGATGGGTTGCAATGCTGGCAAGTGCCACGGATCGGCTATCGGACGAGGCGATTTCAAGCTATCACTTTACGGGGGAGACCCGAAATCCGACTTCGAAGAGATTGTTCGGAGGGTGAATGGAAGACGCGTCAATCTGTCCAAGCCGGCCGAAAGCCTCATTGTGCTCAAGCCGACCGCCAACCTCAAACACGGTGGGCGTATGCTTTTTGATGAAGGTAGTGAGAGCGAGCGACGTCTAATCGATTGGATCAAGCAGGGTGCTAAGAACGTAAAGTGTCGGCAACTGAAATATGTCAAGGTTACGCCTCAAAGGTTCGTTGTGTCGAAGATCGGTGCCATAGCTCAATTGAAAGCCATAGCTCACTACGACGATGGGCAAACCCGAGATGTTACTGCCTGGACAAGCTTTGTCGCTGAGGATCCGTCAGCCGTGGACATCGATGAGGATGCGGCGACCGCCGAGGTTCGCAGAGGTGGTAGACACATTGTCGTGGCGCGATATCTTTCCGCAGTGATTCCTATTGTACTGGTTTCCCCGTTGAACAACCAAGCGGCAGACCTGTCTTCGGGCACTCGCAACAACTTTATTGATGAATACGTGCTCCGTTTACTCGCCGAGCTTGGCTTGCCGACCTCGCCACTAGCCGATGACGGTAGGTTTTTGCGACGCTTAACGCTCGGCCTGACGGGGCGCTTGCCTGAATACAATCACGAATCTCGAGTGTCCGGACTCGACCGAGAAGCCATCATCGACAAACTGCTTTCTTCGGAGGAATTCGTCCACTTTTATACCCTGAAACTGGCCAAGCTACTGCGAATTCAATCCAAGAACGACAAGAACGGGGTCGCCACAACGACTGAGGCGGCCCGTGGTTTTCATAATTGGATTGCCGAGCAACTGAGAAACGGCGTCGGTTACGACCAAATATCCAAAGAGATCATCACGGCGACGGGCGATACAACAAAGGTTGCCCCAGCCACGTTTTACATCGCGGTGGAGGATCCCCAGTTACAAACGGAGTTTACCACTGAAGCCTTTATGGGAAGCCGGATGAAATGTGCTAATTGCCACAATCACCCGTTGGACAAGTGGACTCAGGATGACTTTCACGGGCTTACCGCAATCTTTGCGAAGCTTACCCGGCAGAAAGTGATCAAACTGAACCCGCTCGGTAGGGCCATTCATCCAAATAGCGGCGAAGCAGCACAGATGAAGATTCCGGGCGAAGCGTTTTTGCCGGCCGCAACGAAAGATGGCCGCGAAGCCTTCGCGAAGTGGCTAACAGCCCGTGATAACCCCTTCTTTGCCAAAGCAATTGTAAACCGTCTCTGGAAATCGCTGATGGGCCGAGGCCTAGTCGAACCCGTGGACGATTTTCGGTCAACCAACCCAGCTACCCATCCCGCTCTCCTAAACAAGCTAGCGGAAGACTTCATAGAGCATGGCTACAGACTTCGGCATACACTCAAGCGCATTGCCATGAGCGCTACCTATGCCCGCAGCTCTGTTCCGGTGAAGGGCAACGAAACGGATGACCGTTTCTATTCCCACATGATTCAAAAGCCGATGGAGCCAGAGGTACTTGCAGATGCCATTTCGGACGTTCTCGGTTTGGCCAGCCGGTACGGAAGCGAGCAATATGGCACTCGCGCCGTTGAACTTCGGGATGGCAGTATTCGTTCAGACGCCCTAGACATCCTGGGACGCTGCGATCGCAGCAAATCCTGCGAAAGCACCCCTTCCTCTACCGGACCACTCTCTCAAAAGCTTCACCTCTTCAATGGTGCATTGCTAAACGATAGGATCGGAGCTGTTGGTAGTCGACTCGATCAGTTTCTCAAGGCCGGAATACGCCCGATGGAGATTGTCGAAGACTACTACCAAAAAGCGCTGAACCGGCCGCCTAATGAGCAAGAAGTCAGATTCCTGAGCATGTTATTGAACCAAGCCAAGTCACCCAAAGAACAGCGGAATCTGCTGGAAGACTTTGTCTGGAGCATTGTGACCTGCAAGGAGTTTGTTACGAATCATTAGGCCTTTAAACACAGCTTTTCGAGGACTTGTGTTCAACGAAGAGGCAAACGATTAAAAGAAACAGAAAGTAAAATGACGACACTTCGATGCGACGGAATTGCGCGTCGCAACTTTATTCGAGTTGGCGGGCTAACGGCTCTCGGGCTAGGGATGGGCAATTTTTTTCAGTTGCAGCGGGCGATAGCAGCCAAAACATCAGCCGAGAAAGCACCCAAGGCAAAATCATGCATTCTGATCTGGCTTGACGGCGGTGCGAGCCATCTGGATACGTTTGACCCAAAGCCTGGGGCTCCTTCTGAGATTCGTGGTCCGTTTGATTCTGTCGCTACTAAGTTAACTGGGGTCCGAATCAGCGAACATCTTCCGCGCACGGCGAAGCTAATGGATAAGCTTGCCCTCATCCGCAGTGTCACATCTCCATTCGGCGTGCATAACTTTGCCGTCCAATATTTGATGACAGGATACAAACCAACGCCTGCTCTGGAATATCCGACGATAGGATCTGTGATCGCGCACATGCAAACGGAAACGAGCATGCTGCCAAGTAACATAACGATTCCTGATTTGATTTCGCGAGACGCTGCCGCTCTCGGAAACGGTTTCCTTCCCAACAGCACTAAGCACTTCTCCTTGGGAAGCGATCCAGGCAAATCAAACTACAAGGTTCGCGATCTCGATTTTTATCGCGGTCTTGATCTGGCCCGACTTAACCGCCGGCGCACCATTGTGAATGCACTGAACGAGTATGGGGACCTGAAGTCGAAGATCGAAGGCCAGAGTGATCCTGACCTAGAACGTGCTTACAATCTGATTGCTTCAGCAGAAGACAAGGCGGCGTTCGATATCAGCAAGGAGCCAACTAAAGTACGGGAGCGCTACACTTTCGACCCGCGCGCCAATCTGCCCGCAAGCCGAACGGGACCGAGTTCGGGCGGCAACAACATCGGCCAGCAATGCCTCCTTGCCCGCAGATTGGTCGAGCGCGGCGTCCCCTTTGTCACCGTGAATAACACCGGATGGGACAACCACCTGAATCTCGCCACCTACGCAAACCGTGTTCCAGGTCATATGCCCTCGGCATCGCATTCTTTGATCCCAGGATTGGACAAGGCGCTCAGCGCTTTGATCGGAGATCTGTCGGATCGCCGCATGCTCGAGGAGACGCTCGTGGCGGTCATGACTGATTTCGGTCGCACTCCAAAAATCAATAGCACTGGCGGTCGAGATCATTGGCCCAACTGTTTCAGCATTGTTATGGCCGGCGGCGGCGTTCAGGGCGGCCAAGTTATCGGTGAGAGTGATGCCTTAGGTGAGTTCGTTAAGGACCGCCCTATTACGCCAGGTGATCTTGCGGCTACAATCTACACCCTACTTGGAATCGATCCGGGACATGAGCTGCACACATCAGAGGGTCGCCCCATTCGGGTTGCCCCCCAAGATTCCAAGGTGATAACGGAACTGTTTAGTTAAATTCCACCTTTGAAAACATCTGTGAAATCTCACGGCATCCTCCCTTTCGCGCTGACCAGCGTACTTATCACAACTTTGAGTGTGGTTGCCAATGAACCGCCGATTATAGATTTGGCGTTCACGCCCGAGGCAAAACATGTGGTTGCCGTCAGCCAGTCAGGGATACATGTATATTCTTGGCCGAAATTAGATCACAAACGAACCATCCGCACATCCGCGCTGAATCTTCATTGCCTTGCTTTCTCTCCGAACGGAAGTCATATCGCTGTCGGCGGCGGAGTTCCATCGGAGGACGGCGTTGTGGAAGTTTTTTCATGGCCAGAAGGAGAACCGGTCACAAGATTTGATAGCCATAAAGATTCCGTCCGCTCGGTGGTTTGGCAAGATGATGTCAAATTGCTCTCGGGAAGTATCGATCGTGACATCAAGTTGTGGCACCTCAAGAAAGAAACGAACGCCGTCTCAACTCTCAAAGGTCATTCTCGAAGTGTTGACTCGATCTGCCTGATTGGGAACGGCAGTATACTCATATCCTCGGGAGCGGATCAGTCCCTGCGAGTATGGGACTTGGAGGCAGGGACACTCATTCGCAGCCTGAATCAGCACACAAAACCCGTAAATGTATTGAGGCTGAGACCGATCAGGGATGGGTTGCCCATGGTTGCCTCAGCCGCTCGCGACAAAACAATTAGATTCTGGCAACCGACGATCGGCAGGATGGTTCGCTATATTCGTCTAGACTCTGAACCGCTGAACATCGCCTGGACCAACGATGGGGACCGAATTTTGGCCACTTGCGTTGATGGTCATCTACGCGTTATCGATCCGATTGAAGTCACCGTCACGCAAGATCTGCCCGCCACCGATGGATGGGCCTATGCGATTGCCGTACATCCCCACGATCACAGTGCCGCAATCGGAGGTATCAACGGACAGATGCGAAGAATTGAGAATCTCTTTACGCGTAAGACAAAGATCGAGACACGGTAAGCCAGTCAATAGTCCACGAAGAGTAATGATCACAACACCAAATCCAGGCTCCTGAACATTTAAAAGCCTAACGGCAACTAAACCAACTCCCTACCACTTGAACGCCTTCGGGTTGTCGTTCCACACCATGCAGATACATGTCGCTAGTCTATGGATGAGGTAGCGCAGAGATTAAACCCCCTACCCCATTTTGCAGATTCTAAT
>PAZT01000020.1 GCA_002716165.1 Deltaproteobacteria bacterium | reverse complement strand
CTGTAATTCTCTACCTCAAATGAATCTGCCGACCAGGCAGAGTGCTAACCCCAAAATACTTAGACCCCTAATTAATGTTTGAGCGAAAGCCCTCGAAGCGACTGTTTCTGAGTCAGGCCGACAGCTGCACATATCGAATGTTTTTTTCGATTGAGTTTAACTACTCCTGACGGATATAACTACCTTTTTCCACCAAAAGGGGAACAGGTGTCACCGCCAAGGAGTTTCGTTCTAACATATATGAATATAAGCGGTCTTATAAAGATTAACGCTATCATTATCCGTTAGATAGCAGATATGTCAAGAAAAAAATAACATTTTTTTATTTTTTTTAATACGATAATTTGCAGTTTTTCTTACCAAGATAAATGAAAGTTTAGAGCAGTAGTCTCAAGTACTATCAATAATTAAACTCAAGTTTCAATCAGTAAGAATAAACTGCCTATCTTTCATCAACTCCAGTCCTGAACCAACCCAATCTTTTGCTTCAAAATTCTGAAGCAATTCAAATATAACTTGGCGTGCAGTTAAATCAACGGGGGAATAAGGAAGACGAAAAACGGGCTGAATAGCTCCAGTCATACTCAGCACAGTATTCAATGCGTTCGGGCTTGGAACATGGAATAACCAAGCCATTACAGGTAGAAGGCGTTCATTCAGATCGGAATCATCATTATCCATGAGACTTCGCATCAGGCCTGGAAGTAGGTTGCTTATTACTGAAATAACCCCATGAGAACCATGTCTATGACGTCCCTCAAAACACTGATCGTCATTTCCAGACCAACATGCAATACCATTTGATTCATAGTAACCCATTCTTTCATTACCAGCGCATTCTTTCATGCCAATAAAATTAGTATGCTCAGACAGTTTATCAATAAATTCTGGCTCCAAATCCTGTCCAGTTCGGGAAGGGACGTTGTAAATGATTGACGGACCCAAATCCAAAACCCTAGCAAAATGTTCTTTTAATCCTTCATTCGACGTTTTACCATAATAAGGATTTATCTGCAGTGCTGCGTCCATACCAAAAGCAAAACCATATTTGGTTCCTTTCAAAGCCTCGCGAGTATTGTTGCTGCCTGTATTTCCAATAATTGCCAAGCGATCTCCAAACTGATTAACGCAGTGAGCAATAAGCATAAGATGCTCTTCCCAGTCCATTAAGTGACCTTCTCCAGTTGTACCACACACAATTAAACCCTCAACGCCGTTATTGATTTGAGCTTCCACCAAGCTGTCAAAAGTTATCAGATCCACTTCGCCGTCTGGCCTGTAAGGAGTCTTTATCGCAGTCATGAGACTAGCCGATTTAATTCTTTCCATAACATTCTTATGCTTAAGAGTTTTATTCAAAACAGAAAGGATCTTTTTGACTTTTTACTTTACATGATTATGTAAATAGCTCTCAGAAGAAGCATTTATTTTTCTAACTTTACTTCAGTTAATATAAAGGTTCAAGGCTGCCAGTAAAAATTTTTATGGAACTTTTTGTAAGTTTGATTCGTAATAGCGTGTATAAAGGTTGCCCCTTTCAGCAAACCTCACTCCATAAACATTGCTGCGCAATCCTGGACGAAAAAAACTGTTCTCAATTACACCGATCCACTGATCTGTAAGATGCTTCTTCAAAACTATTTGAACGCGTTCACCAGGCTCATACTTTGGATTTATCGCCTTTGGCTGGGGACATAATTTTTTGTATAGTGAGGTGTCTCCATAGCAGATCCAGGAAGCCCGGATAATAACTCCTGTTCGCTGAGGACCACCATTCACTTGGATAAAGTCTGATGGTGAAAAAGAGGTAATCAATTTTCGTGAAGTGTTTGCAATCCTATCAAATACCTCCAGTTCGTATGCCCTATATTCGGCGAATACTGAATTTGCAGATAACAGAAAAAATAATTGAATCAAACACAAACTGAATTTGTTTTTCATTTGCTTATTCCTTCCAGATTTGCACCATCATAATTTGTATCTTGTTCCAAAACTTTGCTCATGGAAGCCCCTTGAAGATCACTATTTGATAAATTCGCCATTGCCAAATTTGCCCGATCTAGGTTAACGTCCCTCAATTCAGATCCTACTACTTTAGCGCCGATCATTGTAACTGAATTTAGCGTGGAAGAATTCAAACGCGCGTTTTGCAAAGTAGCAGAAAAAAATTTTACCCTGCTTAGATTGCATTCCTGCAAAGATGCTTCAGAGAAATTGCAGAAATTTAATATTGTACCCTTAAGCTTAGAATAATCTAGATGTGCTCCAGAAAATTCTGAGCCTGTAAAATCTGAATCTTCAGCTTTTATACCAAATGCTTGACAGGCACTGAAATCACAAATATGTAACTTTGCTCCACTAAGGTTAGAGCCGGACAAAGTCGAAAAAGAGAAATTACAAAGATCTCCATCAATTTCAGATAAAACAGAATTTTTTATGAAAGTACCGCTCAAATCTGCACTATGAAAAACTGCTAGTTTTAAATTTACTTCAACAAAAACACTGTCACGTAAATCAGATTTACTGAAATCACACATTTTGAAAGAGGATTCCTGCACTGTACAATCCTGCATTTCGCATTCATCAATTAGACATTCATCAAACCGGGAAAAGGAAATAATTGAACCTTTGAAGCTGCTTCCTGTAAATTTACATTTAGTAAAAGATGCCCCTTCAAAATTAAAATCATCAAGCTTCATCCCGGTTAGGTCTTGCTCCTTTATAGGGTCTCGATGCTTCACCCTTCGTTCAACTTCTTTTCTCGATAAATCTCCCATATTTATGATTAGAGCTCAAACCACCATTTCAATAAAATATTTCTGATAATTCTTTAGAAGTTCAATGCAGGAACTAGTTTGAATTCCATTTTCCGAAAAGCTAAAAGCCTTGTCAGCCATGTTTGAACGAACAATATATCTATAACGGCGAACATTTACGATAGTCCCTTCAGGAATCCTTCCTAATATGAATACAACTCCTCCACCGGTAATTTTGTTCAGTTCGTTGATTTCATCTTGCGCTTCACGTTTACGCAAATCAGAAAAAGCTCCATTTACGTTTTTATTTGCTTTATTTTCCAATTCTCCCAAATTGCGAATTTTCTCTTCATTCCAACCCATATTTTCGAGATCTTCAATTAAAGACGTAATTTCACTCAAATCGTCCTGAAAATCGTAAAGTGATTCTCGAGCCCGTTTTTCAAGCTCATTAAACTGTTTTCTATTTTTCAATGAGATTCCCACTTCAATCAATGTCTTAGGGTGAACTTCCTGCTCATTTGAGGAAATATTTTTGCTTTTCTTGTTTTCGGGCAAGCCTACATTTGAGAGACGAATAAGGTTCCCAACTTGGAGAACACCTCCGCTTACATATCCATCAGGAGCATTGACCTGAAGAGTTGAGCCACATAAGACTTTGGAGTTTAAAATGAATTCATCCACTACAGCATGATCAAAGATGCTTGCTTGAGTATCAATCAAGTTACTCGCATGAAGAGAGCCTCCACATTGAACAACTGTGCCCTTGAGTCCCTGAGCTACCCTTATGTCACCTGTAGACCTCAGGCTAGCTTTTCCAACAGAACCTCCGACCTCAATACGCACTGCTTCTACACTGCATCTATCAGAAATATTTCCACGAACACTTACTATTCCGTCAAATCTTACTCTGCCTACACTACCATCTACTTTGTCTATATATTTTATTCTTTCTACGGAAATATTATCATTCCCAAAACAGACAATTCCTTCACTTGCTGCAATAATATGGGTTCCTTCAGAATTGAATCTTGTGTTTCGTCCAGGACGAATGCGATACTGCTTCCCAGAGTTTGCAGTTAAAAGCCTGCCAGTAATTGTGTATCCATCTTCTCCCATCGTTGCCTTTTCTACCATTACTAGCTCCTGCCCCTCAGAAACTTTCTGCATTACAGGAAGCTCCCTCAGATTAATATTTGATTCCAGAGAAGGGCGAAATTTTTCAGGAAGAAAAAGCAATTCAAGATGACCATTTTTGCCATTTACAGGAGTTTTGCCTCTAGCCACTTCTAAAGGTTCAAAATAAATTTTATCTTTGATAATTTTTTCAATAAATTCTCTGTCAATACCTTGAAACACATTTTCTTGCCTTAGTGCAGATAAAACTCTCTCAAGCGTAAGCGGTTCGATTATTTCTTTGGGTGGAATAATATTCAGATAGGCTTTTGACTGATCATCGCTCAGTTCAATCTGTAAAGTAAAATTTGTGGTCTTTAAATATGTAAGGAAATCAAACTCTCCACTTGTTCGATTGTAAATATCCAACAGTTCCTCAGGAACATAATCCACATCCATCATGTGCAATTCCGCTTGAATATCATCCATATCCGCGGTTTCGGCTCCTACTAACTGTTCAGGGATACGCAGCATGACTTTACCGTCTGCTACTGAAATCTTATATAATTCTGACTTGGGCATTTGTTAGTTTGGATTAGGTTCTGAATAATTTAAGAAATAAGTAGTAAACTTAATTCAGAATCTTTTCAATTTCTTTAGCACAAAGCGCCCTTGATTCTCCAGACAACAAATCACCTAGTAAAATTGGACCAATCTGGAATCGCTTAATTTTCTGAACTGGATACCCTATTTTTTGAAACATTTTTTTTATTTGTCTATTTGTTCCTTCCCTGAGAAAAAGCTCCAACCATGTTTTTGCATTAACAGTATGCAAAATTTTGACTTTAACAGGCTGGTGGCTGCGGTTATCAATAACCGGTCCCCTTCGCAGTTCTGAAAGTGACTTATTTTCAATAATACCTCTCACCTTAACAAAATACCCTTTCAACACTTTGTGGCTTGGGTGCATAATTTTATTTGCCAAATCACCATCATTTGTGAGAAGAATAAGCCCTTCTGCGTCGTAATCGAGTCTGCCTACAGGAAACAATCTTGCTGACGTTTTAGGGAAAAAATCTTTTATTACTACTCTTCCCTGGGGATCGTTGAGAGTTGTTATGCAATTTTTAGGCTTGTAGAGCGCATATACCTCTGTTTTTTGCTTACGTGAAATTTCTACTTTCCGTCCTTCCACGCTGAGATGGTCTTTCCCAATGACCATTTTTTGGCCCATCTGATTAACAATTTTTCCGTTCAGCGAAACTTCTCCTGCCCTTATTAAATCCTCGGCAGCACGTCTTGAGGCGACTCCAGCCTTAGCTATTACTTTTTGAATCCTTAACGGCACACCTATGTCACGATTTTTCATTAGCTTAATTACCCATCTTTTAGCAGCGAAGGATTCTGCTGTACTCTTAATAGTGCTTTTTCAGCAGCAAGCTGACTGGCTAGTTTTTTACTAGCACCTCTCCCACGGGCATATTCCATATCTCTAACAAAAACCGCCATGGTGAATTCTTTTTGATGATCTGGGCCTGTTTCATTTACAAGTTCATATGTTGAGGTCAGGCCTGTAAGTTTCTGCACATGTTCCTGCAATTCAGATTTATAGTCTCTAGTAATATAACCCTCAGCATTTTTGGGTAAATGAGGTAAAAACAGCTTTCGAATTACTCGAGCAATTTCTGAAAGGCCATTCCTATCGCGACTATCTAGATATATTGCAGCCATAACTGCTTCAAATGTATCAGAAAGTAAAGAGGACTTTTCACGACCTCCAGTCATTTCCTCTCCTCTACCAAGGAGCAGGCATTCTCCTAATTCCAGAGACCTTGCCTGTATACAGAGCCCTGATTCGCTAACTAGACTCGCCCTGAATTTAGAAAGACCGCCTTCATCCAGTTCTGGGAATTCATTCATAAGCATTTCACTGATTACCAGATCAAGAACTGCATCTCCCAGAAATTCTATTCTTTCGTTGTTCCCAAAATTCTTTTCTGATTCGGTAGGTATGTAAGACTTGTGAGTCAATGCCTGACGGAGAATGTCTGGATTTTCAAACTGATAATCCAGACAATTACAAAGATTTATCCACTTTTGTTTCATTACTCTACCTGACCCTGCGTTTACACCAGATCTTTATAGTATGTGGACTGTATAATCCAATGCTGAAATAGTGGTACAATCCGTCACTTATGGACTGCTCTATTAATACCAACGAAGCACCACTAGGACAAGTGGAACGAACTTTTGCCTGTTCCACAATTTGACTGTCTGTGAAAGGTGTGCTGATACTATATATTTCTCCATCATGCTTTTCTCGCAGCATATCTGTATCATGAAAAACTCGTATTGTATAACAACCTGTTATAAAAAAATTAAACATTGTGAAAGCAAGGACAAAGATGCAAGTCCTATATGGTTTGCCGCATTTCGTGTTTATCATTTGACTAATTTGAGGTAAGGTGCTGGACTTAAAACCTTAAGCGAAGATGGCTTTAACATTAAGACCAGAATTCATTTTAATTTTATTGAGACATTAAAAAAACCAGAAAAATATGTTCTTAATTTTAGCTAATTTATTACTGCCATGACAAGTTTTATCGATACTCACTGTCATCTTGACAAACTTGATTCAACACCCGAAGAAGCTTTAAAAGAAGCAAAAAAAGATGGTGTGGAGAAAATCATTACCATCTCTGTTGATGAAGAATCATTTAATTTTGTTTCCACCGCTATTGTGAAATTTATTAATGTCTATGGGACTATTGGTTTACACCCACATGATGCTTCAAAATTCAGTATTTCTTTAGATCAGATCATACGAAAACTGGCCAAAGGTCATAAAAAAATAATTGCAATTGGGGAAACCGGGCTTGATTATCATTACATGAATAGTTCATCAGCGGAGCAGCAGCTAGCATTTCAGAAACAACTCCAGATTGCTATTGATCTCAATCTCCCAGTTGTTCTTCATAGCAGAGAGGCAGAATCTGATACTATTAGCATCCTAAAAGAAATCTCCGTACCTGCTCTTGGAGTAGCACACAGTTTCACAAGTTCATTCAAGATGGCCAAATCACTTTTGGATATGGGTTGGTACATTGGCATTAATGGAATAGTGACTTTTAAAAACTCTCAAGATCTTAGGGAGATAGTTCGCGCAATCCCCCTAGACAAACTACTTTTAGAAACAGATTCTCCTTTCCTTGCCCCAGTCCCATTAAGAGGGACATCCAACAAGCCTGCCAACATTCCTTTGATAGCCTCTTTCATAGCAAATCTTCGTAAAATTCCAATGGATTATTTAGCTTCCAAAACTTCAGAAAATGCTCATAAATTATTCAATATCTCAAGTCCCAATTCTAGATCAGTATCCGAAAGATTCTAAAAAATTTAACCTGCTCTAAAGATTTTAAAAAAACTTAGTTAATCCCCCCAGAACGCATCTTAGTTTTTTCTCAAAATATAAAAATTCTTATTAAAAAAAGTGGTTTAAATAAATAACTTCAAAGTTTAACTACTTGTAATTTGCAACTTAAAAAAAACTTTTCATTAAAAAATTCAGTAAAGATGTTTGTATTTTCACGTTTATTGCTAATCAAAAACGTGTTGCAGAAAATGTTAATTTTTACTGGGAAGGTCTAACAATCCTTTCTACTCTTAATTCTGGAGAAAACTATTTATGGAACAAGGAACTTTAGTTGGAACTATATTAGCCTGGTTTTTCCTTTTGTTTGCTATGATGTTCGACATGACCACGTTTACTGTAAAAGCAGGAAATGCGTTGTACTTCTGGGACACCGGCTCATTATTAATTGTATTTGGAGGAACTATCGCATCCACTTTTATTTCTCATCCAATGGGACTTGCAAAGGGCATGTTTGGATTCATAGGCAAATCGTGGAAGGCTAATTCAGTACAGTTAGTTGAAACACTTACTCTGATTGTCGACGTTAGTAAAATCGCTCGGAAAAATATTCTGGCCATTGAGGACGCACTGCCCAGCATTGAAAATCTTTTCTTGCGTGGAGGACTAAGACTCGTTGTGGACCGTGCTGACCGCGAAGCACTCGTAGAAATGATGGCACATGAAGTTAAGTACTCAATGGCCGCTAAGGACGAGGAAATTTCCGTAGTAGGAACAATGGCTTCACTCTGTCCTGCATGGGGAATGCTCGGAACACTGGTAGGGCTGGTGCTGCTTCTGCAGAATCTTGATGACCCCTCAATGATTGGCCCTGCAATGGCCATTGCTCTCATTACAACTTTTTATGGATCTCTATTTGCGAATACCATCTTTGCTCCAGCCAAGAAGAAACTTGAAAGCTATAAAGCCGAGGAAAAAATATTAATGGAAATGATTCGTGATGGGGTGCTTTACATTGAGGGAGGACAGCGTCCGGATTTTATTGAAAACGACCTGATGAATTATCTACCGCCGGCTCAAAAAGCCATGTATGAATCGCTCAAGTTTGATGGCGGTGGGGGCGGCGCTGCGGCTGAAGCAGCATAATGATCTTGATATGAACAGAAAGTATCATGGGTCAGCTGATTGATGAGGAAGAATGCGAAGTCTGTGTTCCTTTTGACCAGGAATGGATATTTACCTACGGTGACCTTGTAACACTTCTGCTTTGCTTCTTTATTCTGCTCTTTTCAATGTGCAGGACTGATGTGGAAAAAAGCAAGCAGATTTCAGAAAGTCTGAAAAGCATGCCTCCTGGGAGTCCATTTATCTTCAGTGGACAAAGTTCAAATCTGGACAAAGCTTCAAAAGAATTGCAGCAGCTTGAAATGCCAGATGACGTTACAGTCAATGCCTCAAAATCAGGAATTGAAGTTACATTCAGCAAAACAGTTGCTTTTGATCAGGGATCAATTGAATTGAAAGATAAAGCAATTATGGCATTGGATAAAATGATGCCCATTATCGGTCAGATGCAAAACATCATTGAAATTTCCGGACACACAGATGAGTCAGACTCAAACCAAAAGTATCCATCTAACTGGGAACTTTCTGTAGCTCGTGCAAGTGTGATCGCAGCTTTTCTNGAATCAAAACTTATTCCTATCAAGCGNATGCAGGTTGCAGGATATGGAGATACCCGCCCAAGGTTTTTCCCGGATACAGCTTATAAACGCAATTTAAATCGCCGAGTACAGATACTGCTCCTGCCTGAAGACAAGGATCGCTGAATAATATAATAACTTTTGATTACCTTAAAGACGAAATTAATCCATTCTCTGATGATCCGTTATTAGAGAATATAGAAGTAACTTTAAATTTTTTTAAACTGGGGAAAAAACTAAATGGGACAACTCATTGATGAAGAAGATTGTGAAGTTTGTGTCCCCTTCGACCAGGAATGGATTTTTACTTATGGAGATCTTGTTACACTCTTGCTTTGCTTTTTTATTTTACTTTTTTCAACATGTAAATACGAAACAATGAAATTTAAAAGCCTTGCTGCCAGTTTTAAACCCCTACCTGCAGGAACACCCTTCATGAATGAGGGTAAAGATTCGGTTGTTGAACAATTGGCCAAGCAGTTAGAAGAAAGCGAGCTAGGAGATGAAACAAATATAGGTATTGAAGAAAAAGGTGTGGTTGTTTCGTTTAAGGCCAGTGCGTATTTTAAAGCGGATTCTGCAGAGCTTAGTCCCAAGGCAATCAATGAATTGAAACGTTTCTCAAACTTAGTTTTTTTGCTTCCAAATAATATTCAAATTGAAGGTCATACAGAAAAACAATCACCAAAGAAATGGAATTCAACTTGGGAACTGGGAGGAGCCCGTGCTTCTAGGGTTGCACGTTTTTTCATCGAAAACGGGCTTGATCCCACAAAAATTACCGTGAAAAGCTTTGGATCTACACGTCCCAGATTTCTTGAAACATCTCCAACTCAAAGAAGTCTTAACAACCGTGTGGAAGTTATTGTGCTACCTTAATAACTTTACCTAATCAGTCAATTCTGAGCCTTTCATGATTAATTACTAAAATTTTTAATTTTTATTATATTTTTCTTCTGAGAGTTCTTCCGGTAAGGTAGACCGAAAAAGTTTTATGACCAAATTCAGCGCTCTACATTAGAACTGAGTACATGTTATTTAAGAATATATATAATTCCAAGCAAATTGAATGATCGTAAATGAGTAATGTAGAAAATTTTATTCACGCTGAAAAAGGGGCATTTAAAAATAACTCTGTTATTTTATCAGTAGTTATTCCAAGCTACAATAGTGCAAAAATGCTTTTAAGATGCATCAAAGCTTTGGAAAATCAAACGACAAAAAAATCTTTTTTTGAGATTGCTGTCGCAGATGACGGCTCCAATGATGAAACTGTAGAAATGTTGAAAAATTTTAAAGCCAAGTCAGAGCTAAAACTGCAATGGACTACTATAAAAAATTCTGGTCCTGCTACAGCAAGAAATATCGGTGTGTCAATCTCATCTGGCAAATGGATTGGTTTTCTTGATGCTGATGTTATTCCACATCCTGACTGGGTAGAAAATGCCCTAGAATTAATTAGGAATAATCCCAATGCTGGAGCATTTGAAGGGCGCACAGAGGTTACTCAGAGAGTACATGCTACACCTTTTACTCATCAAACAGAAAATACTGAGGGAGGTCGGTACCTTACATGCAATTTAATCGTTCGTAAAAACTTAGCTCATTTTCATCAAGCTTATAAAATACCTTTCAGAGAAGACACAGATTTGGCATTTAGTATTTTAGAATCAGGTTTTAAAATTATTTTTAGCTCTAAACTTACTGTTCAGCACCCCCCTCTGGAATCAAGTTACTCCCGACCATTTATCCTTGCACGACGATATTATTATGATGGACTACTTGCTCGGAGATTCCCTACACGTTACAGCAATGAGCTTGACGCACATGAGATCCTTGGTCTAAGAATCCCACATTTAAAGAAAAAACTATACACTATCTTTATGCTTTCACAAATAATATTTCTAACAGGAATTCTTAAAGGTTTTTCGGGAAGTGAAATGTTACTTAGTGTTATTTTTTACCTTTTAATGTTAGTTTTTATTGCATTGGGAGGAATACGCTATTCTAAGCTGAATGAACTTCCAATAAAAGACTGTTTAATATATATTTCTCAACTGCAGCTTATCCCATGGATAATGAGCTATTCACTTTTTCGTGGATGGTTTGATTTCCGTCATGAAAATAAATTCTCAGCTATTTAATATGGTTTTTGCCAGATTGAATAATTGACAATTTTCAATAAGCAATTCAAAATAAATTATTTAGTTTTCAATATTAAGTGAGTAAAATAAGTTTATAAAACTTTTTTTAAGAATTATTAATCGGGTAAAACTATATAAAATTTTGTTCCAAAATTATGATGAAACTATTTAACAGCAAAATTAGAAGTTTATATATATGATTGTAACTTACAAACTTTCTGAGAAATCATTAAATAAACTCCAAAAAAAAGGATTTAGTGAAGCCGCCCTGAATGATCTCACTGAAATCGAAAACATTGTTTTCTCAAGTCAGGAGTCTTTACTAAGTCGAGTTAGTAAGCTTACTCATGCAAAGGAAATAATGGAAAAAGAGGATGACCTTCTGAAAGCGGCAAAAGGGTTCATGCGCTTAGACCTATTGATCCCCAATAGAACAATAAGAGAATGGACAGAAGCTTTGATATTTGCGGTAGTAGTAGCAACGATTGTGAGAACTTATTTTTTTGCGCCCTTTCAGATCCCTTCAGGTTCAATGTTACCCACAATACAGATAGGAGATCATATATTTGCAAGCATGTACACCTATGGCTCTCCAATTCCGTTAACAGATATCAAACTTTTTAAAAAACCTGTTAAACGTGGAGATATTGTAATTTTTCCATATCCTCAAGATCCTTCAATTGATTATATAAAAAGAGCCGTTGGTATGCCAGGAGAAACTCTGGAAATTCGAAATGACAAGGTATTCATTAATGGTGAACTCCTAGAAGAACCTTACGCCTATTTTGAGCCAAAAGAAAGAAAATCTCGCCAAGCTCAAGGAATAGCTCTTGCCCCTACAAGCCGATATGGTCCTGTCAGAATTCCAAAGGGGAAGTTGTTCACAATGGGTGATAATCGTTACAACAGCGCAGACAGCAGATTTTGGGGATTTGTAGATATGGATACTATTACAGGTAAAGGGCAAATAATTTACTGGTCTCATAATCCAAATAAAAGTATTTTTAGTGGATATAGATTCGAAAGGATATTTGATTTCCTTAAATAAAAATATTTTTGAAAAAATAGTAAATTTTGTTTTTAAATGAAACCTGCTACAAACTCTCTTCCTCGCAATTCTCCCTGCTGGTGTGGAAGTGGAAAAAAATTCAAAAAATGTCATCTTGGGAAAGATCCAATCCATTCTCTTTCTATGAATGAAAAACCTATTTTCAGTGAAAAGCGGATTTACATTAAAACCGAAGAGCAAATTGAGGGCATAAGAAAAAGTGGTCAATTAACAAAAAAGCTACTTGATATGGTTGAAGACCGAATTGGTGAAGGTGTAACAACAAATGATCTAGATAATTGGGTACACACAGAAACTTTGGCTAACGGTGCAATTCCAGCCCCTTTAAATTACGGGCATGGCCAAGGTAAAAGAAGAATGCCTTTCCCTAAAAGCATTTGTACCTCACCAAACGATGTGATTTGTCATGGAATTCCAAATAACCAAGCTTTACGCAACGGTGATATTTTAAATGTGGATATTACATGTATTTTAGATGGATATTATGGTGATGCCAGTAGAATGTTCATAATTGGAGACGTTCCAGAAGATACAAAAAAACTGGTTGAAGTCACACATGAGTGCTTAAAACTAGGAATTAAACAGGTTTTTCCCTCAAAAAGGCTTGGAGACATCGGACATGCTATACAAAAACATGCAGAAAATAATGGCTTTTCTGTAGTTAGAGATTTTGCGGGACATGGCGTGGGCATCGAATTTCATGAAGCACCACAGATACTCCATTTTGGTCAACCGGGGAAAGGAGAAATGTTAAGGGAAAATATGGTTTTTACAATTGAGCCTATGATTAATATGGGAAGTTATGAATGCAGAATTTTGGGTGACGGATGGACTGCAGTAACTGCTGATGGTTCATTGTCTGCTCAATGGGAACATACCCTGTTAGTAACAAAATCAGGAGCTGAGATACTCACAGCATGAGTAACTTTAAATAGAAATTTACAAAATTAATTGAAAAATAATTTATACCAACTGATTATTTTAAAGTTAAAATCATTTTAGCTTGTGTTAATTATTTGCATTATTTAGTATAGTAAAATTAATTAATACATATTATTTAGATCAAAATGGGCACTTGGAATAAACCACCAAAAAACTCTCCTTGGGATAAAGGGTCTCCCCCTCCCGATATAGATGAGCTTCTTAACAATCTTCAAAACAAATTCAAGATAGGAATTCCAAAAAAAGGTGGACTAGTTTTCGCAGCTATAGCAGCAATAGTAATCTGGCTCGCTACGGGAATATTTATTGTTGATCCAGAAGAACAAGGGGTCATTAAGAGATTTGGAGAAGTTACTAACGTTGTTGGTCCCGGCCCACATTATCATCTACCCTCACCGATTGAGACTGTACAAATTGAGCCTGTGACTTCAGTTAGGAGGTTAGAAATTGGATTCCGCACAATACAGATAGGTCCACCTGCAAAATATCGAAGAGTTTTAAAGGAATCATTAATGTTAACAGGCGATGAAAATATAATTGATGTTCAGTCTATTGTCCAATACCGCATTTCAAATCTAGAGAATTATCTATATAGCCTCACTAATCCTGACGAAACTGTAAAATCAGCTGCAGAATCAGCTATGCGTGAAGTTATAGGAGATACAACAGTAACTGAAGCATTGACTGTGGGAAAAGGAATTATTGAAGCTACCACCGCGCGATTGCTTCAAGAAACAATGAATAGCTACAAAGGCGGTATTAAGATTGAGAATGTGAAGCTTCAGGACGTACATCCACCAGATGAAGTTAAAGAGGCATTTAAGGATGTTGTAAGTGCTAGAGAAGATAGAGAAAAGATGATAAATGACGCTGAAGGCTACAGAAACAATTTAGTCCCAAAGGCCAGAGGAGAAGCTGCACAAATTATAAATAATGCTAAGGCATATGCAAAAGAAAAAATACTTGTTGCTACAGGCGAGACTGAGCGTTTTGATTTGGTCTATGATGAGTATGTAAAGGCTAAAGATATTACCCGTGAAAGGATATTGCTTGAAACAATGGCAAGTGTGCTGCCCAAAGTAAACAAGGTTATTGCTGACAAAGATATGGGTGGGAATGTACTTCCTTTTCTACCGCTAGACCCAAAAAATTTAGGTCAACTGACTAAATAATAAAAAGTAAAAAAACTCATCTTCCTGGTTAAGCTCTAATTATTTTTGGGCTCTGAAATCATTCTGATTTCAGAGTTTTTTTTTGTAAAAATCAGTATGAGGTAACATGATTACTGTTGGATCAGTGGCACCAGACTTCAAATTAGAAAGTCAGTTTGATACTGAATATTCATTAAGTCAATTTATGGGGAAAAAGAATGTTTTGCTGTTTTTTTATCCCTTGGACTGGACATACACCTGAAGCAAGGAAATACCTAAAATTGAGTCAATGGTTGATAGATTCAAAGAGGTTGACACCCAAGTTTTGGGTGTAAGTATTGACAGCAAGCATTCACACAAAAACTGGGCTGATTCACTTGGCGGTGTATCCTTCCCACTCCTTCAAGATTTTCATCCCAAGGGCGCTATGGCTAGCTCGTACGGAAATTATTTAGAAGATAAAGGAAAAATAGCAAGATCAACTGTAATTGTTGATAAGAACGGTATAGTACGTTACTCCGTTTTGGCTGATGGAGAGAGAATTATTTCTGAACTTTTAGCTGAATGTAAAAAAATAAACAGCTAGGCAAATGTATTTTTTTAATTTTCTAAATTTACTGCTAAATCCATATCAATTTACGTTGATCTAGATTATTCAGATATAGTCTATATTTTTTCCAAAAAATAATTGTTTATTAAGACAAATCTTCTGCAAGTGCCTTTTTTTGATCTGCTGTGAGTACAGTCTCTGCATTGAATTGTGGTAAATCTGAACCAATTGCGACTGGTGTTTTACCACCTGTATTGAACTTAATGTACTGGACGGAAGATAGTCTAGAATCACCAATTTGCCTCTCGTCAAAACTAGCCCTGATTTTACTTTCATCTTCTAGTCTAAGATATAGATGATTGGGTAAATCAAGCCACTGAGTTAATTTTTCTTCTCTTTCTTGAGAGTTATCAATTTCTATTAAAAGAGTGCAACCCAACTCCCCGGAACGACCTAACAGTTCATTATATGTATTTATCTCATGCTGAATATCTATCTCTTTTACTATGCGCTCCACTCGAATCATTTCCTGAATTTGATAATGAACAGTATCAGTGTTTTCAAATAAGAAAGATAAAACACCAGCCACATCTATTCTACGAAGTTCTTTAATCATCATAATTTTTTCTCGAAATTTTTCACGTAGGTCTTCATACGTTACAAAATCCATAACTTCCTGCCGAGTGACTCTTTTCATTTTCTTTACTCTCTAATTAATTTTAAATTTAAATAATAGCAGAAAATAGTTTAGTAGAAATGCTATGGTTAGCGATAAGCGTCTGCCAGAACTGACATGGGATGTTTGGGTTTTACTCCTGCGTGCTGTTTAAACTGCAGAGCCGCTAGTGGACAGTCTGTTGCCCAA
>PAZT01000019.1 GCA_002716165.1 Deltaproteobacteria bacterium | reverse complement strand
CCATCTTGAGTAATAAGCTTTTGCATCATTGCTGCTGCTTTTTCCGGTAGACCTTCTGTATCTGTAATGACAACGTCAATATCACAACCCAGAACACCTCCTTTTGCATTTATATCTCGCTCAGCAAGAAGCATTGCCTCTCGCATAGCTTCTCCGCCAGTCACTGAGCCTGGAGCAGAAAGCGGAGCCAATCCACCAATTTTAATCGGACAATTAGCAGCATAAGCCTGGATTGATACAAAAATAACCAGGATGGTGATTAAAATTCTGGGAATATTAATTTTTATTTTACCCATATTTCTCCTTTTTAAGGAATTTTTCAGAATTAGAATCAACTTCTTTCGAAAAATAAGAAACTAAGAAAATGACTCCGCTAATGTACCTAAAGGTACCCCAAAAGAGCCCAAAAAAACTATGAACTCAATAAAACCTCTTTTGAGGAAGCTCAATCAAAGGTTTTTGTCAAACGAAGCTAACATTGATTTATGTTCTTGGCAAGCATAAATATGAATAAGTATCATTGAATAACAACCATGAAACGATCTCAAATGAATTGAACGTAAATAACCGGTAATATTTAATCCTTATTTTAGATAATGTAGGCTATTATTCTACATTCATAAAATTGGTTAAATTTAAAGTATTTTTAATAAGTTTAACTGCTTTGCAATCTAAAGAATTAGAGCCAGATTCGGCCAAATATGTTAGATCAATTTAAGTAGAAGTTATTGATAAGATTTCCTCAACCGTGGTTAAACCATAAAGAATTTTGTTAACGCCATCTCTGCGAAGAGAAACCATGTTTTCTTTAAGGCACTGTTTTTTAACTGAAGCATCATCACTTTTTTCTAAAATCGTTTTTTTAATTTCCTCGCTCATTACCAACAATTCATGAACACCAATTCGTCCTCGATATCCAGTATTGCGGCATTTTTCGCACCCTTCACCTCTAAAGAATTTTTTATTGATCTTTCGAAAGCTTTGGGTGTTAATCCCTAGTTCCCTTAGTTGTTCAGGATGAGGTTCATAACTTATTTTGCATTCTGTACAAATTCTGCGAACTAACCGCTGTGCAAGAACACCAATTATTGTTGAAGAAACAAGAAATGGTTCAATTCCCATGTCAATCAGGCGGGTGATCGTTGCAGGAGCACTGTTGGTGTGAACCGTACTGAAAACAAGATGTCCTGTCAAAGCAGACTGTATAGCTATTTGTGCAGTTTCTGGGTCACGCATCTCTCCAACCATAATAACATCTGGGTCCTGTCTCAACACTGATCGTAATGCATTTGCGAAATTCAATCCCAATTTTGGTTTAATTTCGATCTGACTATAGCCAGGGAGTTTGTATTCAACTGGGTCTTCTATAGTAATAACATTATGTGACTCGTTGTCGATTTCAGCTAGAGATGCATAGAGTGTTGTGGTTTTTCCACTGCCTGTGGGACCAGTAACGAGAATTATTCCACCACTGCTGTGAACCATGTTTTCATATGGGTTTAGAATATATTTTGCTAGGCCCAGTTGGCGCAGACGCATTAAATTTTCGTCCTGATAAAGCAATCGCATGACTATTTTTTCGCCATGAACAGTTGGTGCTGTTGAAACTCTGATATCAATTTTTCTTCCTGCAATTACCACCATTGAGCGACCATCTTGGGGCAGTCCTTTTTGTGCGATATCAAGACGTGACATAACTTTAACTCTGTTTACTACAGTCACATGTACCAGTCGGGGGAAAACCGTAACTTGCTGCAGAATTCCATCAATACGATATCTTACTATAGAATCTCTTGGCGTTGGATCTATGTGGACATCGCTAGCCTCAGCTTTTGCAGCTTGCCAAAGAAGACTGTTTACTAAGCGTTTAATTGGTTCCTCATCAGTAGCATCCAATAAATCTTCAGGTTCCTCAACTGCCATTATATTTTCAAACGTTTCCTCAGAATCCAGCTGATCAACAGCTTCTTCAGTTGTTCCAGAAGATTCGTCATACGCACGATTAATCAAATCCAAAACTGCTTGCTTATGAGAAAGTATTGGTTGAATATGACACTTGAAATGTCTAGCAAGATCGTCCAAAGGCTGAGAAAGGGACGGGTTTTCAATGGCAACTTCCAATGTATTTTTCTCTTTTTTAAGTGGGAAAAATATATTTTTTTTAGCATAACGAATTGGGATGAATTGAGTGAATTCCCTTACAACCGGGGAATCATTAAAATTATCCCTGTATTCCAGCTCAAAATATGAAGCTAATGCCTGTTGAAATTTTTCTTCGCTTGTAACTTTATGTTTGATAAATACTTCTTTCAGTCCATCAGTATTTTCTCGGTAAGCAAGCATCTGTTCATGAAGGGATTCCAAGATATCAGGGGAGGTACCGTAGCTTCTAACTAAAATTTCAACAACGGGGTGATAGTTGTCCATAAAATGCTCTAGCTTAGGATCAGTTTTGCAGTTTAAGAATTAAAACTGATTCCCAGTTAATTGATGAGTTTTTGAAAAAACATGACTTTGTTTAAAATAATTTTTTCTTAAATGGGATCTCTCATCATTAATCGATTCCGATAAAATATAATTACAGACAGAAACAATAGGAGCAGAATTATTACTGCAATACCTATATATTCTAAGGAATCTATTGGGATATTGATAATTTTTAATTCAAGTATATTAGAATCGGTAGCCTTAGCCTTCCACACCAAAAAATCTATTTCTTGTATGTTTTGCTTTCCAGAAAAAATAAGCTGGGCAGATTTTATTTTCAATTGTCCTGAAGGAGTGAAGACAGTTACTTTATCCAGTGAATGGTTAAATTCCCTTTGGATTTGCAAACTCCCATATAAGGACTCTAGATTGTAATGAAAAATAATTTGTGTATTACCTGGTGGAAAAACACTTTTAATGATTAACATTCTATCATCAATTTGATGTTCAATATCAGGGCCAGAGTTGCTTTGAATCATTTTAAAATTGTACCAACCCCTGGGAAGAGAATAATCTATTGAGTGGTCTCTTGTATCAATTCTGTCAGGTGATGAATTATAAAATGATATTACTTCTGTTACAGTGACTGAGCTTAATCCAGATTCAATCACGAGTGACACCTGACTTATTTCAAGTTTGTTTATATCCGTGGATGTTACTGGGATTTTAATATCTTTTTGATACTTATTCTTGCCGGCTTTGAAAAAGAAAACTTTTGTACTGTATAATTTACCAGAAACACGTGTCCCAAGCTGATATGCTGCCCGATAATCAGGATTCACTCTTAAAAACTGGAAATTACCCCTGTTATCAGCTAATACCCTGCCCTGTGGCCCTACTGGTGTTACCTGACCTTCTGCATTAAGTACTAATTTCAACAAAACCACATTCAATCCTTCTTTTGGAACCAATTCCCCTTCCGGTAATATAATTCTCCCTTTAACCGTAATTTCAGTTTGTGGAAGGTTTTCTGAAAAAACCTTATCAGAAGATCCTAAAGCAAAAAAAATATAAATAGAGAAAAGGCATAAGAATATTTTGCTATAGGTTTTTCTCTTAACAATAAAATATGAGGGAAAAACGATTTTGATATTTTCCTTTATCATATTTAAAAAATATCTCATGCTTGGGCAGCTTTGATCGATTTAAGATAATCTGCAATCTCCTTAGCATTTTCTTGAGCCGCTGTTTGAATTTTTTTAAATTCTTCAGGAGCCCTCGCCTTAGCAACAAAACGATAGTGTCGTAGGGCTGAATCCCAGTTTTCCTTAAGATGAAACAATGTCCCAAGTTCAAAGTGTATCTGCACATAAAGAGCAGATTTATTTGAAATTTTTCGACCTGACAATTCTTTTAATCTTTTTAGTGCCATTTCTGGCTTTTTCGCCAACTGATCGAGTTTAGCGACCCAGTATGCAGCCTGCAATTCCTGCGCTGAAGATCCTCCTCCATCTGAACGAAGCAACCAAATCCTTGCATTTTTGTTTTGTTTAAGATGAAAAAATTTATGGTAACCAATTAAATATGCGTAAGTTCGAAGCTCTTTCTTAGACCTTGAAGTCTTTTTGAGAGAAGCATAGGCTCTCTCGTATATTTGGACAAGTGACTTATAATCTTTTGTACGTTCGTAAAGTCTTTTCAGTTCAGCAACTAGTTGTAGAATTAAATCAACATTTTCATCAGGTGCCTTTTTAAGAGCTCTACTATAATAAATTTTAGCACGTTTATACCCACCTAATTTTTCTGCTGCATAGCCTTGGTCTATCTGTGATTCTAAAGAGAGAGTCTTTTGTTTATCATATTTTTCAAGAAGAACATAAGCATCAAGGATTCCATTGTATTTTGCTCTACCTATTTTTTGATTTTCAGCAAATATAAGAAGCTTAAAATTTTCATCATCCAGTATACGTTTATTTTCTTTAACTTCTTCGTGAATAGCCTCGGTAACTTTTGACCATTCTTCATTGTCAATCCATTTTTGAAAAGTCCTATTTGCCAAAAATTGTTTAATCTCATTCTGCTTCGCCCGCTCTTCTTCATTTAACGGTTCAGTTTCTATAGCTTGTTGATAATAACTGAGTGAAAGCTCTGATTGCCCAATGTTTTCTGAAGCTTTGGCTTGGTCAATCAATGCTACGATTGTCACAGAAAGTGCAGGGTTATAAATTTTCAATAATTCATATGCATTCAAGATTCCTGACCAGTTACCAATTTTTTTTTCTGCAAATAGCAATTGATTAAAACTCTGTTCTTCCAGCTGAATTCGACCTTCTTGAACCTCTGAACGAATAAAGGAAGATAGTCCCCTCCAGTTTTCCTCTTCGGTCAACTTTTGAATTCTACTTTCAATTATGAATATTTGTAGGTTGTCCAAATTTTCTTGGTCTTCAGGAAATGATTTTTTCCAGCGATCAAAAATTATTTTTATTCTCTCAAGTCTTTGAGAATCATTGCGTCGCTGAGCTGAAAATATCCAAAGTTTGTAATGATCGATTGTCATTTTTGGTGAATTCCTCTTAAAAATATCTTGCATCTCCCAGGTTATTGACTCCCAGTCTTCAAGTTGTTTGTGTGCCTCAAGTAGCATGCTTACAGATTGCTTTCTATATTTGTTATTTTGCCTAACTTCTCGTAAATCCGAACGAGCTTTTATCCAGTTTTGAGCCTTAAAATGACAACTGCCTCTCAAATAAATAAAATGATACCACCTATCAAGATTTGATTTTTTTAAGTATTGCAAAAATACAGGATTTTTTTTCAACTCAGAAATAAACTTCCCACAATTTTTCTGATCATGATATTTTAGAAACAATTGAGTTTGAAATTCGTGCCGATCTTTTTTCGACAATTTTAAATCTACAGATACTTCTTTCATAAATTTGATATATTTAGCCTCTGATGCCGTTTCCCGGTAAAGTACTTCTAGAGTTTGCAAAAGTTCAATATTTTGTTGATATTGTGGGTACTGACGTGCATTTTCAAATGCTTTTAAAGCAAGAACGGGCTTCTTTGTTTCTAGATAAAGTGACCCGAGACTGAGCTGTGTGATAGCTGAATGCTCTTTAACTTCTCCAGCCAGATATTTTTCATAGACTTCTATAGCTTTTCGAGGCTGTTTAGTTTTAATATATAAAATCCCTAATTGATATTGCACCTCATCTATATGAGCTTTGTATCCCATAGACAAATATTCTTCAAAGCTATTTATCGCATTTTTGTGATGTTTTATTTCAATATATAAGTATCCTAGCTGATAGAGAACTTCATTTAGATATGTAGTATCTCTAGTTGAAAGGTATTCGTTGAATGCTGAGATAGATTTATTTGAATCGAAAGGTCTCTGTAGAACGCCAGTACGATAATAAGCTAGAGAAAGATGCTCTTTATCATTCTTATCTATATATTTTTGGTAGTGTTTGACCATTCCTTTAACAGAATTAAAATCAAATGCTGAATCTTTTTCATACTTGACTGCTTTTGCATATGCCATTTCAGCCCGCCAAAAAGACGAAGAAGTAGCTATTTCAGACTCTGGGTGGTCTTTTGTAATTCTGGCATACCATTTTTCAGCATGTGCATAATTTTTTTCCTTCTGAAAACCTGTGGCTAACTTAAATTTAAGATTTAATGCCTCTTCCTTACTTATGGAATTTGAAGAGTAGAAGTATTTTTCCCATGCTTCTGCTGCTTGAACAATATCTTCCAGAAACCACCAAGCTCGTCCTAACAAATTTAAGCGTTCCAACTGCTGACTCTGGCTCAATGATTTTGGATTTAATTTAGCAAAATACATTGTAGAAGCTTTGAATTCTGGCAAAGCCATCTTTTTTCTTTTTAAACGCAGCGATTCGGCATGATATGAAGTTGCATATCCCAACCAGTAATAAGCTGCATCACTGTGACTAGAGTCAGGGAATTTAAATAGAAAAATTTTTAATGAATTCATTGATTCAGCATATTTATCAATGCGAGCCTGTGAAACACCTTTATAAAACATTACTTTTTCAAGATATTCATTGCTTGATGGGAAACTTATCATAAGTTCATCATAGCCTATAACTGCATCGTTAAGTTTTCCAATATTGCGAAATGATTCCGCTTTCAGAAACATCATTTCTTCCCTTGAATTACCTTTAGGGAATTCATCAAGATAACATCTTGCCGCCTCTATTGATTCTGCAAACAATTGAGTTTCAAATGTCTCTCGAGCAACAGCCAACTGTTCATCTTCCCCAAGATCACTTGTCCAACACTGTGCTAATGCGCAAGCTGTCCAGAAATATAAAATAATACTTATCAGAAGAGCATTTATGTTTATGAATTTTAATTTTGACATAGACTTTTAAATTTTAATTCTCATTATAAATCCTGAAGGGTATTGATGAAAATTTTCTAAAAATGATATAAAGTTTCGGGTAATCAGAATTTGTTATTCAAAAATTACAGAAAAATTAAGCTAATATTTTCTATTCGCTTTTTTTATGCAGGAATTGTGGCAGCACATGAACTTATCCACTCTTTATTACAAGTAAGATATTAAAGTTTAAGCTGCGTAATTCTGCAGATATTAGAAAGTAAAATAAATTTTTATTCTTAATTACATACGGAAATTTGATCATTTTTCTGATATTCTTTTTTTTCTTTTCATATTTCGTTAGTCTTCGTATCTTAATTAACTATTAATTATAGCGTTTCAACCAAAAAAAACCAATCCAGAAGCAGATGAAACCAAGCAAATCAATGCGAACACAAATTAAAATATGTGGCCTTACAAAACCTGAGCAAGCACTTTCTTGTTTTAATATGGGCGCAGATTTAATTGGACTAAATTGCTGGAGTGGATCATCGCGTTATATTATTCCAGAAATTATAAGTGAGATCGTTTCTGAACTTCCTAAATCAGCTAAGACTGTAGGAGTATTTGTAAATGCATCTCCAGATTCAATAAATGATTTGATGAATCTAACAGGTATGGACTGGGTGCAATTGCATGGTGATGAAGAATTGGTAACTTGTGAAAAATTGGAATTCCCTTGGTTTAAAGCATTTCGCGTATCTCCTAAATTCAAATTTTCCCTTATAAAGCATTACAAACAGGAAACATTTCTAATTGATGCGTTTAGTAAGTATCATTTTGGTGGTTCAGGACTAAAAGTTGATATTGACCTTGCAAATAAGGCTTCAGGCTTTGGTAAGATGATTCTTGCGGGTGGGCCAACCCCAGAAAATGTTGAAGAGGCAATTAAGAAGGTTAAACCTTGGGCAGTAGATGTTTGTAGCGGAGTAGAAAAAAAACCTGGAATAAAAGACATGAGGTTAGTTGAAAAATTTATTAGTAAAATCATTAAATAATTTTTTCCAATATGAATAATCTGTATTAAGCAATGAAAAATTCAAATTTCACAACTCAGGGAGGAATCAAAATAGAAAAGGCTATCACTCCACTAGATGCAGATTCAGCATTGAACAAAATATATCAATATATTGATACACATAAGGGTGCTCTTTTTGTGAGTAATTATGAGGTACCAGACCGCTATTCGCGATGGGATCTCGGATTCATAAATCCGGCATTGGAGTTGATTACAAAAAAACGTAACTTTGAAATCAATGCACTCAATCCAAACGGATCACTTATTCTCAAAGTAATTGAACCTGAAATAATGAAACATCCTCATCTTGAAGTATTAAATTCATTATCAGAAAAAGATAATGTTATGGGAACGATTTATGGAACTGTTAATGAAATGAGTGAGTTCTTCCTTGAAGAAGAAAGGAGCCGCCAACCAAGCGTATTTTCTGTAATCAGAGCAATCTTTGAACTATTTAGAAGTAATGATCCTTATCTAGGACTATATGGTGCATTTGGCTACGATCTGGTTTTTCAATTTGAAACAATTCAAACGAAACACGAAAGGGATGATGATCATTCAGACCTGCACCTCTTCCTTCCAGTAGAAATGGTAGTCGTTGACCGACAGAAGGAAGAGGCCAATAAAATTGAATTTAATATACATACACCTGCTGGTATTACAGAAAGCTGGTGGAATACAGGCATTGAGTTTTCAGTTGCCGCAGGGAATTCAGATGGGCAAGTTCATTGTGACCACAAGATTGGTGAATTTGAAAAAAAAGTATCAAAAATTAAAGATAGTTGTAGAAGGGGTGATTTTTTTGAAGTAGTCCTTTCCCAAACTTTTTCTACAGGTTTCAACGATAAACCCTCTAAATTGTTCGGTAGAATCTGTGATCAAAATCCAAGCCCTTACAGTTTTCTTATCAATATGGGAAAGGAACAGCTTGTTGGAGCATCTCCAGAGATGTATGTAAGAATAAAAGAAAATCGATTTGAAACGAGTCCAATATCAGGAACTGTTCCTATAGGTAAAGACCCAATGGAAACTGCCGAACTTATAAAAACACTTATTTCTTCAGAAAAAGAAGAATCAGAACTTACTATGTGTACGGATGTGGACAGGAATGACATGGCAAGAATTTGCATTCCAGGAAGTGTAAGATTAATTGGCCGTCGCTTGCTTGAAAGATATTCTAAACTAATTCATACAGTAGATCACCTTGAGGGAATTTTAAATAATGACAGGGACGCTGTGGATGCCATTTTGACTCACATGTGGGCTTGTACAGTAACAGGTTCCCCAAAACCAACTGCGATGCAGACAATTGAAAATATTGAAAATTCACCACGAGGATGGTATAGCGGCTGTATTGGATTTTTGTGGTTTAATGGTTTTGTAAGCACAGGAATGACATTACGTACTGTGCATCTAAAAAATGGAAAAGCCTCAGTTCGAGCTGGAGCAACACTACTGTATGATTCTGAACCTTCGAAAGAGGAAAAGGAAACACAAATCAAAGCATCAGCTTTCCTAGCTGCTACACTAGGCAATAAATCTTCCGATACCGAGGAAATTGATTTACCAAAGTCAGGTGAAGAAAAAACAGTTTTGTTTGTTGATAATCATGACAGCTTTGTACATATATTGGCTAGTTATGTCAGAGAAACTGGAGCAAGAGTAGTGACACTCCGCTCTGGATTTCCTTATAGAATGTTCGATGAAATTTTTCCTGATTTACTCTTTGTCTCTCCGGGACCTGGATACCCTAAAGAACATAATGTCTCTGAGGTTGTAGGTGAAGCTCTCGAGAGAAAAATTCCAGTTTTTGGAGTTTGTCTGGGGCACCAAGGAATTGCAGAACACTTTGGAGGGAAGTTATATACCCTAGAACATCCGATTCACGGCAAGTCATCAAAAATATTTCACAATGAAAAATCTATCTTTAAAGGTCTGCCAAATCCTTTCATTGCAGGTCGCTATCATAGTTTATACGTGGATAGAGCCACACTCCCTGAATGTTTCGAAATAACTGCTAAAACAGAAAATGGTCTCATCATGGGAATTCAGCATAAAACCCTCCCTGTTGCCTCTGTACAGTTCCATCCGGAATCGATTCTAACTCTGAAAGATAAATTCGGTCTTCGCTTAATTAACAAAGTTATGACCGAACTTACTAGTATTTCTGAACAAACATAACTGCAATAGCAGCAAAAAATATTACACTAGACAAATAGAGTTTGCTAAGGGAATTGTCTATGATCAAATGATGGATGGTCCCGCAATATATATTAGATCTCTGGTGAATCCACATTTACTGTGGCAGTATAATAATCAACAATAATCAAAGGCTGTAAAGCCTCTCAAATTGTTTCAGAAGGAAAAATTTAGTGGGAGGTTATGAAACTGATTTGAACAGAAAATATTTTTCTAAATTATTATTTGATTAGCACAAAAAAATTTCAAAGATTGCATTTGTATTTACCAGGCGGCAGATTTACTTCTGAATCTTTGCTGATTAAAAATGAACGGTCGTTATTAAAATAGACAATGGTTCTATCATGTCCTACTATCAGCAAATCTGGGGTTGATTTCGTCCAAGACTGATGAGGAGAAGTTACATCGTGATATGGCAACCTGCAAAGATAATTTACCTGCATATCTTTTTCAGAAGGATATAAATATTGGGGATGATCGAAGGAACTACAACCTAGTAAATAATTCGATACAAAAATTATCAACGTTAAATAATTGATAATATTAATATTTTTGAGAATAAGAAATTGATAAACCGTAAACACCAAAACAGCTCCCAAGGAAACTAAACTTAAGAAACTGTTTCTTCCTCTGAAACTGGGAAATAAAGAATACGTTTACAATGAGGACAATTTTTATGTGAATTGGGATTAGACATCAATTCATTAATTAACTGCGGCAACAAAACCATATGGCAACCACTGCAGCTCTTATCAACTATAGCGCAGATAGGGGTGGTAATCCCACTATTCTGACACCGCTCATAAAAACGTTGAATATTTTTTGGAATTTTTTGCAGTAAACTAGTCCTGCGCGGAGCAAGTATGGCGATTTGTTTTTCTGCTTTTTTTTGCTCTTTCAATAGTCCTGAAGTCTCCTGTTTAAATTCTGTATTAGACTCATTAAGTTTGACATTAATTTTTTCCATCTCTTTATCTAAATCTTCTTTATTAATATCAATTTCAAGTAGATTTTCTTCTAAAACACCAAGGTTCTTGCGTGCCTCTTCAAGCTGACTTTTACTTGCGGCAAATTCCTTTTCGTTTCGAATCTTTGGAACTTGTTCATTCAAATGAGTAATAAGCTGCTCCTGGATCTGAATATTTTTTTTTATTTCTTCAGATTCATTTACCAAAGCTTTCAGCTCACTATTTTTTTCTTCAATATTTTTTTTATGATGATTAACAACCGAACTCGCTGTATCAATTTCTTTTTCTAATTGAGACTTTGAATGAATGAAAGTTTGTAATTCAAGGTCTGTGTGGGCGAGGTCGATTAATGGTTGTATAGATAAATTCATGGTAGGCTTCTAAATGTTATATATTTGCATTTTCAAGTGCCAACAAATCATAGCAAAACAAGTTTGTTCCTACAAGCCTAATTTAAGTTTTATCCCCTAAAGTTATGTTAATTAGAGGTATATTACTTAAGAAATAATTTCTTATGAATTGGGGAATTTTTAGAAATTTTAAGAAAAATTTTTTACTAAACTGGATTTAAGCCTTTGTCTGGAAAAAATTAATGCTACAAATGAAATATAATTTTAGATTAAAATATTCAAAAATAATTCTTAGTGGATTTTTTGAAAAATTATACATATAAAAAATAGTATTGCGTCAGTTTAAATTGATGGTAATTCTGTATATTATTCCATCTGGACTTTTTCGGTTACTTTCAACAATGTTTTGACTTTTAAATTCTTCAATTGATTGCAAATTTGTTTTAAGTATTTGCAGTCGATCATAACTGTCAATTGTACCACTTAGAGAGAATCTCTCTGGCCCATATTCAAGACTGTCTACTCGGAATGGAGCATCCTCGCTAAGAAGAGAGGAAACAGTTTTAAGGAAGTTTAAATTATCATATTCACGACTTTCAAATTTTTTGCTTTTTTCAATATAAGTTTTTCTAAGTTCAATACTTTTTTTCAACTCTAAAATCAATAACTTCAAGTCTGAATTCGATGTCTTTGGTAATGCGCGAAGAAGTTCTGTTTGTATCAAAAGATTACCCTCTTTTATTTTATGTTTAAGCAAGTCAATCGTTGTATTTGTTTGCCAGAGGAACCCAACCAGAATAATGAAAATCAACACAGCTGAAAATGACAATGCAATTTGATTCCTACCCAAATATCGTTTCCACGGAGTGCTTTCATGATAGAGACTCAATTGATGGAATTCAATAAAGTCTTCAGCCTGATTTCTTAACTCTCCAAGAACACCCCAATGCTTCCGCTCAAGCAATGAAAGCATTGAAGATTTAGGATTAACAGAAGTCATTTGACTTGATAAATTATTATCTTCATTTTCAATTTCTGATGATTTAAATTTTGTTTCATGTTCGTCAATTAATGTTTTTTCTTCTGATTCTTCATTATGATTTGTCTCTTCCTTCAATTCCTCAAGTTTTCGAATATACATCAAGGGGGTAAGCAGTTTCTCAATAATTGATAAATTTGCATCTGATTTTTCCCGATGCTTCGCTTCTTCCATTAATTCTTCAAGCGTGTCAGGAGTCTTAACATCAGTTTTCGAAAATACATTAATTGGGAGTGATGAGTCTTCATTAAGTTTTTCTTCACCTGATCTTTCAGCAAATGCTTCAGACTCATGGAAAGGAAAGGATCTTAATTTAAAAACGACACCGTCCCATTTTATCATTGGCCCAAAAATACCGTGAATTTCAATTTGACTTTCTGAAACGTAATTTTTAATACGCAAATGGAGAGTCAGTTGTGAGCATAGCCAGTTTAATTCATGTTTTAAATTAGTATATGTTTTTTTTAATTCACTATTACCCTCTTCTAAATCCCCATCTTCTTGATATTTGATAAAATTATTCAGAAATGCAGAAAGAGAATTTCCAACTAACAAAAGGTGTTTCTTAAGAATTACTGGAATCCTGTTAGGAAAGATTTTTACTTGATCTAAACGACCGTCACTTATTGTGTTCACAAATGCTTCATCACCACCAAGGTAAATTTGGAATACATCACCTGTCCTAGAAATTTTTTTATCATCGTTCATTAAGGACCTGTAAAGGGCGTAAGCAGAACAATCTACATTACGAATTAATAAATTTCTTTCCAGACAAAGTTTTTTTAACTGATTTAGTCTTTCCTTTCCAACTAAAAACACCAGTGCTTCAGAATTTTGTTCTGACATTGTGAAGACCTGAGAACTGTAAGTACATGCAGACAAATCACTCATTATTTCCTCTTCTAATTCATAAGGGAGTGCTTGTTCAACTTTTTTTCTTTCCTGAAAAGGAAAAGCAATTTTACGAAATGATACATCTTCGGCTGGCAATAAAAAAGAAATAGAATGATCCTTCCACTGATGTTGGTCAAGGAATTCAGCTATCATTTCAGCCCATTCTAAGTGCTCTGCTAAAAAATTTTCTTCAAAAACACTATTCTTTGAAGAAGCAAAACCAATTGGTTCACCAGTAATAAGACGATTTCGACTTTTTTTAGTTAGTCGGATGCCTTCAATGCAAAAGGTATGAGCAGAAATCAGGTAAAAAATATTTTCCATTAAATTGAATGTACTGCTGAGAAGGTGAGCAGAAATAATCAAATGATCTTATCAGAAGCAATCAAATTACTCAAAGAATTGAGATTAGCTTCCATTTCAGCTTGTACATGATTTAAAATCTAACCAAAATCGCCAAAGCATTTTTTATGTAAAATTTATAAGAATAAAGGAGAATTAATATGGCTAAAATGGAGTTGGAAGTCGGGACCTGTCCCACTGGGATTTTGCTAGCACTTAAATCAGTTGATGGCAGGATGCATCAGGTCACAGCAATTGAAATGACAAACGACGAAGCGCTGGAAATTTCTAATCTGATTCAGAAGAGAGTTAAAGAGAACATGGATGCGCCCAATCTCTCTGAAGTAAATTGATTATTTCACACACCTAAATTAAAAAAATGACGCAGGAAAATAAAGCAGTATGGAGTTGGACAATGTACGACTGGGCAAACTCTGCGTTTGCGACCACTGTCATGGCAGGGTTTTTCCCTCTTTTCTTCAAAGCATATTGGGCTGATCCAGATTATCCCCTAGAGAGTACTTTTTATCTTGGCATGGCAAACTCAATTGCATCCATAATTGTGGCTTTGTTTGCACCTTTTCTAGGCGCAATAGCTGATCAAGGTAGTGCAAAAAAAAAGTTCCTTTTTATCTTTGCTTACATTGGAATTATTATGACAGGAGGACTATGGTTTGTTGATAAAGGTTACTGGCAGATGGCTATATTGTTTTATGTTTTGGCCGCATTAGGATTTTCAGGCAGTAATATTTTTTATGATTCTATCCTTCCCAGTGTTGCTTCAGAAAAAAAAGTTGATTATGTCTCATCTCTAGGATTCGGAATGGGATATATAGGTGGAGGAATTCTTTTCATGGTCAACGTTGTTATGTATCTAAAACCTGATTTTTTTGGAATACCGGATGGAGCAACGGCAATTCGCCTTTCATTTGTAACAGTTGCTGTATGGTGGGCGATATTTTCAATACCAGTAGCAATATGGGTGAAGGAACCAGTAATAAATGAAAGAGTGGGAATTGTTTCTGCATTCCTTTTAGGTTGGAATCAAATAAGGAAAACATTTAAAGATATACGTCATATGAAGGTGGTAGGGATATTTCTTATTGCTTACTGGTTTTATATTGACGGTGTCGACACAATTGTAAAAATGGCAGTCGATTATGGAGTCTCTTTAAATTTTCCTGACAGCGCCCTAATTACTGCATTGCTGATGGTTCAATTCATCGCTTTCCCAAGTGCACTCTTATTTAGTTTGCTGTCCACAAAAATAGGTGTAAAACAATCCATAATGACTGGTATTATAGGTTATGGAATTATTACATTACTGGCTTACTTCATGTCTCAGATTTGGCATATGTACATGCTCGCTGCTTTGGTGGGATTATTTCAGGGCGGAATACAGGCGCTCAGTCGCAGTCTGTATACACGAATAATTCCTAAGGATAAATCTGCTGAATTTTTTGGTTTTTATAATATGCTAGGAAAATTTGCAGCTGTTATAGGACCTGCGATGATGGGTACAATTACTTTACTTACTGGGAATATTCGCTATGGGATTCTTTCAATACTGCTGCTTTTCATCTTAGGAGGCTTTTTCTTACTTAAAGTTAATATTCAAGAAGGATCAAAAATTGCGAATGATTACCTTTCAAAATAGGTTTCTTAAGAATGTAAGTTCCACCATATTTATATTAAAAAAAAGACTCTCAACTTAATTAATCTATATTTAAAATAATTTTTGAAGTGATAAAATTTTTTTAGATAATTCGGTTTTAATCCCATAGCGAATATTCCCAGTAAGTCGTTGTACTTTTCTCTGTACATGATGTTTTTGCAATCGAATTTCAGGGAGTTCATTAATATAATTCCATGTCCGTTTTGATTCTTCTGCAGGTTCATTATTATTTGGATATAATATTACAAGCATTTTGAGTGATGTTTGTAGATAAAATGCGAAGCGATCTCAAAAAAGGCTAAAAAGGTAAATCATCTGTTTCATCATTATCCAGCCAACCCGGTTTCTCTTCATGAATAGGTGCTGACTTACCGCTGTCTTGAATAACTTGAGATGGAGTTTTCTCAACTTCCTTCTCAGCAACAAGTTTCCACGCCTGAAGAGAATTAAAATATTTCACTTGTCCTTGTGGACTTGTCCATTCTCTTCCCCTTAAATCAAAGTGAACTTCAACTTCCTGTCCTTCATGGAATTCGTCTAGTAATTCACAGCGGTCCTGAACCAATTCTAACTGAATTGGCTGAGGATATTCCGGATTACTCGAATATTCCAAAACAAATTCACGCTTGCGAAAGCGATCTGAAATTTGAACTGTTTCTAATATTTTTTTTATAACACCTTTGATTTCCATAATTATTTATTATTACTTAAGGATCTTATATTTACTGAAGTTGGTTTTCAACTAGCGTTGCCCAATAAGCTGCCCCAATCGGTAGGACATCGTCGTTAAAATCATATTTAGAACTGTGCAGAATACAACCATTTTCACTCTCTCCAAGACCAATTCCCAACCAAACATAGCAACCGGGACAAGCCTGCAACATATACGAAAAATCTTCTGAAGCCATACTTGGGGTCGGATTTAGGACAACCTTATCCTTTCCTACCAAATCAACTGCGGCCTTTGCAGAAATATCTGTCTCAGTTACTGAGTTAACAGTTGCTGGATAACCATAAATGTAGTTAAGTTCACAGGAAGCTCCCATTGCATTACAAACACCTTCTGATATGTTTAACATTTTTGAAGGTATTTCTTCTCGAGTTTCGGGAAGGAAAGTTCTAACTGTTCCATGCATCCTAACACTATCAGGAATGATATTGTAAGCATCTCCTGAATGAATTTGAGTTACACTTATCACTAACGAATCTATGGGATGAATACTGCGACTTGAAATACTTTGCAGGGCACTCAAAACATGGGAAGAAACTATAATAGGGTCAATGCATTGATGAGGCATGGCTGCATGCCCCCCTTTTCCATGTATAATCAAATCAAAAGTGTCAGCTGCAGCCATAATAGGTCCAGATTTTATTCCAAAATGACCAGCTTCCAGTCCAGTCCAGTTGTGCATTCCATAAACCGAGTCAACAGGAAATTTTTCAAATAAACCTTCCTTAACCATAATATCACCACCACTGCCACCTTCTTCTGCTGGCTGGAAAATGAAATGAACTGTACCTTGGAAATTTTTGCTATCTGCCAAATACTTAGCTGCTCCAAGCAGCATTGCGGTATGTCCATCGTGTCCACAAGCATGCATTTTACCTGGATTTATAGAAACATGTTCAAAGGTATTTTTTTCCTCTAGCGGCAACGCATCTAAATCGGCACGTAAACCTATTGATCGTCCATCACCATTTCTGATGGTTCCAACAACCCCAGTTTTTGCAAGACCCCGATGGATCTCAATTCCAAATTCTTTCAATTTTTCTGATACAAAATCTGAGGTCCGCTTTTCCTCAAAAGCTAATTCAGGATGCCGATGAATGTCCCTACGCCAGATGGTCATTTCATCATGAAAATTTTCAATCTCTTTGATCAATTTCATTTTAATCCTTAGAATATTATTTTGTTTAAATAACTAAATACCATTTTTTATTAAAAAAATGATTCTTGCGATCAACCCTCATTTATAGAGGATATATACATGATAGTCGATTGTTCATGCAGAAGTTTTATATCTCAATTATCTAAATTTTTTTGAAAAATCCTTTAAATCCTTGAATTTGAGCAACCCTAAAAATTTTTCTGGAATCCACCAGAAAACTAAGATTATCTATTAAAATTCAGATCCCATTGTAAGCAAGTCCTGCTGATTGAATTGCAATCATTGAATTTAGTTGTATTAATTTTAAAAATTATCCTTTTAAGAAATGACTGTATATACTAATCTNCCCTTGATAAACTTGGCAAGACAGTTGTGTCTGGGGCCGAAAAGTTTAAAAAGTATGAGGAGTGTCTATTTCCAGATTTGGGGGAATAAAAATATTTAGTTTTAAGCTTTGAGAAAAAAATTTTTATTATTGATTAATTTGAATATGCACCAAAATTTATAAGCTTATCCATATATGTGCTAAGGAGATTTTTTTGAAAAATAAAACTACAATTTATCAAGCTAAGATAATTATCACTATGAACAGTTATCTCCCTAAAGCAACTCATGTTGCCGTACGTGAAGGTAAAATCCTTGGGGTAGGGAATCTGGACCAGCTTTCCGGATGGGGAGAACATTCTCTCAACACTCGTTTTGCAGATAAAGTATTGATGCCTGGGTTTGTGGAGGGTCACTGTCATGCTCCTGAAGGTCAAATATGGGACCATACTTACCTTGGCTACTTCGAACGCTATGACCCTGAGGGGAATTTACACCCTAAACTCGAAAACATGGATAATGTGCTAGAACGACTTAGGCATGTGGATGAAAATATGGATGACGATGATGCACCACTTTTTGCCTGGGGCTTTGACCCCATCTACTATAACTCTGAACGAATGACAGTTAAAGACCTAGACTCAGTTTCAAAAACTCGCTGTATAATAATTATGCATACCAGCGGACACCTTTTAAACGTCAATAGCCTTGTTCTGGA
Organism: Deltaproteobacteria bacterium; assembly: GCA_002716165.1. Classification (GTDB taxonomy): domain Bacteria; phylum SAR324; class SAR324; order SAR324; family NAC60-12; genus Arctic96AD-7. Next base: position 4,456 of record PAZT01000019.1, on the reverse strand, counting down.
AAGGGCAGGAATAGATTCCTCTACAGATGTTCATGGAATATTCAAGGATGAGGAAGGTAAACCTACAGGTGAATTGATCTCGATGGCTACTCATTACATTATTCAGAAAGTTGCTGGGATGCCTTTTTTCAATTCGATGGACTCTAGAGGATTATGGCGTTTTTCAGCAATTGCGAGAAGAGCGGGTGTAACAACTGCTACCGACCTTGCAGCAAGCTTTGACAGAGACACCCTTGCTGCTTATCGAGAAGTAACTTCTAAAAAGGAATTTCCTCTGCGAATCGTTCCAGCAATGAGGATTCAAGAAATGCCAATTCAAGAAGGAATAGAAAAGATAAAAGAATTAGTGCAAAGTAATTCAGAAAAACTGCATTTTGGACTTTGCAAAATAATTGCTGATGGGTCAATTCAGGGTTACACTGCAAGACTAAAATGGCCAGGATACTTCAAAAGCAGCCATGAAGGTGCTTGGTATGTCCCTCCTGAAACCCTCATAAAAATGATTGATGCATACCATTCAGAAAGTATTCAACTGCACATTCATACCAACGGAGATGAAGCAACAGAAGTAACGATAGGTGCCATAGAATCAGCACTTTCAAATAAACCTCATTCCGATCATCGCCATACTCTTCAGCACTGCCAGATGGCTGAGGAAGCTCACTTTAGGCGCATGGCCAAGCTGGGCATTTGCGCAAACCTCTTTGCCAACCATATTTTCTACTGGGGAGACCAGCACCTAGAACAGACAATGGGTCCTGATCGCGCTGTCCGCATGGATGCTGCAGCTACAGCAAAACGGAATGGAGTCAATTTTTCAATTCACTCTGACGCACCTGTAACTCCTCTAGGTCCTCTTTTTACTGCTTGGTGTGCCGCAAATCGACAAACTGCTTCCGGCAGAATTCTTGGGGAACATGAAAAAATTTCCGTTGAAGACGCGCTTCGAGCAATAACAATTGGCGCGGCATACACTCTCAAACTTGATCACCTTTTAGGCAGCATAGAATCTGGAAAGTTTGCCGACTTTGCAGTTCTTGAAGAAAATCCTTATGAAATACCTCAGGAATACCTTAAAGATGTTAAAGTATGGGGTACTATACATAGTGGGATTCCATATCCTGCAGAGTGATTAGAATAACAGAATAATATATCTGAATTGATGAAAATACCAGTACCCTTCACAGTGATAGGAGGTTTTCTAGGAGCTGGTAAAACAACCCTCCTAAATCACATCCTTACTCAGGCTGCTGGAATTCGCTGTGCGGTTCTGGTCAATGATTTTGGTGATCTAAAAATTGATGAATCACTTATTTCATCTCACGAAGGAAAGACCATTTCACTCACAAATGGCTGCGTATGTTGCAGCATTTCCAACGATTTCAACGAAACTTTGATCAACCTTTTAAATAGTATCGATGACTTTGACCAAGTAGTTGTTGAGTCCAGCGGAGTATCAGAGCCGGATCGCATTATGGACATCGCAAGACTTGATCCAGAACTTATTCCTAGTGGAATTATAGTTCTGGTGGATGCCGCGGAGGTACAAAATTATGCTGTAGACCAATACGTCGGAGACATTGTTGTCAAACAACTACATAATGCTGAACTTTTAATAGTCAACAAAACTGATTTGATTAGCTTGGATAAACTAATTGATCTAGAGGCATGGCTTGAGAATGTATCACCCAACGCAGTTCGCTTTAATACATCAAAAGGGGTTGTTCCAATACAAATGATTTTTAGTGAAGAAGTAAAAAGAAAAATTTTTAATGAAAAAGCTTATGAAGAAACAAAAATAAATCAAGACCTCAATTACAATCATCATAATCACCAATTTAAAAGTCTTACACTTTATTGTAATAAAGAGCTTAACCGCAAAACTTTTCAAGTATGGTGCAAAACACTTCCTACTTCTATAATACGTGCAAAAGGGATCTTGAACTTTGAAGAAGAACCTGGGGGATCATGGTTGTGGCAAAAGGTCGGAAAGCAATCTTCAATCAAAAAGTTGGCAGGTAATAACTCAAATTCAAATTTAGTTCTAATTGGGACACCAGAGATGCCATCATCACTGGGACTTAAGCTTCCTTATGGTATGAAGATAAAAGATGAAAGAGAGAATTTGAAGTGAGATAAATGGGATCTTATTGAAGTTAAAAAATTGATCTGAAACCCAGCTTCATCCAGCAAGATTATTTTTCAAAAAAATAAACTACTAAATTCATACATCAATTTTAAATATAGAATTTTGGGGGATATTTAAAATTACACTTTCATTAATAATTTATGTTTCAGTAAAGTTGCACTCAGAAAATATTCTTCATTACTTTAAAAAGTTATTATTTTATGTTTTTTATTAAATTCTTAATTTAATTAGATTTCGTGATTACTTAGATCAAGTGGCAAGCAACTTTTTGATTGGCTTTAATTTTTCTCAACAATGGGGTTTCAAAATGACAGCGCTCTTCTGCAAGCTGACAGCGTGACGAAAACCTGCATCCTAGAGGGGGATCAATAGGACTGGGAGGTTCCCCATAAATTTGTATTTGAGTTTTTTTTCGGCGATTAGGATCAGCAGATGGAACAGATGCAAGGAGTCCTTTAGTATATGGATGCATTGGATTTTTAAATAAAGATATCCTATCGGCTTGTTCTACAATCTGTCCAACATACATCACTGCAATCTCATCACACATATGCTGAACTACACCCAGGTCGTGGGAGATGAAAAGATAGGTTAGACCCATTTCCTTTTGAAGTCTCCTTAGTAAGTTTAGAATCTGCGCCTGTACAGCCACATCTAAAGCGGAAACAGGCTCATCACAAATGAGCAAATCTGGATGGGAAGCAAGAGCACGTGCGATTCCCAAACGTTGTCTCTGACCTCCAGAGAATTGATGAGGAAAGAGTCGCTCATGCTCACGACTTAAACCAACCTGTCTAAAGAGCTCATTTACCCTGATTGATCGTTCAGTCGTATGGCCAATTTTCAATCTGTCCAAAGCTTCCCGAACCAACCTACCTGCACGTAACCGGGGATTTAGAGATGAGTAAGGATCCTGAAAAACATACTGGATATGCTTTCTCTGAACCCTAAGTTCTTCCCCTTCCAGTCCTAGAACTTCCTTGCCCATGATCTTGACAGAACCGCTGCTGGCTTGAACTAGTCTTGCTATAGCAAGCCCCGTAGTAGTTTTACCTGAACCGGATTCTCCCACTAGCCCTAGAGTCTTTCCAAATTCCACCTTTAAGGAAACACCATCCACAGCATGTATATGACTGTGTACTTCAAAAAAGTGCTTGCGTTTAGTAGGAAAATACACCTTCAAGTTATTTACCTCAAGAACAGGGACTGGAACAATCATGCAAAAACTTTCTCAAAATTTGTGTTTTCTTGCCAGCAGGCTGTCAGGTGTTTTGCAGCCCGTTTAGAATCCAACGGACGCTGGTTAAGACAGCGATCCTCGACGAAACAGCAACGAGGTGCAAACAGGCATTCGTTGCGCCCAAAATGGCTTATGGGGGGAACTATTCCAGGAATCTCATGCAGATCTTTCCTCTCTGGCGAAATTGTTTCCATAAGATGAGGAACACATCTGATAAGTCCCTGGGTATATGGATGCAGTGGGTTTTTCAAAATTTCTTCTACAGGTCCTTCCTCAACCTTGCGACCGGCATACATAACCATCACCCGCTCTGCCATTTCAGCTACCGATGCCATATCGTGTGTGATCAGAATTATAGACGTTCCTGTCTGATCCCGGAGTTCATGCAGAAGTTCAAATATATGTGCCTGCACTGTTACATCCAAAGCCGTGGTCGGTTCATCAGCAATAAGGACTTTAGGCTTACAAGCCAGAGCAATTGCAATCATCACCCGTTGTCGCATTCCTCCTGAAAGCTGGTGAGGATAATCATTTGCCCTTTGGGAAGGTAACGGAATTTTGACTGATTCTAGTAGTTCAATTGCATGCTCCCTTGCTTCACTATTACTCAATCCCTGATGAGTTTTCAATACTTCTGCTATTTGTTCTCCTACACTGAAAACAGGATTCAATGCAGACATCGGTTCCTGAAAGACCATAGATATTTCGTTTCCACGCAAACCACACATTCGCGCTTCAGAGGCAACAACAAGATCTTCTCCAGAGAGCCTGATTGAACCTGAAGTGATTTTACCTTGTTCCGGCATTAGACGCATTATTGCTAGTGATGTCATGGTTTTACCACATCCTGATTCTCCTACTATTCCGAGTATCTCCCTAGGAGCAATACTGAATGAAACATCATCAATTACAGGAACATCACCTGAACGGGTCTTAAAGATAACTGTAAGGTTTTTTATTGAAAGAATTGGATCGGGCATGGTGTCAACGTTTCCTTAATTTTGGATTGAGTGAATCGTTCAGTCCATCTCCTACCAAACTTATTGCTAAAACTGTCATAAAAATAG
>PAZT01000018.1 GCA_002716165.1 Deltaproteobacteria bacterium | reverse complement strand
ATATTCGTGTCAAATCTTTTGCTTTATCCCATCGGTCTGTAACTGCTGAACGCTGGTTTGGATTTTCTGGAATACTAGTTTCCTCATAGCCATCTTGGTAAACGACATAAAACGATGGCTGAAGAGAGAATTGGAAGTAGTAATTCTCCTTCCCTTGCCAGCCACCGTCAAGTACTGCAAAAAGTCCATATCCAATTGTAGAATGATTATATTCAGTTGCGATTGAATCATAAGTCTCAGAATCACCTGAAATAGTTGCTACAGCCGCAGTATCTTTACCTTGATATTTTAATGTTGCATATCCAAGGCCAACACCTGCACCATAAAAAATTCCATCTGAAATCCCCCATAAAAGAGACTCATCAACAAACCATCTCAAGGTCGCAGAAAATAATGATCTATTGATTTCCAAGGTGTTACCTGAGCCACTTGCAGCAATACTCTGCATTTCAGTACTTTCTTCTGTCAAGCGTAATGCTTTGAATGCACTATTTACCTGTGAACCTGTTAGCTCCACCGAATAGTGTAACTGTAAATCATAGTCAAGATTGTAGTCATAAAATGTAACTATACCATTAAGACCAGTAAACGACATCCCCAGTCCAAGGCCACGATATTCTGAAATTCTCCATTGTGATCCCTCCCTAGTTTTGTCTTCATTTTCCTCTTCAGTCTTTATAATGCTTTCAAAATTATCAATTTCTTCTGCAGATGATTCTTCTTGCTTTTTAAATTTTGATAGGGAGAAATTTTTTAGTCCTTCTTTAATATTAACCAAAACTTTTTCTTTTTTCTTTGATCCTGCCGGATCCATGACAGAAACATTTGCAATTGGTCCTTTCAATCTTCTTTCAGCGTCATCCTGAAACCAGAATTTTTTTTGAGTGTAAACCAGAATATGGGTTGCTCCTTTTGGAACAATTGTGTTTTCAGGGAATTTATACCTTAATTCTGGCCTTGATTTACCTTCAGTTTTTACGTCAATTTCCTGATCCATTTGAGAGATTGTTGAAACCTGTATTTCTTTATCGGTCAAACCATCTTTAAATTTTTTTACTTCAATTTGAGCGAATGGTGGATGTTCTCCCAGACGTGTTTGCTCTCCCTTACCCCAAAAAAACAAAAAATGACTAAAATCTTCTTCAAACTTCGTACGTATTAATCTCAAGTTACCATTTATGAATCCGACTGCAGAGGTTTTTTTTTCTAGGATCAATCTCAAATTTTCAGTTTTTTTCTCTTCCTGCATTCCTTTTAGTTTAACGAACTTACCCTCACTCATTTGTCCTTCATTATTTCTTGTGAAGACAATTAGATGAGTTGCCTCTGGAGGTAAAAGAATATCAATTTCTTCAGTCAAAGCAGAGCCCCTCCATGGCGCCATAAATTGTACTCCCAGACTGCCAAGCCAAGAACGTTTTTCAATTACCATAACAGCCGGTTGAGTTCGTAGAACAGTATTCTGTCCTTCTCCCCAGTATACTGCATAGTGGGTAACGTCTCTTTCATCCCATGCTCGTGTTATTCGAATTTCTCCATGTACCCTGTTTCCCTCTTTTCCAGTTTGTTCAAAAATTATGTCTTGGGCTTTATTCTTTGGAACACCTTTGTCAATCAACCTTAGACTATAAATCTCTGTTTCATTTCCAGATTCACTACGTGCATATAGTAAGAAATGAGTTGCACTTTGAGGAACACGTGTTTTATTGAACTGTAATCTGATTTTACTGCCAGGCCCTGCTAAAGGCAGTTTAGTAATTGGTCTAAACATTCCAAGTCGCTGATGTGGATTGTTCCCCCAATAAATAACATAATCTTTGATTTTTGATGGATTTTTTTTTGGTACGGTAAAGATAAGGTCTCCCGTGAGTAGTCCACCACGAGCATCATTATCAGTGAATACGAGAGGTGGTTTTTTTTGAGCAAATAATGATCCATGAATAACCACACTAAATGTGAGAATTAGTACGATTTTTTTCTGGAAAGGAGGTAGCACTGATCCATTTTTCCACCCCATCCATTAGTCCGAGGCGGTATTGTTTTAGGTGTTTAAATTGCGGGTGGTTCTGAATGTGACAGGCTGGTAGGAATGCCACTGGCACTAAGTCTTACCCAATATCCCTGGCCTTTTTCTACTGTGCTGAATGTAGTGTAGCCAAGTTCTTCCAATTTATCAGCAATAGATGATTTAGGGGAATATGCAAGCCATTTGCTATTCTCGTCATCCCATGTCCAAATTGAATGAACTCTATCATATGAACCCATATAATCATAAGTTTCAGAAGTTGAATCACTTTGTGGTGGAGCGCATGCTACGATGAGCATTATCATTCCAGCAGAAAAAAACATCAATTGCCATGAGGAAATTTTCTGCGATTTTGAAATGCTGATTAACATTGTTTGTTTGAATCTGACCATTAAGCTTGCAGATGCCAACAGTAACATTGCCATCACTAAAGCAAAACCATTAAATTGTCCTATTTGATTTCCGGAGACAATGAAGTCATCTCCCATAAAGTTAAGTCCTGAGGAAGGTCCATTTCCTCCTGAGTTATCTATAAATCCCAAAGTATTGGAATCATCTTCTTTTGTTTTGTCAAAATTTCCAGCCTGAGTTATTTCCACAACCGTGATCTCTTTAGATGTTCCAAGTAAATTCCATTCAGAAGTCATGCTGCTCAATTGGGGTAAAGCAGAATATCCTCCATAATCCGCAATTTCAAAATTTGTAGGATTTGCAGGAGAATTCAGTTCAATCCAGAATCCTTCCCCAGCTTCAATGTTAGAGCTTAATTCAGAATATCCTTTTTCTATATATATAGTACTTTCTTCACCACTTGTATAAAACTGCCATGCACCATTTCGTCTTACCCAAACAGTTTTATAATCCCTGAAAAAGCTTCCAAAACTTGCTGGTGCAATTGATGAATATGCAGGAAGTGCGACAAGATTGCGAGATCCGTTCAATGCAACTGAAGCGGGGGTACTGTTTACATTTAATGTTTGACTTAAGGAAGATGGCAAATCATCTCCAATTCGGTATTGAGCAGTCCCCTGAGACAAACTTACGGAAGTTATATTGTCATACTCATTTGAAACTAAGAGGGATGCGTCTGATGATGTAGACTGGACAAATACTGGTTTTCCTAAAGATGTGTCAACTCCAACCCAAGTTCCAGTCACTGAGTATTCTGATAAAACTCCTGTACGTTCAGAAGTCCTGATAGTAGACCTGCTTCTTGACTGAGTCCTTGAATTGTTAGATGTATTTAAAGGTATCGTGAGGGTTATTTTATCAGCTTCCTGACTTACAGTACCTCCGGCACCTACTTCAGGTAAAACGTATTTTTCATTAGTTGAAACAGTTGTTAATACGGGATACATCAGGCCCTCATTGTTCATGCTGACAGTGCTAGTGATACTCTCATCAGGGGCAAATGTGGATGTAATTTCTCGATCACTATTTACTGTTATGGTCGAACCTGTTGCCGCCTCCAAAGTACTATCAGATATACCAGAACCCTGTACCTGAACGGAAGTATTTGAGTTAGTTATTGTACTGGTTATGCTACGGCTTACTCCATCATCAGCTGTCGCTGCTGAAATAGTGCTTACCACCATTCCACTCTTAACTTGGAGATCCATATTCGTAGATGAACTGAAAGTAGATAATACTGGTAAGGAATTTACAGGCAAAGTTTCGTAACTGGTAGAAGATGTACCATCAGTAGCAATACTCGCTCCAAGAGTTCCTCCTGTAACAGCCATGTTGGCAGTCACTCCATTACTAGTACTTATGGAAACTGATAGTCCTGAATCTGTGCTTAAGCTTGATGTGGTGGTTGCTGAAGCTTCATCCACATTGGATGTTGTTCTTCCAGAACCTCCACTGAGAGTAATTTCAATAACTGCTGAACCATCTGGACTGATTAAACTGGTAACCTGGGAGCTTATACCCGTCGATTCATCAGTTGTAGCCGGCTGAGAAATTTCAGAAATTCCACTATCACTAATTACTACTTCTGATCCTTTAGGTGCTTTAACATTTGGTCCTGATCCAGAGGAATCAACACCAACTGTGACCTCACCAACTGAACTAATATTTGTAGAGAGTTGTGATCCCGTAGAAAGCGTCTGTAAGATGCTGATTGAAGCATCATCGTTCATATTAAAATCTGCACCAAGAGGAACATTTACTTTAGACTCAGTTCCATCTTCAGTTTTAACTGTGCTATAACCAGTACCATCGGTTTTCATGTCAATATTAAGTTCCGTCTCCCCTGATACAAGCTTATGGGCTTGAGCAACTTCTGGATCTGTAGAAGTAACATTTTCAAGAGTACTACCCTCAGGATATTTTGGTACAATTGCGCCAGTAACATTTGCTACAGCATTAATTTCAACGATTGGCATGACCGTAACGGAAGTAGATCCGTATGCTGCAATCAGGTCATCATCAACGACTTCGAGACTAAACAGAAGAATAGTAACTTCAGAAATATCTGGAGCAGAGAAATATGATATACTTTCACTTTCCCTTTCAATTGTAATATCAGTTCGCTGGCCAACATAATTCCATTTATATGAAACGATACGTCCAGTTGGGTCAGGGTCATAAGAAGCGGACCCGTCAAGAATCACTCTTGTCTTTTCATTTATTTTCTGGTCTTCACCAATTTGTACTATTGGACTGAGACCTTTCTGCAGGTCATCGTTGATATTGGTAAAAGTATATTTAAAAGCATGCAACCTGTTTGCTGAAGTGGAAGCGTAATTAGTGTCATCTGACTCCGTATAACCAATAATTCGTACACTTACATCACCATCGACAACCGAATCATCCTCACCGGTAATGGTTACTTCCTGACTGCGGTTCCAATTAGCTGGAGTGAAAGTTAAAGAATATTGATCAAGTGTTGCTTCCGTTAAGTCAGAGCTACTTAATACCACCTGTACATCACTTGATGGTCTGCTAAGGAGTTTAACTTCCATCTTAGCAGTTTTTCGTTCACCTTCTGCCTCTGAAAGTAACCAGTTTGCACTTGTAACATATCTGTAAACACCATGAATATTATAGCCATAGGCACCTGTTTCTATAAATCCTATGCAGTTCTGAAGACATTCAACTCCTCCAGATGTACTAATTGACCCAATTGTATCTGTTGATGTAGTAAGTGTTATGTTCGAAACAGTACTTTCATCAGTCATACTAAGATCAGGTTCTCCATCAATTTCAATTATAGCAATCTCATTATTATTGTCCGATGTTATTAGAGTATCATCAAGCATCATCACGGCATCTGCGCTAAATATAGATGTTTGATTACTGGCGAATTTAATGCTTCCTCCTGCACTTTGCAGCAAGCCATTACTCATAATTAAAGAACTTTTCAATATTAAATCAGCTTCTCCTGTTGAAATTCCCTCAGTGCTTTCATCAATTATTAAGCTTTCCTCCACTGTGAGATCGCTTTCTGCGCTTCCCAGAGTAAGGATAAATCCATTTAAATCAAGCAATGCTATATTTAAGGGTTGATCGCTAGTCAAAGTTGTATCTTTTCCTAATTTCAAATTTGTTTGATAAAATACATAGGTTCCACCTAATTTGAAAAGAGAACTCCCAGTAACCCAAGTACTACCAGTGAAATCTATTGTGCCTGTTCCAGTCAACTCACCACCACCAAGAAAGGAAAGTGTACCACCAGTAGATGTAACTCCACCAGCACTAATATTCAGAGTAGAAAGCATTGTTATATCTGCATCTCCTGTAACTATAAACTCGTTTGGATTATCCACAATTACAGCAGAAGAAATTTGCAGGTCTGTATTTGAATCAGCAAGGGTAAGTGTAAAGTCATTGAGTTCCAACTTATCAAATTCAATAGCTGTTTCACTAGCTATTGTGGTGTTATCATTCAGACTCAAAGTGGCAGATGAACTATCTAGGCTGCCACCAGTTTTTGTATAGTTACCACCAAGGCTAAAAATACTTTCTGCAAGATTAAACTCAAATGATTCGGACTGAACTGTAGTATTTGTAAAACGAACTGTTCCCTCTGTTGACTCAAGCTTACCTTCGGTAAGGTTAACATTGCCTCCAACACTAAAGTCTGCATCCCCAGTATTGAGATGAACGTTCGCCTCCACTAATGAAAAATCCCCACTGACTGCCAAATCACTTGTGGCTGATCCCAGCTCAAGAGTATTATCTCCAAGATTAATCGATTTAACCGAAATTTCAGAATTACTGGTTATTTCCATGTCAGCTAATATTGTAGTTTCAGCGTCTAAGGTTTGCAGAATCCCTCCCGTTTTAAAAATATCCCCACCTAACTCTAATTGAGCGTTATTTAGTCTCAGCAGACCTCCGGTCTGATTTATACCACCTGTAAATTTCAGGGATGCATTATCTGAGATAATTCCACCATTGTCCACACTTAAAAGTCCTTTTAGATTTAAATCTGCTGAATTTGCAAAAATTTGTTCATCTGCTTGATCAAAGTTAATTGGCCCTCCGATTGTAAGCCCAGTTGTTTTAGAACCAAGAGTTAGAGTATTGTCATTCAACGCAATACCTAGTAGAGACAATAAAGTATCGCTGGTTAACGTAAGGTTATCTGTAAGTTCCAAAATCGTTCCGTTTTCTGTGGAGGTCAAAGTACCACCAGATTTAAAATAATCGCCACCAAGTTTAAGAAAACTTGAAGTAACATCCAGTTCACCTCCGGATTGGTTACCTCCTTTTTCAAGGGAAACAAATCCTCCTGTTGATGAGATTGCGCCATCTTCTATGTTAAGGATTGCCTCAAGAGTAATATCTGCCAAGCCTGAACTTAAATGTTCATTTGAATTGTTGAAGGTCATGTTGTCGGACACCGTCACATCACTATCTGCTGATCCCAGAGCAAGTATATGATCATTCAATATAAGTGTTTTAATCTCGATCTCTGTGTCGCTTGTATAAGTGGTATCGTCAGACAGGTTCCATACCATATTTTCAAGATTCATTGAGCCACCTGCTTTTGATAAGGTCCCCTGTGTGTACCAGTGATTATCTTTTAACTCCAGTATTTTTCCTGCAGTCACTTGTATCTCGCTGTTATTCCACCTGCCAATTGAAGATTTAATTTTAGTATCCTCTTGTGCATCAATTAAATTGCTTTCTTTGAAGTCAAAACTCCCACTGATTTGAGAATTTGATGAATCTAAGACCAGCTGACTATCATTTTCAAAAGTTAGTGTACCGCCAAATAAAAGTTCTCCTTCTTCTCCACTTACTGTCATGGATTTTTGCTGAGGAACTGAAATTGAGTTGGATATGTTGAGTAGAGTGTTGTCAGCCAACTGAAGATTTGAACTACCCTCGTGATCAAGATTTTCAACTAAGATTGTTGATGAATCGTGTATATTTTCGTCTCCCGAACATACAGAATTTTGATTCTGGGTTATTTGCAGTACTGCAGTAAGCACGTTTTGATCAATGTGGAGATGAGAAATTGATGTTGCATTATCTGCTAGCTTAAGTATTCCTCCATTCTGGTTCAGACTGATTGAATTATTTTCCAGACTTGAAAAATAACCACCGCCCTGCAGAGCAAGTTCAAGGTTGTTGATCTCAAGCTTATTTTCACCTTTGTAGGTAAGAATTCTTTCAGGAGCAATATATATCACTGAATTTGCAAGGTGACTAATATCTCCATCAATTGTAGAATTATCTAGGACACACATTGTACCACCCATCAAATTTATATTTGCAGTAAGGTGACCTTTGAAATCCATTGTACCAGTCAAATTAAATGTGAGCCCACCAACAACTTCGAATATTGCGCTGTCTGTCATAGCAATTTGATTTTTAAAAGACAGTTCAATTTCTTCCTGCACCTTTGCAGTTATATTATTTAGTGTTAGTAAGGCATCTTGATTGTCCTGTAGAAGCTCAGTAATAAATACTAGACCTCTACTTCCTTCAGTTGAAAGAGTTGCTGCAGAGCTAACTATTAGATTTTCAATATTAAATACGTACTGTTCGCTGTCAAAAATAAGTTTTAAGTCAGCACCAAGATTCAGGTTTGTAACTTTTGCGCCAGCACTTTTAACTTGTATTCCTTTTCCAGATGAGCTATCTGCTTGCACCATTACAAGCGCAACTGTAATGTCATCAGCAAAAATAATTGCTCCTTCAGAATTACTTAGGAGAACAGCGTTGGAATTCAGCATAGTTCCTTTGCCGAGAAAAGAAAGCTGGTACGAATTGATATCGATGACATCACCTAAATATGTCAAAGTCATTTCTGAGGCAACATCAATATTAGAATCTCCTGAAATTTTGATGTTTGAACCAATATTTGTATTATAATCAATATCGAGTAGGCCTCCTGATGCTAGTTCAAGTGTTCCATCAATCAAGCTGTGATATTGAATTTGAGAGCTTACATTTGGTGGACTAAACTTAATAGTACCTCCTACTTTCAGGGTATCAGAAAGGCTTAAGGATCCTCCGTCAGTTCCTTTAATTTCAAGTTCTAAGTCAGATGGAACTTCAAAAGACTGTGTTACACTTAAAGTCTTACTACTGTCTAAATCCATTCTGGCATTTTTGCTGAGCACGATCTTTGTTGCAATCGTAGTATCCTGATCTAAATCAATCAATCCATCATTGAATATCAATTTTCCGCCACTAATAATATTATTCTCAGCATTCAGTTTCAGAACTCCTGATAGAGTAATGTTGTCATTTATATCAATAGTTCCACCTCCTACTCCACTCAACTCCATTGTCTGTCCAAGCGGGATTTCAAATGAATTTACCAAAGTTAGATTTGTTTGATCAGCAATATCTAGCTTTGAGGACTTTGTATGGGAAATCATCTGAATTGTTGAGTTCTGGTCAACATTTAAAGATCCGTCAGTAAGATTTTCATCAAATGTTACATGCTCGACTTTTGATATCCCATCGAGTTTTAGGACACTGTCTTGGTGATTAAGTATTATGCTGCCTGTATTATAAAAATTACCACCTCCCATCATCATCAATTCGTTAGCACCTATTTCCAGTGCATTTCCAAAATAGGTCAGCGTTTTGCCAGTATCAACTATAACCGTAGAGTCATTGAAATTCTGGATTTGAGAAGTAACAGTTGTGTCTTCATTGCTTTCAAGTGTTCCTCCACTTAAGGCTATAGTGCCATTATCAAGGATAAAGTTTGGTGCATTAAAATTAACATTTCCATAAAGTGTCAATGTATCCTTTATCTGCATTATTCCATTTCCAGAACCAACAAACTGCATGTTAATATTTGCTGGGATTTCAAAGGAATTTTCCACGATAAGCAAATTACCATTTCCTATATCAATGCGGGATGATTGGGAATTAGTTAGGTTTGTAATTACAGAATCATTATCTACAGTTAACTGACCATTTGTTAAATCCTCTTTGAATAAAACATTTGAGATTTTTATCCCTTTCATTGTAAGGACGCTGTTAGGATTATCCATTGCAAAATCATTTGAGTTGTCTATGAACCCTCCACCTAACAGAGTCAATTCAAGTTCACCAATATTTAACTCATCACCAGTATACCTAAATGTTTTGCCTGAGATTACTTTGATACTGGATTGCTCAGTATGAGGCAATGCAGATTCAATTACTGAATTTTCATTTACTGACAAAGTCCCACCATTTAGTTCCAGAGTCCCACTGGATAACTTATCTGGAGCGTTTATTTCAAGCATTCCCGTCAGGGTAAGTTTATCTCCCAGTGTCAAAGTCCCATTCTCGCTACCAGTAAGTTCCAAAGATTTATTTTGGGGAACTTCAAATAGATCCTGTATGGTAAGGCTTACATTGTCAGAGATATCAATTTTTGAAGACTCAGTATGATCTAATGTCTGGATTAAGGTATTGACTGCAACAATTAACTTCCCAGTTGTTAATGGTGAAGTTACTGAAAGTCCTGAAATTTGGCTTATGCCGTTCATTGTTAAAGTGCTGGCAGGATTATCCAGAATAAGGTTATTTGTATTATCAATTGTACCACCTCCCGAAAGAGTTAATGTTAGAGCACCTACTTCAAGACTATCCCCTTCGTATTGTAAAGTTTTTTGAGGTTTTACTGAAATGCTGCTACTGGCCAAATGGGCAATGCTAGTATTTAAATTAGAGTTTTCTAAAATATTTAAAAGTCCACCATTAAGTTTGAGAGTACCATTGCTCAAGGTATAATTTTCTGAACTTATTTTGAGAGTACCTTCTAGATTTATGGAGTCCATTAAATTTACTGTCCTTCCTATACCAGTCCCAACCATTTCCATGGTCTGACTTTCAGGTATTTCAAAAGAATTTGTAAATGTAAGGATTGTATTTGCATCAAGATTAATTCTTGAGGTTCCAATATGTGAAATTGACTCTATAGTTGAGTCCTCAGAAATTTTTAATTCTCCATCAGTTAAAGCTGTGTTTATCTCAACCTTGGAAATAATTACACCATCAAGTTGAAGTTTACTCTGGGAACTATTCAAGGTAAGATAATTCGTGTTCTCAAATGTCCCCCCTCCTAAAATTTTAAGTGAAAAGCTTCCTATATTGAATACTTCTCCCGTATAGTTGAGTGACTTTCCATCCTCAATTTCAATGAAAGAATCAGCATTATGAAACATGTCTGAACCGATTTTTACGTTTTGATCAACTTCAATCAAACCGCCATTGAGCAAAACACTCCCACCGTTTAATGTCCCTTGGCTTGAAAAAACCAGTGTACCTGATACGGTCATATTGTCACCCAGCGAAAGTGTTCCACCATCTCCGATTAGTTCCATTGATTTTGTTTGGGGAATTTCAAAAGCATTTTCAATGCTGAGAGTTTTACTCTCCAAAATTTCAACACGTGATAATCCGGAATTCAGAAAGTTTTGCATAATAGCATTTTCTGANACCTCAAGTTTNCCNGTNCTGTATGTTGCNGGCATNGANACATTNTTAANTGATGNNATTCCGTCNAGNTTCAATATGCTTAATGGATCATTCAGAATAAGCTTGTCCTGATTAACAATAGAACCACCTCCAGATAGTGTGAGCATTTTTGCTCCAACATCAATATCTCCTCCAGAAAGGGTCAGTGTTGATCCTGTGTTAACATCAATTTTTGAACCTTGGCTGTGAACAATTGNTGAAGTAACTGATACATCTTTTTTAATACTCAGAGTTCCGTTATCTAGTACCAATGTCCCTGCATCAAGTGTATTAGGTTCAGTAAACTCTAATTTCCCTGCGACTGTGAGGGTACTACCCAACTCAATAACTCCACCACTTCCTGTTAAATTCATCTGTTTCAATGTAGGAACAGTAAAATCATTTTCTAGTTTCAATCGTTTTCCGGAAGCAATCTCAATTGTTGACGAGTTTGCATGTGCCAATGCAGAGGATATAGTTGAGTCCTGATTAACTGAAAGAACACCGTTGTNAAAAGATAGAGTTCCACTTTCAATCCTGCTCTGTCCATCCATCTGCAAGATCCCTGAAATTGATANTGTATTATCAATTTCTAAGGTTCCTCCCGAACCAATCATAACCATAGACTTATTATCCGCAATACCAAAGCCATCTCTAAAATTAAGTTTTTTCCCTAATGCAATATCAATAATGGAATCCCCGGTATGCGTAAGGCTTTGAATGCTTACGTCTTCTGATGCAATCAGTTTCCCTGTAGTAAGAGAATCTAGAAACTTAACCTTACTTATCTCCGCAATTCCTTTTAAATCTAAGACGCTTGCTACATCATTGAAAACTATGTCCTCTAAATTTGTAAATCTTCCTCCTCCAGAGATAGTCAGCTTAAATTCTTCTAAATTTAAAGAATTACCTGAGTAGTTCAGAGTTTTGCCAGCATAAACCTCTATCTCTGATGANTTCAAGTTCTGTAGATCTGATACAATGGCTGAGTCCTGAGCTATTATTAGAGATCCACCGTTTAGTACCATAGTACCGTCCTGAATAGTGTCCGTAGAACTTATTTTCATATCCCCNGTCAAAGTCAGATTGTCTCCAAGGCTCATAGTTCCGCCTCCGAGACCCACAAATTCCATCAATTTGCTTTCAGGAATTTCAACNGAACTGACAAGTGTAAGCGTTTTCTGATTTGCGATATCTAAGCGAGAGGATCCAGTTAGTGCAAGTTTTTCTATCTGTGAGTCCTGAATTGCCTCCAGTTTTCCTGTAGTTAGGTCTTCTGTAACTGAAATGTTTTTCACTTTAGAAATACCATTTAAACTCAGTATGCTTGTCGAGTTATCCAGTGCCAATGAACTAGTGTTCTCAAAGCTTCCGTTTCCAGAGAGTGTGAGGGTGTTTGTGCCAATATTGAGATTATTTCCAGTATAAGTAATCTTCTTTCCTGCTAACACGGAAATGATTGAGTCTGCCTNAGTAGTAAGATCAGACTTAATAGTAATGTCATTATCGGCCTGGAGTGTGCCGCCGCTTAATGCAATAACTCCCCCTTCCAGAGATGAATTTGCTCCAGCAACAGNCAATATTCCTGCAAGTGAGATACTGCTTGCTGTTTTTAGAATTCCGTCAGTTCCTGAGATATTCATCTGCTTGCTACCAGGAACTGCAAAGTCTTCCTCAAGGGTAAGTGTCTTACCGCTGACAAAATTAATTTCTGCAAACTCCTGCTGTATAAGATTCTTTATCACACCGCTTTCGGTCATTCTCAATACAGGCATATTTCCAGTGTCGCCAGAATTTATTTTTACATGACTTACTGTAGTAACTGCGTTCGCACTGTTTCCAGAGAATTCAAGTTCACTGTCTTCATCATTAAGCGTGAGAGGATTAGAGCCGTCATTTTTAAGGACTAAGGATCCTCCTCCACTTACAGACAGTTTGTTTGAATTGAGATTGATTGCATCTCCCTCATAAGTCAGGCTTACTCCGTCATAAAGCTTCAGTTCTGAAGCAGAATTCATTGAAACTGATGAATCACTACTTATGATAGTATTACCCTCAACCTGTAAAATTCCGCCGTTGAGAACTATGTCACCTTCAAGCCATCCATCTATGCACAGTTCTCCACCTGTGTTGATACTTACCCCGCCNGGCAGTCTCAATTGCGCCTTAGGCAACACTGGAAGTGACTGAGGACAGGGGATATCAATGGCCACAGGTTCAGCCACCGTTAGTTTNGTATTGCTGCCTGANAGTGTCAGCATTGGCTGCTGGCCTTGCGGAATAGTGATGTTACCTATCTCCTGTTCGGCATTTGTGGTCAGTGTGGAGTTATCAAGTAAATGAAAGTTCGTGTTCTCATCAGTAAGTAAGGTACCCCCACTTAAGTTAAGATCTCCCCCAAAATTAACCAGTATCCCCTTTGCATCTAATGTAAGACTTCCTGAAGAAAGAGAGGCGTCTCCGTTAAGTGTCAGATTGTCACTCAATTTAAATGTACCTGCTCCTGAAAGATCAATACCCTCTGCTGGCACAGTCAACGCATTCGTAACCGTAAAGGTTCCACCGGAAGCAACCGAGAGATTAAGCTTGTCAGTTAAACTCAGTGTATCAACTGTTGCATTACTCGTTTTAAGATTGCCCTGGCTACTGGCTGCNGTTACAGAGACATTGCTGACAATTACATTGTCTAATTCAAGACCACTGCCTGCGTTATTAAGTTTTATCGGAGTCGTTGCTGNAAGGAAACTTCCTCCACCCTGTATTTTTAGTTTTGAAGCTCCAAGATCAATAGACTGTCCTCCGTAAGTAAGGNCTTGCAAGGAGTCAATCTCTATTATGGAGTCTGCATCGACAGAAATATCACCAGTAAATTCTGTGTTCTTCTCANCAGTCANTTTACCGCCGTTAAGAACTACATCACCTGCGATCTGTTGTCCCTGANCNACCAGCTCACTCCCGGTAGCAAGCGCTAAACCACCAATGAAATTNAGAGATCCTCCTCCGTTGCGGATTATTTGAGTACTGGCTGCTGATACAGGATCTGACACGCTCACTGTAATGTCTGATACACCAAGACTAATCTCTGCACTGCCAGTTAAGGACAGCGAACCAATGCTTAAGTCTTTATCATTAGAGAGGGTAAGTGCACTGCCTGCTGTTACACTTCCTACTGACCATGCTGCATCTGATGCAACCCTCAGATTGCTGCTAAGCTGCAGGTTATCTACCAGATTTCCTGAGGCGTTGTCTGCACTATCTGAAATTGTTATACCGTTGCCCGTACCACTTGCACTTACAAGTATACGTGAAACTTTAGTGCTATCACTTATGGAAAGTTTACTGCCTGAATTGTCAATTGTGAGATTGTTTGTATTATCTAAAGTTCCACCTCCTGAAACCTTTAATGTATGATTGCCAACGTTAATACCACTACCGGTATAAGTCAAAATTTCACCGGAATCAATTATTATCTCTAGACCATTATGATCTGTTGTCTGCTGAAGGGAACCTGAGAAAGTCATTGATTGCAGAATCTCAATCTTTCCTCCGACTGTTCCTGTGCCGAATGCATCACCTTTAATTGTGACGTTGGCGCTAATAGTTCCAGAGTTGTTAAGTTGAAGATGCCCTTTTGAATATATATCTACCAAACCATCAAGGCTTTGATTTGCCGAGATTGAAAGCGGCGTAACATGGCCCACAGTAAACTCATTAAT
>PAZT01000017.1 GCA_002716165.1 Deltaproteobacteria bacterium | reverse complement strand
ATCTATGATTAACTTATAGGATGGCTTAATTGCTTTGTGATTTAGATTTGCATCGATTATAGTCCCTGTGCGGATTTCCAACTTTTTGAAATCATTAAAAGTAATTTCTGCCATAGAAAATTTTCACGACAATATCCATTAAATTGGAATAAATCATTTTTTAGGAAACAAACTTAATCTCTCTTAACAATGCCTGTACTGGATGAAGAGGACGAAATCCATCTAAACGCTTTACTTGACTTCGACAAGAAAAACCTGTAGCTAATATTTTTTGCCTAGAGAAAGGATCATTTGGAATATTTTTTCTCCAGCTTAAGTTGTATATACCCAGCGACTCTTCATAATGCTCTGTTTCATGTCCGTATGTTCCGGCCATTCCACAACATCCGGCATCAATAAGCACTAAACCTAAGCCGAAAAAATTGAAAACATCCTTCCAAAGTCCATGTGATACTTCAGCTGTTGTTTTTTCAGTACAATGCCCAAGCAAATGATATTCTATAATATTTTGATTTGAATTACCTGAATGCTTTTTAAAATTATCTTGATTCATCATTAAAAATTCTTGTGGTAGCAAAACTTTTTTTTGGAGATTATTTTGTCCAAGAATTTTAATATATTCATCCCGATAAGTAAGCACAATACTAGGATCAAGTCCTACAATTGGAATCCCTGCACCTCCAACATGTGCAAGCCATTTAGAATTTTTCTCAGCAACATTCTTGAATTTTTTTAAGAATCCTTTTACATGCAGTGGCTTTCCATTAGGATGAAATGGAGCAACGTAAACTGAAAAATCTAATTTCTTTAGCAACTTAAAAAAATCAAATACTACTTGGGATTCATAAAATGAGGTAAATGCATCCTGAAGAATTATTACGCTACGTTTAGATTCTTCAGCAGAAAGTGTATAAAGATCATCTAAGTTAAATGTTGTTTTGTCATAATTCAATAGACGCTTTCTCAAAGATTCAGGACTATATTCTGGAAAATCCTTTAAACCAATTTTATTTTTTAGAAATTCCCTAAAAAAAGATAAGCCTAAAATTGAATTTATCAACCAAGGCATTTGTGAAAACAAACGGCCAATACTTTCTGTTGAGCCCACAAGATAATCTTTAATCGGATGAAAATATCGTGAATGGTAAAGTTCTAGAAATTTTGAGCGAAAGTCAGGTACATCAACGTTAACAGGACATTGCGTTACGCAAGCTTTACAGACTAAACATCCACCCATGGAATCATAAACCTCGTGAGAAAAATCATATTCACCCTTAATTTTTCTAATGGTATTTAAAGATTTTATCAGGAAATTTTTAATTAAACCTTTACGCTTGATTTTAAGAGGAGTTTTTAGCTGATTCAAAGAAATCAACCTTAACCACTCTCGTATCAAAGATGATCTTCCTTTAGGAGAATGAATATTTTCACGTGTAATTCTTGAAGAAGGACACATTATACTTTCAGGCGCGTAATCTAGACAAGCAGCATTTCCATTGCAGCTCATTGCAGAACGATATTCATTAAGATAATTCTTATCTATTTGACGTTCTTTCTGTCCACGCAAAGGCCCTTCCAGTGGAACTACATTATCATTGTGAGAGTAAGGTACTACTATTTTTCCTGGATTTAGCCGATTATATGGATCAAAAGCTTCTTTAATGTGCTGCAAATCTTGATGCAATTCCTCGCCAAAAAAATCGGCTGTATACTTACTGCGGAAACCACGACCATGCTCGCTCCACATTACACCATCATATTTTTTTACTAATTTAACTACTTTATCGGATAGTTCTCTAATCCATATCTCCTCTTCAGGCTTTTTTAAGTCTAAAGCTGGTCGAACATGCAAACATCCCACGTCTACGTGTCCATACATTGCATATTCCAAGTCATATGAATCTAATAGTTTTTTGAAATCACTTATATATCTGGCTAAATTTTTTACGGGAACTGCTGTATCTTCAATAAAAGGTATTGGTTTTCTTTCACCTTCAGTCTTTCCTAATAGTCCTACACCTTTTTTACGCAAGTTCCACAGATTTTTTATTTCATTTTGATCAGCAGTTCTATAGTAACCTGTTGCTTTTCCAGACTCATTTTTGTTTCTTTCAACAACTTTACATAAGAAAGAAATCCTTCGCTCCATTTTAATCTTATTATTCCCACTGAACTCAACAAGATTAATGGTACGGGTAGGTCGAGTTCTTTTTCCTGAATTTGTTTTTTCATCAGCAATGAATGACTTTATTTTATTATATATTTCGTCTGTTCTAGCAAGACTGAGAATTTTTTCGTCGATTGTCTCAATTGCAGCCGGTTCAGACTCAACCAATATTTCTGCATCTCTAAGCGCATCATCAAAACTCTCGTATTTCAATACAAGTAGATGCTTATATTTTGGAATTTTAGTCAAACGTAATTTTGCCTCACATACAACTGCCAAAGTCCCTTCTGATCCACAAAGTAGATAGTTTAGATTGAATCTATTTTCAGGATTATCAAATACCTTGGCAAGATTATATCCTGTCATGAAACGATTCATTCTCGGGAAGATTCTGTCAATAAGGTCTGCTTTTTTAGAAACAATTTCATCTACTATCTTAAATACTTTTCCCGTAAGACCCGGTTTGTTTTTAAATTCAATTAACTCGTATTCATCAAGCGGTATAGATTTTAAAAATTCACCATTTGAGAGTACACATGACAGTTCCATTACATGATTACTCGTGCGTCCATAGACTCTCGAACCTTTCCCACATGCGTCAGTATTTACCATACCCCCTAGTGTCGCTCTGTTACTGGGCGATAAATCAGGTGCAAAAAAGACATTATATGGCTCAAGAAATTTGTTCAACTGATCCAAAACCACCCCGGGCTCCACTCTTACCCAACCCTGCTTGAGATTAATTTCAAGTATTCGATTCATAAAACGTGAACAATCCAGAACAATACCATCTGACAGTGATTGTCCATTTGTGCCTGTACCACCTCCACGAGCTGTGATTTTGATGTCTTTGCAAAAATATTTTTTCCCAGCAATAGACATCACTTTCTGAATGTCACTTATGTTTTTTGGTGAAATAATTGCCTGGGGTAAGACCTGATATATACTGTTATCAGTTGAAGTTACAACTCGTGAAGCATAATCATGATTAATTTTTCCAGAAAATTTACTTTGGCGCAGCTGTTCAAGAAAATCTTGCACAACTTGTGGAATCCTTTCAGATAGACTGAGTCGGGGAATCATATCTTATTATGAGCTAAACCAATATAGTGATTTTAATTATTTCTTCTTTATGGGCTATAAAATATAATGTTAAACAAATCAACAGAAAATAGGTGAATGTCAGTCATTATATTCTGGGGTTCTATTTTGTATCATAGCCATTATTGATTCTTCCAAATCTGATGACAAAAGCATTGCTGAGTTCCAAGTTGCCACATGATTTAATCCTGAAGCTACGGAATGATCACGTGAATAAAGAAGTGTTTCCTTTACGCCACGTATTGCTAAGGGCGATTTTCTTGCTATTTGCTCAGCTATTTTTCTGACTTCGGTCATCATGGTTTTCTTATCCTCATAACAATTGTTGATCAACCCAAAAGATTGAGCTTCTTTCCCAGAAAACTTGCGGCCTGTATAGGCCAACTCTCTGACTATTCCATGAGGAATTAAATGCGGTAAGCGTTGAAGTGTCCCAACATCTGCAGTGATGCCTAGATCAATTTCTTTAATTTGGAATACAGCTTTTTTTGTAGAATATCTCATATCACATGCACTTATCAAATCAACTCCCGCACCAATACAACCTCCATGAATTGCAGAAATTATAGGTTTTCTGCAGTTTTCTATTTGTGAGAATGCTGATTGAAGCTTTAAGATTTTGTTTCTTAAAAATTCGCGCTTTCGTCCATCACAGTCATATATTTCGCTTTCTTGTGCCAAGTGCTGTAAATATTTTAAATCTATTCCAGAAGTAAAATTACTGCCAGTTCCACTTATGATACAAACACGTACACTTTTACTTTCATTTAGTTCACTGAAACAATTTCCTATTGCAAACCATAATTCTTCGTCTATTGCATTAGCATGGTCCGGGCGGTTAATTTCAATTTCTGCAACATTTGAATCATTTTTGATCAACAAAGTTTCAGACATACTAAATAATTTTAAATTGAGTGAGGGGTAGGATTGGACGAGTATCAATTTTAAGATTTAAGAGACATTCTTTTGCGAGTTTCAGTTCATGTTCAGCTTCAGACTTTATAATATCAGTCAAATCATATTCCTTAATCAGATTAATAATCTCATTTAATATTTCAGGATCTTCAAATTCATTTTGCAATTTTTTTGAAATTTCAAGACGTTGAGTATCAGGCATGCATTCATGAAACAAAAAACAAATTGGTGACCACAATTCATTGTTTATTATTTTTTGCTTTATAAGATTTTCATTGCGTAGATCATTTAAATCCGTCTTGAGTTGCACAGCCATGCCAACATGTTCACCAAATGAAAATAAAATTGAAGCAGTTAAATTATCTGCACCTCCCCAATAGGCAGCACTTTGCGCACCTGCACCAAACAAGCCTGCAAATTTACCTCTTATAACTTTTCTCCAGTGTTTTATTGTTGCAAAATGATTCGATTCAGAAATTTCAAGAACCTGTCCATGTGAAATATTTTTGGTAGCCAATGATATACATTCCAGAACATCCAAGTTTCCTAACTTGGTTAAAATTTGAAATGATGTGGAAAGTAAATAATCTCCCAGCAAAACGCTTACTTCATTACCCCAAATATTTTTATAATTTTTTTGGATGCTCCTAGATTTTTCTGTTGATTTAATATGCTGGTGAAGGTTTGAAGCTGCATTTAATAATTCCAAAGTACTACCAATATCAAAAACAGATTTATCAGGCTTATCAAATAAACAAGCTGATTTAAGCAAAACCAAAGTGCGAGTTAGTACTTTGTCATATAATAATATGTGATTTGCAATTTCAGAAGAAAAAGGCAGAGATAAACCTATATTGTCTTTAACAGCATTTTGAACCTGCTCCAAAAAATGTTTATTTTCCTTACGAATTGTTTCAAAAGAGATATCTTCTATTCTATCCTTGGATTCAAACTGCTGTTGATGAAAAGACTGCATTTTCAAAAAATTTAAAACTGATTTATGGATGCGTTTGAGGATTCATACGCATTAGTTCTGATAAAAGAGAAACAAGAGCTAGAGTGAATCCTGCGATAGGCCATATAGCAATCCACTTTGAATGTAATGCTCTCATTTGCCTGAGAAGCAATAAAATCGCAAAAACAAACCAAGAACTGATTGAAGAAATAAAACGGATATCAGCTAAAAGAGTTTGGTCTCCCTTGTTAATAATAATTCCAAGCATTATGCCAATACTCAAAGCAAGGAAACCCCAGAGCGAACCTTGCCAGCTTATTCTATCAAGAGTTCCAAGAGCAGGGAAGCGAACCATAATTGAAGTCAAAAGTTTTGTTTTTAGATGATGTTCTTGATAGAGAAAAATTATGCTTGCCACACATGCAACCCCCAAAAGTACATATCCTGCGAGCAAAATTACAATGTGTGTTCCTAGCAACACCTGAAAAAACCATGTTTGATCAATAACCAACAATTCAGACATTACTTCCCACTGGTAAAATACTAGTGACATTCCCAGCAGTAAAATCGCAAATAGTCGAATAATATAAGGATTAATTAAACTCATTACACGTTCATGCAAAGCTTGAACTACAACCATACTAGCCCACGCTAGAATATTTAGGATATCACTCACAAAAGTTGCTGGCCAAATTGCTTTGTACCAGAGCAATCCAATTAAAGTAATTGTATGGATGCACCAAGCTATACGCATTCCTAAAACTAGCGAATTTTTCAATATTCTGGCTTTTGAAACTTCTTCAAAAGCTGATACATATATCCCCACCACAGCAGTAATTATGTATAGCAGTAAAGCTGTCCAGATTCCGGTAATAAGCATTAATTAATTTTTAATATAGAAATCAATTTAAAAAAATATAATCAATATCGACCCTAACATTAAAACCTAAACATGTTCATCCTTCAAACACTAATTTACAAAACTATCTCCATGAATTTATTTTACATATTAATATATCAAAGGGGAATAATGAAATGAGTGAAAAATTGTTATTTTTATTAGATAAATTATAATTCTTTCTTCAAGGGCAGGTTAAACTTCCTGTATATTGCTTCCCGAATAGTACTGATAATTTTTTGGTTAAAGGCATTGTAATTAGCAGGTCTAGTTTTGAATCATTGTCTGCATCAATAATGATTATTTCTGCTGGAGAGGCTCCATCCTCTTCTGTAGTTGCTGCAAAGGAAACTGATGATGCATACCCTGTAGTTGAAGATGTGTCGCTGAGAGTCAATGAGAAGTCTCCAGTTAATAGAGAGACTCCCGGTGTACTGACAAGAAATCGGTGTCCAACAACAAAGTCCATATTATTATCATTGTTGAAATCTGCTGAGGCCATTGAACTAGGACCTCTGCCCGAGTTTATAACTACTTCTGAAGCAAAAGTTCCATCACCTTTACCAAAGATTAATGAGATGGTATTATCTCCAGAATTGCTAACAGCAAGATCAAGATTTTCGTCACAATCCCAATCACCTGTAATCATATCTATTGGAAAACTTCCTACAGAGTAGCTGGAATCCTGTTTACTAAAAGAACCTGTACCACTATTTAGCCAGATTTGTATCTTAGTACTGTCTCTCAATAATACTGCTAAATCAATATCAGAATCTGCATCCCAGTCTCCACTTACCGTGCGTATTGGTCGCTCGTCAACTGATAGGGTCTGAGATAAAGAAAAAACTCCATTACTGTTTTGAAGTATGGAAACACTGCTGTCGTCACGATTTACTACTGCCAGATCAGTTTCATTGTCATCGTTCCAATCTCCTGAAATTATACTTAATGGGACATCACCAACCTCTATACTACCATTATCAGAAAAATTTGCACTACCATCATTCAGTAAAAATTTTATTTTATCTTCACCAGTTTTTGTTACTACTAAATCAGTATTATTGTCCCCTGAATAATCAACCGATACCATATCCTGTCTCCATTCCTCAGTAGTTGGACTAATTGTACTAGAAACAAAGGGGAAGCGGCTACTGGAAGAAGATGTATACTGTAAGAGAGTTAATGACCCATCTTCCGTTGTTGAAATTCCGTCCTGCTTTCTAGAGCTTGCAACCACAAGATCTGATTCATCATCTCCATTGAAATCTCCAGAAACTATACTTACAGGATTTTCGCCTGCGTCAAATTCTATAGGGCTTTCAAAAACAGTCCCAGATGTATTAGAGGGGCCAGTACTACTTTCAAACGGTGAGTCAGATGAACTACAACCATAGAATATTATTCCATTTCCTAAAAAAATATATGATGAAACAGTCCAAATATTTTTGACAATATGTGATTTACAACTCATTTATTAAACCTTTAAAAAAGAGGCCATACTTGTCATCATGATAATCTTGAATTAAGCCAAAATACTTGTTCCATGGCGGAACAGGAGGCCTTTCTCTGCTTTGATAATAAAGTTCAGTGCTAGTTTGTTTCCAGCTCTGTTCAAGAAAAACTTTTAATGGAGAATTTTCGGTTAACCCTTCAAAAACAATTACGGGTGATCTTGCACCTCGAGCATATTGCTCAAAATGAAAAATTATTTTATTACCATTCCCAGCAATTAGCTGTTCTTCTAACAATTCTGTAGCCTGAAAATCAATCTTTATCCAGTCAGCAAGATCAAGCAGTTGAAGGTGGACATTTGAATCCATCTTATTTGTGTCATCTAGAGCAAAACGTATTCCTAAATCCTCTGCAAGCGCTCGAATAGTTTTCAGATAATCTTCAGTAATTTCTTCATTTATTTCAAAAAAAAACATTTGTTGGTATTCTGGAAAAAGTTCCAATAATATTTTCAATGTATGAGGATAATTGAGATAGTTTGCATCAACGTTTTGAGTAAAAGTCAGGGATGGCATAAGGATATTGTCACGTTTCATATGCTGACGAAGTAGACGCATCATTAAAAAAGTAGCAATTAATGAAGCAAATCGAAGGAGTACTGAAGGGATATTCAACTCTTGTGAACGTGCTACTAACTCGCCAAAACTATTACAATCTCTGTCTATAGAAAGTAGTTCAAAACCACATGTCTTTGAATGCAAAGGCCTTGGAGCAAGAGCATCTATCGATTCTGCTTTTACGGTAATCCATTTAAGATAGTTCTGTGCGCGTTCTGAAAGATCATCCCACTCATGTTCAGTTACCATTCCTAGAACTTTACTAATTATATCTGGGAAACATGGTGTAGGCAGACAATCCGGGGCTGCAACTACAGTATTTCCAGTTAATATTGATTCATCTGTCAACTGGGATATGTACTGCTGCAGTTCTTCTAAGTTTTGCATCAGTGATTATTAAAAATAGGACTTTAGAATGAATTTTCTACCAAGGTTATTTAAATAGCTTCAGACAGCAAGATGTGGATATATAAATTATTTTGATATTTTCGTTTGTAAATTTGGTCGCTAGGTATTTTTAATTAATTTGATCATTATACCTAATCGACCGATTGTGATGAAGTATTATTTTTCCCCAAAGCAAGATTTGCGAATTTTGTGTATTGGCCAATAAATGCAAGTCTTTTGGTCCCAATTGCACCGTTTCTGTGTTTTGCTATACTAATTTCAGCAATTCCCTTGTCTTCAGAATCCTCATTATATACTTCATCACGATAAATAAAAAATATTAGATCTGCATCTTGTTCGAGAGCACCTGATTCCCTTAAATCAGACATCATAGGACGTTTTTCTGTACGTCTTTCCAAGCTTCGATTAAGCTGAGAAAGAACTACCATAGGAAGGGAAAACTCTTTTGCTAAGGCTTTCATAGATCTGGAAATTTCTGCTATTTCCTGTTCACGAGAAGGATTCCTCAAATTACCCTGCATTAGCTGCACATAATCCACTACCACAAGACCAAGTGAGGGATATTCATTTTTTGCCTGACGAATTACCTGTCTTATATAATTTGGATTGATTGAAGAGCGATCATCAATCAATAATGGCGCTTCCATCATACGAGTAGTGCCTTCCATTAGTTTGTCCCAGTCCTGCTGGTTAAGATCTCCTACAAGCAATTTACTGCTATTTACCTTTGCTTCACTGCAGATAAGACGCATAGCAATATGTTCTTTGGGCATTTCCAAGCTGAAAAAAAGAGATGGTATATGAGCGTGTCCTGCAGCATATAGCGCCATATTAATTGCCAAAGCAGTTTTACCCATGGAAGGTCGAGCTGCAATGATAATTAAATCTCCATTTTGAAATCCCCGTGTAATTTCATCCAGTTCAGTAAAACCAG
The DNA here is from genome assembly GCA_002716165.1 of Deltaproteobacteria bacterium. GTDB lineage: Bacteria > SAR324 > SAR324 > SAR324 > NAC60-12 > Arctic96AD-7. Next base: position 47,547 of record PAZT01000017.1, on the reverse strand, counting down.
TAGGTACTCCAGTAACAGTTTCAGGAGACTCAGAAATCTTTTCTAGCTGTTCAAAATTTGCTGAAAGAATTTCTTTAAGATGAGTATATCTTCTCAGACGGGTACGTGCATCGATAGATCTCAAGCGATCAGCAGCCTCGTCTATGAATTCAGAAATATCGTTAGCGGTTCCTTCTTGTCCACGTTTTGCAACTTCATGAGCTGTAAGAATTATGTCACGTAGTTGCCCCTTTTCTCTTACAATCTGAGCGTAAAACTCTGCATTTTCTGCAACTGGTGTTTTTTGGGATAATTCATTCAAATACTCGACACCCCCAGTTAACTCAAGTTTTTGGCTAGATTCAAGCTTACGTAATAATGTCAGCTCATCAATTGGTATAGGAGGTTCCTCTGAAGCCATTTCCTGCATGGCTGAAAAGATATACTGATTGGCTGGAGAAAAAAAATCTTCAGTATTAATTAAGTCAAGTATTTGTGGAAGGATTGAGTTCTGGATAATTATTGCACCCAAAACAGCTTGTTCCGCCATTTTATCATAAGGTAGAACTTCTCCAAGATCAGTATTTTTTGACATTGATCTTTTTGAGTTATCAACTTTAGGAATGGTTCCTGATTTTATGTTAGGTGAAAGCATTTTTACTCCGGGTATAGAGAAAGGCCCCAAGAGTTAGGAAAAAAAGGAAGTAATAAATATGTCAGTTAAGTGAAAAGCTCTGAATTAACCTATATATCCAGACACTAAAAGTAATAGATTTTACCCCTCAATATCTTTTTGACTAGTTACAGTTTCGTCTTGACCGAGATCCTTTTCAACATTATTTTGTTCTGTTTGTAAATTTTCGGTTTCTTTTTCTGCATTGTTCTCGTCCAGCTGGATATTTTCGTTTAGTTTTTCTAATTCTTTTTGCTCTGTCTCTGGACTTTCCAGTTTCTTTTCAGCAGGAATTTTTTCAATTTCTGGTTTTACTTGAACTTGCATAGACACAGTAACTTCTGAATGTATTCGGACAGAAAATTCGTGAGTACCAGCATCCCTAATTGGCGAATTCAATTGAATAGCACGCCGATTTAATTCAAATTTATTTTCTTTGAGTAATAAGCTTAAATCTCTATTGGTGACAGAACCAAACAGTCTACCACCTGGCCCAGCTTTCCTAATGACTTCAAGTTTAAATGTCTTTAGTTTTTCTGCCTGTTCTTGTGCAATTTCAATTTCACCTTCACGCAGTTTTTTAAGGTGTTGAAGACGATGTCGCGATTCTTTAGAAGTCTTGCCTGTTGCCAGCAGTGCGAATCCCTTAGGTATAAGGTAATTGCGTCCATAACCGGGTTTTACCTCAATTGTATCACCTAAAGAACCTAAATTTTCTACATTCTGTGTTAATATTATTTTCACAATTTTTCCCTAAATTTAACTATCATTATTTTCTTGATTATCAGTTCCAATATCTTCTGCATTTCCTGTTGAAATAACAGAAGTAGGTTTTACCAAAAATCTTCGATCTGTACTTAATTGTTGTGGGACGTATCCCTTCATAGGTGATAGTAAAGCAACGTTTCTTGCTCGTCTGACAGCTATTTTTAACTTTCTTTGATTTGAAGTGCAGACCCCAGAAATTCTGCTCGGTATAATCTTTCCTCCTTGTGTCACATAATCTTTCAGTAATTCAACATCTTTGTAATCAATTTTTTCGATTCCAGCTTCCTTAAATGGGCATAATTTTTTTTTTGCTTCTTAGTAAAATACTAGTGGGGATGCGTTTCCTTCTTAGATGAGGCCTTCTTCTTTTTTTCTGCATGAATACTAATTAGTTAAGTTCAGGATAAAGTAATAATTAAAATAATTTACATATAGACTGAGATCACGTTTCTTTCGCTTCTGAATCTTCTTCATTAGAGATATTTTCAGGTTGTTTTTTTTCTAATTTTAATTCTTTATTAATTTCTTCTAGTTCTTTTTCATTTAACTTTTCATCATCAGAATTTGCCAATACTGCTTTTTCGGATTCTTGCTTGTCATGAGAACTTTCTTTAGATGTTTCTTTTTCAACTCTTTCTTCTTTTGGAGGAATTAAGCTTTGCATAAATGCTGCTTCTGTATCAATATCTTCTACTTTGACAATTTGATGGCGCAAAACATTATCTGAATATCCAAATTGTCTTTGTAATTCATCAACCGTTTTGCCATTTCCTGTAAAGTACCATGTATGGTAAAAACCAAAATCGTTTCCGTCAATTTCATATGCTAATCGTCTACGTCCCCATACATATTCATGGACTAATTCACCTTCCGATTTGGAGAGGCTCATTTTAATATTTTTTTGAAAGTTTTCAAGCTCCTTATCGCTAAGTGCTGGGTCTGTAATGAATACAAGTTCAAATCCTGTCATTTTTCTTCCTTTCGGATTATTGTTATGCCAATAAGTCCAGCAATGTGAACAAGGAAATATTTATATTAATATTTTTTACTTTTAAGAAAGTATTTTTTAGTTGTTGAAACGGAAATGCATGATATCTCCATCATTTACAACATAATCCTTTCCTTCAAGTCGCCAACGTCCAGCTTCTTTAACTGAGGACTCTGATCCTAATCTGTCAATGTCATCAAAATGGAATACTTCTGCTCTAATGAAGCCTTTTTCAAAGTCAGTATGAATTTTTCCTGCAGCCTCTGGAGCAGTAGTACCTTTTCTAATTTCCCATGCTCTAACTTCATTTTTTCCCGCAGTAAAATAAGTTATTTGTTCAAGCATCCTGTAACCTGAATTAGTTAGTTGATCAATTCCGCTTCCATCAATCCCTAGTTCTTCCATAAAAAAGTCTGATTCTTCATTGTCCATTTCTGAAAGTTCGAATTCAACCTTTGCGCAAATAGGAATAACTTCTACCCCGTCTTGAGAAGCAAATTTACGTAATTGTTTTTCAGAATCTGAAGCATCATTCAACTGATTTTCAGAAACATTTGCAATATAGATGTATGGTTTCATTGAAAGCAAATTCAATTCACTAACTATCAACTTCTCATCTGAACCCAAATCTGCGGTAATTGCAGGATATCCCTCTCCCAAATGATTTTTAATCTTTTCAAAAACAGATAGCTCTTCTTCTAAGTCACGGTCACCTTTAATCTGTTTATGCAGCCTTTCTATTTTGCGCTCAACCTGTTCTAAATCTGACAAAATCAGTTCTGTATTTACAACAATAACATCCCCAACTGGATCATAATTTTTTTCCACATGTGCTACACTTTTATCTTCAAAGCACCTTACTACATGCGCAATTGCATCGACCTCCCTAATATTACTCAAAAACTTATTCCCCAGTCCTTCTCCTTTACTTGCACCTTTAACAAGTCCTGCTATGTCTACAACTTTTAAAGTTGCAGGTACTAGACGTTCAGGCTTCATTATCTCTGCAAGTCTAGTCACTCGTGGATCGTTAAGCCTAACAATTCCGTAATTTGGTTCAATTGTACAAAATGGATAATTTTCTGCATCTGCCTTAACTTTAGTTATTGCACTAAATAAAGTAGACTTACCTACATTAGGTAAACCGACGATCCCTACTTCTAGTGACATGTTTTAAATGGATAATTAATTGTTATATTAATGATTACCAGCTACCTATTCAATTTGAGAAGTTGAAAGAGATACGTTCTCAAATTGAGAGGTCTCCAAGAACCTTACTATATCTTTAAGAGCAAGATGAAAAGCTCTTCTGGTTATTTTATTTTCTTCTTTTGACCAACGACCCAGTACGTGACCTATTACATCATTTTTATCTGGCGGTCTACCAACACCAAATCTAATTCTGTGGAAGTTGTCGTTACCCAGTGATTTTATTATCGAGCGTAAGCCATTATGACCTCCATGCCCTCCTTCAACTCGAAAACGAACTTTCCCCGAGGGTAGATCAATATCATCAGAAATGATTACAATTTTTTCTAAGGGAATTTTGTAAAAATTTACAAATTCAGCAACAGACTCACCACTTTTGTTCATATAGGTGTGGGGTTTAATGAAAAGACAAGATTCCCCTCCGATCAATTTACTGCAGATTTTGCTATTAAATTTTGATTGGAAACTAGTGATATCTAGATGTTCTACCAAAAAATCTAAAAAATGAAACCCAACATTGTGTGGTGTCCAACTATACTCCTTGCCTGGATTACCCAGTCCGGCCACCAGTTTCATGACCAATCATCCTTTTTCTGTAAATTATCTTTTTACATTCACTAATTTGTTTACTCTTCTTCGCTTACTACAGCATTATCTTTCACTGTCACTTCTTCTTTTTCTTCATCTCCTTTTGCTCCTTCTTGATCTTCCATATCTTCGATTAATTCCTCTTCTTCTGGGGCACGTCCCACAATTGAAATTATGGCATAATTCTCTTCAGTATTTAGGGAAACTTTTTCAGGAAGTTCGACTTCTTGAATTTTTATAGAATCTCCAATCTCAAGTTTAGAAACATCTACCTCAAGCTTAGAAGGGATGTCTGCAGGTAGGCAGATTACCGGGATTTCCCTAACAACCATCTGTAAAACTCCACCACCTTTCACTCCTGGTGATTCTCCTGTTATGTGCACAGGGATTCGTACTAATTGTTTTTTAGTTTCAGGTAATTCCCAAAAATCAAGGTGTAAAAGCTTATGTTTAAAAGGGTGTTTCTGAACTTCTCTAAGTAAAACCTTTGCGGTCCAGTTTTCATTATTAGAAGAATCATTTACTGAGATTGGAACGAGTTCATGCATACCCGACATTTTTTCAAGCACATGGCGAGTTGATTCCTCAGACATTTCAAGAAGAACATTACCTCGTTGTCCATAAAGAGTGGCAGGAATTTTTCCTGCTTGGCGCAGTTTGTTATTTGTTGATTTACCAGTGACTTTTCGAATGTTGGCAAATAATTGGTTTTGTACCATATTTGTTCCATCAAAAGGATGGTTTATTAAAAAGGATAATCCATAAATTTAACCCGAAAAATTCAATCAGTCAACGTAATTATTGAAAGACTCTTATTTGAGAATAATTTTTGCGGAAATTCTTAAACTTTAACTAAAAGATCAAATTAACAAAATTTTAAATAATACTAAATTATAATTCGATTTATGGTAGTTTAATTATCAAAAAATAAAAACAAAATCCACAAATAATCTTTCATTGCATATTCCACCAAATCCAATAAGTTCTTAATTTGTAAAATATTTGGCATATTTCCCATATTAGTTTAGTTGTGACTACAAAGGCATAAACTAGGAAACTGAACCGTATTTCGTATTCAAAGAAAAGATGAAAAATAAGAGACAGGAAGAGTAAATAAACTAAAGGATCTGGTTTGGGTATTTCGGTATTCAGAAGATTAAATTTCATTGATTTAAGGATGAGATCAGCTGAATATAAATTTATCACTAAGAAGGAAACATACCAACTGTTTTGAAAATAAAAGCAAATGAAACAAAGTAACCCCCCTATTATGAAATAATGAATGAAAGTTTTGGGTATGCGTTGCAAACGTCTTAAACTTCCTACTACTGTAATAATTACTCCAAAGATTAGACCTATAACCAAAAAGATATGGAGTGGTAAATCAAAGATTGTTTTTTTCAACCAAAAATATTTTCCATAAGATGTCATTAAACTCAATAGAATAATCAATATTAGGGAGATTCCTTCCAATGATCCTATTTTACCAAAATACAATTCTTTTCTTATGCTCTGCTCTAAGTAGGTCACAGTAAATGCGACAAGGTTTGCCCAAATAACCAAATAAAACATCCAGTCTAGTTCAATTTGAAGTATTCGAAAAAAAAGATAAAGGATAATGGAACCGTTGAAGACATCACTGTAGTGGTCTAATATTTCACCTAGAGGAGATCCCGTTCCTGTTTTTTTTGCCTGCAATCCATCAAAATGGTCAAAAATTACATAGATGGTTATAACAAAAAAAACTATAATGATGTCTATATCATCCGGAGTGTTGACTCCTATGAGATAAAAAAAACAAGACCAAATTACTATAACTGAAACTAGAGTTAAGAAGTTGGCAGGAATACCATAAGGAATGTATCGATGAAGGATTGAAAACACATATTTCTTTAAGAATGGTAGCAATATAGATTCATCTATACATCTGTAATTATAAGGAATCATTTAAATATACGATCAAATTGAATCATATCAATAAAATCAAATTTGTTTTTCAGGAAGTAATTGGATTATACCTGATCTTTATCTTAATTTTTCAATTTTTTAGAATAGCTATTTATTTTTCCTACCCAGATTTATTTAATAATCTGAATTTATTCAGTTTATTAAAGAGTATCTTTTTGGGTTTGCGTTTTGACCTAGCCTCTATTTCTATCCTGCTTTTCATTCCAATTTTTCTTCTTATTTTCCCCTTAAAAATTGTTAGCAATAAAATTTACCGTGGTTTAATACTAAGCCTAATCTACATTGAATTGGTTCTAGTAATAGTTTTCCTTACTTCAGACTACTTGTATTTCAGTTACGTAAAAAGGCACATAACGAATGAGTTACTATTTCTGCTAAATGATTCAAATTACTTAATGACTGAAGCGTATACAAATCTTTTACCTGTAATTATCATTTTATTATTTGCTTTTTTAAGTTATCCAGTTTTTCTAAAACATACATTTAAACTCAACTCTAAAGGGCATAGGTCGGTTTTTAGTTTTGTTCTAATTGTACTCACGATGATTATAATTGGCCGTGGAGGGTTCCAAATGAAACCTATTGCAGTAATAGACGCTTACCAATATGGATCAGCGAGTCAAGGGCATCTAATTCTCAATGGTATTTTTACAGCATCACATTTCAGTGTATCCAGTAGGTTCATTGAAAGGACAAAAGGGAACGAAAAAACATTCAAAAAAATTTTGAACCTCCCTTTATCCAAAAATCCTGACTATCCACTTGAAAGAATCAATATTCGATCAAACATTTCTCCAAAAAAAAATATGATTCTTATAATGATTGAAAGTTTATCTTTTAAATATGTTGATCATCTTAATGGGAATAATTATGGGGTTACTCCAAACATTGATCAAATTGCAAGTAAAGGATTAGTATATAAAAATTTTTTTGCAAACGGTCAAAGAAGCGTGGACGGTGTCCAATCAATTCTAACAGGTATTCCCCCTCTTCCAGGCATGCCAGACATGACCTCTTTATCGGTTAATTTTTCAAGTCTGGGTCAAATTGCAAGAGAAAATAATTACCGCACAATATTCGTGACCACAACCCTTAGGGAATCTTTCTCTATGGATCTGATTGCAGGGGCTGCAGGATTTGATGAATACTATGGACTAGAAGATTATCCCATATTACTTAATTACGTTGATGCTGCAGATCGCCCTTTAGGTTGGGATTATGATGCGCTCATGTTTTTGCTTAAAAAGCTTAAAAGTGAACAATCTAGCTATATTGCCTTCGTTAATGCGAGCGCAGACCACACCCCATTTGCTCGAATGGGCGCCCCATTCAACAAATACAAGCATGGTTCAAACACAGAAGGGGGTTACCTAAACATGCTTAATTACACTGATTGGGCTGTTGGAGAATTCATAAAAAAATTCAGCAAAAGAAAAGATTTCGAGGAAACAGTTTTTATTATAACTGCTGACCATGCTCTAGCGCATTTTCAAGGTGCTGACCCCTATGGCAAATTTCGTATTCCATTAATAATTTACAGTCCAGAGAACTTTAAGCCTGAAAAATCAGAACTATTTGCCTCACAAATTGATCTATTCCCAAGCCTCGTGGAACTATTAGATCTGCAAGGGAAGTACAGTACAATCGGAAAAAATATTTTTAAAACAAAACAAAGCTTTGCTGTTGTTAAGGATGGTGCACTACTAGAAATTTTTGCTAAGGAAGGATTTTTGGTACACAGCCTGAAAAAAATTCTTGATTACCAACCAGTGGATACTTTATCTGATGAATTAATTCGATCTCAGTTGGCATCAAAGGCTGTAGCTTTTGACCATTTGACTTACCTACTATTGACTCAAAACCGTTGGTTAAGTCCCTAAATGTTTTATTATGGTTTTTTCATAAGGTGAAAAAAAATGTTAATTTAAACCTTTTTGAAACCATTCTAAACTAATAATTGGTAAAAGTTAGATTAGAAATAAAGAATTTTTCACCCTTTTTAAGATAAGCATCATTATTGAATATATTTACTTAAAGCTGTTATTAAAAATTTTCTGTTTTAAACTGCTTATAGTTTAAAAATATAAATAGTGACGATAATGAAATATATTTATATTAGCCAGAAGAAAGTCTTCTTGCAAATATTAATGTAGTAAATGAATTAGCAAGCAACAAACGATGGCCTTCTGGAAAATTCTGACTAGAATGAATGCATTATTCTATTGCTTTGAATGAGCTAATTATGAAATTTAATATAAAATTCAGGTTTAATTGTGTTAAAGAAAAATATCTGCCTAATTAAAATAACAATTTAGCTTCATATACAATGAATTTATATAAGTGTGTCATTTTAATTATATGTATTTTGTATACAACAGCATGTATGAAGACATTTAAGGAAAAATTTGTGAAAGCCAGAACCGCTGATGAATTAAAAATTCATGCTTTTGAAAATTGTGGAAGAAAGTATAATGTCTTATCATTCGAGGATGATACCGCATTAATTAAATGTTTGAAATAAACAACCAAATAATAACTATTTAATTTTAATAAAATTAGACTAATCAAAAGCTAATTACCTTCAGGCAAAATAAAAAAAATTTTAAAAACTACCCGAATTAATCCCAATTTTTTCCCTTCCGAACTTTTCCTTAATCAATCAAAAAACAGAAAATACAAACTCACAAAAATTTATTTATATAAGGAATTGAAATTTAACCAGATTTTTCCAAATAAAAACATTGTGGTGTGTAATGTTTTTATTTGTATTTCTAGCCAAAATCATCACTAGTTAATTTATATAGTTTCTCGGCAGGCGTTCATTAAGATTTGTCAATATTTCATATGGAATTGTTTCTGCCCATTTTGCAATCTCTTCGACCGTAATACTCTGGCCACACTGTTCACCAATAACTATAACTTCTTCTCCAGCTTTTTGATTCTCATATTTACAGTTAACCATAAATTGATCCATGCAAACTTTGCCGACTATCGGACGGCGCTTCCCGTTTATAAGCACTTCACCACGGTTTGAAAGGTATCTAGGATATCCATCTCCATAGCCCAGCGGAATTGTAGAAATTTCTGAAGTATTTTTTGAAGTCCAGGTAGCACCATAACTTATAGAAAATCCTGGTGGGATAGATTTGTGAAATGATACCTTTGATTTTAAAGTCAGTGCAGGTTTGAGTTCAAGTATTCTTCGACAAGCAGGTTCCGGGTATACGCCAAAAAGAATTATGCCTGGACGCACAATATCAAGGTGAGACTGAGGGAAATACAGTACTCCTCCAGAATTTGCTATATGTCTTAATGGAGTATTTACTCCTAATTTTTCAAAAACTGACACAGCCTCTAAGAACCTATCTATCTGCTCATGAGTCATAGGATCTTCAGGATCATCTGCGCAAGCTAAATGAGAGCATACTCCTTTAATATTTATGTGATCTGAATCCAAAGCTGAGGCTATAAAACTCTTAGAGTTTTCAGCAATGACTCCAATTCTTCCCATACCGCTATCTATTTTTAGATGAACTTTTGCAAACTGATTTTGAGTTTTACAAAATTTTTCAGTGTAATTAAGCATTTCAAAAGATAGCACAAAAAATTCGAGGTCCCACTCCATTAATTCTGGGATCTGTTCCTTAAGTATCCCTCCAAAAACTAAAATAGGAAGCGAAATTCCTGACTTACGCAAGATAATACCTTCTTCCGGTAAAGCCACTCCTAAAGAATTAACTCCAAGTTGCTCGTAAAGATGAGCAACTCTGACTAATCCGTGACCATATGCGTTTGATTTCAACACTGCCATAACAGGACGGTTATCGATGTGTTCTCTTATTAACATGAGATTCTGTTGGAGAATATTCAGATCAACTTCGATAAATGACGGTCTCATTTTGCTAGAAGAAATGTTTAAATGTAGAAGTAATTTGGAAACTAATTTCAACTCATTTTGGAAGTATAAAATACAAAAAGTGCACTACAGAAAAGCTCAAAATTTTCTATTTCATTGTCATCACTAATCTTTTTAAGTGTTTTTATTAATTCAGTTAGATTTCTAATTTGAATAAATGCTTTATAAAATCGGATTTTAATCTTGTGTTTAACAAACATTGCTACCAATTCATTAATTATTGCTGGTAATTCTCCAGGATGTTCTCCGAGACGTTTTAACATATGATCAAAAAAACCCTCAATATATGCACTTAATCTGCGTTTATCTTCCACCAGTTTTTCCTTGGGCAGATATTCAGATGAAGCATCTTTTAACATCACTTCACTAGCAATCAGATTTTTTTCTTTTTCTTCAGCAGAACGATTAATAGGAGAAGTTATTTTTCTTTTTTTGTGAGCTGAAATGTTTAGTGGATATTCAATAGAATATGTTGCTTCCTTTTCCATTCGCTGAAAAAGACTTTGAGTTTTTATTGGGTCCAATTGAATAGTATCTGTATCAGAATTAAGAATTCCCACCATAAAAGGATTATTTAGGTTAGTGTAAACACTATAAGTATCTGAGCCAAAATAATATGGTAGTGACTTAGTCCCTTTAGATTTACTTTGAGCCTGCTTTATGATTAATGGCTGCATGGAGTCAATTTGGTAAGATTCATCAGGGGAATCATTTTTTTGCTTCTTTTCATAAAGTTCATCATTCACTTTAGTTTTTAAAGTCATCAGAATTTCCCTTTATTCGGATCATATAAAGATGTCAGGCAAGAAATTTGCTCTTGCTTTTTTAATATCTTAAAAAAGGAACATTTATTCCTCATTCCAACCAAACAAAGCACCAACTGTACCAACTGACATTAGACATGTTTTCACATAAAAACCACTTAAATTATAAATTTATTGGGTCAACCAGGAAATTGATTCAGGGATGCTTTAAAACAGCAACTGTATTTTGTCTCATACTCGTATTTTTTAATTCACTTAATATAGTCAAAGCTCATAATAATCAATTATGGAAACCATATTTTGACTACTATGAAAAAGGAGAATGCAAGAAACTGCTGCAGCAATTGACTCATTTATCCAAACCAGAGGCATGGGCTAATAGTGGACTATGGAGCCGGTCAAGAATAATACAGTCAAAATGTCATCTTCAGAATGGAAACTACAAAGAAGCTTTGGAAAGTCTTAGACTTAATAAAGGGTCAATAATCAAAGACGCTTGGCTTTTTCAAAAAATACGAGTTCTGCTTCATGCTTCAAAACAAAGGGAAGGCCTTGCGGAAATCAGAAAGCTGCTTCAACATCAGAAAAAGGAATATTACATAAATTCACTCCGTGAAGAGTTGAAAAAATCATTTCATACAGACAAAGTAACGGAGCTAATTTACAATTTTCTACATGATACTAGAAAAAATAAGAACTGGTTCCTGAAAGATTATAAACTCCATTCTATATACATAAAGGGAGCAGATCTTTATGGGCATAAAGTTGAGCATGAATACAAAGTGTTGGGGTGGCAGTATCCTATTGATGAAGCTTCAGCAAGGCTTTCCCATAAACAGTTGAAGATAACCGACCTTAAAAAGATGACTTCTAAAGAAATTAATAATCGTGTGCACACACTGAAAAAGCTTGGGTTGGAACAATACCTCATGGAACACCTTCCGTTGTTAAGTAAAGAGATGAGCAGAAAAGTCACCAAAAATCTTGGTAATTCATACATTAAAGCAATGTTCACAGAAAAATATTATTCTCGCATAATCAAATTATACCAAGAGGGAATTCTAACAAAAAAATGGCTGTTACCTAAAGAAACTCAGCTTTACTGGACTGCTCGATCGTATATAAAAAGAAAAAATATTCCTGAAGGAAGAAGCTTAATATATAAACTGGAAAGACTAAACCCTAATTCAAGTCATCTACCTATTCTCTTCGATACATTTGCTTCGCGCTACATGCTTGATTCAGATATCAAAAAAGCTCAATTTTGGTGGAATCGCTTGCTGAAAAAATTTCCAAAACATCGACTGGCTCCTAAGTCAGCTTGGCGACTGGCTTGGTCACATAAAAAGAATAATAATGTAAAAGATGCTCTTCTTTATCTTAAAAGTGGTCTTAACATAACAATATATAATTCAGAAGTGCAGGCAAAAATGCTTTACTGGCAGGGGAAATTACTCAGAGAAACAGGACAAAATGAACTTGCAGATAAAAGTTTTAAACGACTAATTATTAATAAGCCAAATACATACTATGGAATGCGTTTTCTTTCAGAAAATAATATTCCCGAAAGACTTTTATCTTTAGTCAAAAATCGCAAATCAAAGCGTTATATTAAACCGGAAAAACCAATTAGCCAAAATACTAAAAATCTGCTTTATAGAACTGAATTCCTTTTTGATATTGATGAATCAGAACAAGCTATCAAGGAACTGTTTGCGGGAATAGGAAATTACAAAGACAGTACAAAGAACTGGCATATCAGCCATTTGCTTTATCGCAAAGGAGAATATTTTTCTTTGCTGAGGATAGTCGCAAATTATTATCTTCCTCACCTAGTTACGCACGAGGTGGGAGAATATCCTCTTTGGGAACTGGCTTATCCTAGGCCTTACTGGTCTCGGTTGAAAAGTTTATCAAAAAAAGCAGGAATTGACCCCTATTTCGCCTTAGCTATAATGCGTGAAGAAAGTCATTTTAATCCAACGGCTTTGTCATCTTCGAAAGCAATGGGACTTATGCAACTCATGCCGGCTACCGCAAGACATGTAGCAAAAAAGAAAAAAATTGAGTTAAAGAGAAAAGAGGAAATTTATAATCCTGAGCTGAATACATTACTTGGGACAATATATCTAGGTGGACTTTCTGCACGCTTCAAGTCTGAACTTATTTACACAGCAGGAAGTTATAATGCAGGCCCCCACAACATGATAAAATGGATTAAACGCTGGAAAGGAAAGCCTATAGATGTATTCGTAGAACAAATCCCATTTAATGAAACAAAAAATTATGTCAAGAGAGTTTACCGTAGCTACAAACTATACAAAAAAATATATAGTTCATAAATTTTCAGTCTTAAATCAACTATTTCTGAACCTCTTTTTTCACCCAGTTCTCCTTCTCTGTCTTGATATAGTTTCTGAATAAAGTTTGATCTTTGGAACGAATATATTTTGCAGCAGAAATTCGTATATTTGCGTTTTTGTGTTTTAACAATTTTGTTGCCAGAAGTTTTACTCTTTCTGGTTTTGTTTTAGCGAAGCTGCGTTTCATAGCTTGAAATCCTCGTCTTGCCATAGGAGTGAATGCTTTTTCAGCAGTATATTCTAAGAAATCAGCAGTCCTATCTGTTGGAAAAAGTGACAATACCTCTAACGCTCTGAATCTTAAAACGTTCATCAGTAAATCATTTTTAGCAATTTCAATCAAAATAAGATCTGTATTATCTCCAAGTTTATTAAATGCCCTTATGTCAAGTTTCCAATGACGGCCTTCAAGTAATTTCAAAACCTGCTCCTTATTCTGATCAGCAACCGCAATTACGCTCAAGTTACAAAAAATAATACAAGTTATTAAAAAATATCTCATAATTCTCCTTTGCTAAATTAATGTTGTAACATTTTGATAAAATTATTTACTTTGCAATTGGTGAATACTTCAGGATGTATTGTTGTTCAGAGGATAGGTTTTCCTGGGTCTTACCAGCTGCTTGCGATGAAGCTGACCATGTTGTCCAGAACATAAGATTATCTGCACCATATCCGTTGCATTCTTCAGCATTGACTTTATCGTCACTGTCTTGATCAAGGCTTAAAGGACATTGGGCCGTGTCTGATAGTGGATCAAAAGAGTCACCAGTTGATTCAGTTGTATGAAAGAGCCCTAACCAGTGTCCCATTTCATGAGCTGCTGTTTCTCCTAGCAATTGACTGCTAAGACTAGAACCAATAGCATGTGCCGAAAGATAATTAATTACTCCGTTCCATGAACTTGCAATAGCCATTGCTCCGGGGATACCCGACGAAACACCAAGGATTGCTGTTTCACTTGATGGTTGGTCTTCAACAAAAAATAAATTCACAGAATCTTCACTTCCTTGAGAAATTAAGGCCGAAGTTGTTGAATCTGTAAAACTGCTACTTATAGTTGCATATTGCCCGTCACTAATTGTAATAGTTTCTTTCAAGGACAAAGTGATCCCATTCGTATTAAATATATTTGACATCACAGACAATGCAGATGCAATATCATTAGCAGACCAAGTTGTGCCTGTGATGTAAGCCTGTACAGAAAATGTTGCCGTAGATGGAGTCGACCCCGTGCGCACGTTAAGTTTAACCCTATCGTTGTTGTAGTTTTTAAATGTCCATGTCCCAGCTTTTGCACTGAAGTTAGTAGTATGTGGGACCAAAACACTGGCAAATCCATAAGCTCCCAAACTCCCAGATGAATAACTGTATAATGCTGAAGAAGAATTTAAAATGTTGATTCCATCAGGATCAGTCAGAGAATAAAATCCCACAGCAGAATTATTATCCATAAAAGTAGATAACATAAATGAAATACCATTGCTTGGCACTTCAAATGATCCACTAAGATAGCCGTCCCCTTCATTAGTTTGTGTGATTTCTGAAACTAAATATGATGAGGTAGAGTTGGTAGAGTTGTCTGAAGAAGAAGTTGTTTCTGAAGAACTTGAACTGCCTGATGAACTATCGTTGTTGGAGCACGAAATCAAGAACAGACTTGAACAGAAAAAATAGCAAATAATATCAAATATTATTTTCATCAAGTATTTATATTTTTTTTTAAGCTGTGTGAGTAACATTATCTGAACTCAAAGAAACGGAAAAACAAAAAATAAGTGAAAAAGTACATATAATTCCTGCAAGTACAAAAACATGACTGAACTGGATTCCTGCGGCCCATCCTGCAATCAGAGCGCCGAAGGCCCCAATCCCATCCATCAGGGTGTAGGCAAATCCAAGGGTAGTTCCTTCACGGCCACCAGTGTATTCTACTGCAGCAGCAAGTAGTGATGAGCGAATTCCTTCAAGCAGTCCTACACCGACAAGTAGAAATATAATTATCATTAAAAGCAGCCCTAAACTTTCTAAAAATGGTATAAAAAATGCGCACACAGCAGAAGTAGCAATTCCAAAAACAATCACCCGTCGTCTTCCAACCCGATCTGATAATCTTCCCATCAATGGTTGCATAAAAGCTCCTGAAAGAATCATCATGCCAAAGGCCAAACCTGTCTTAGCCGAACTTAGTTCGTGAAATTCTCTAAGGTAGAGTGGAATCATGCTAATCAATGCCACCAGTGACATATGATAGCTGCTCATCAGGCAGATGATCAATAGACCATTTTTTTTGGTCCAGCTTTTCCAAAGATGCTGAAATTTCTCTTTGGAAATAACCTTTCGATGGGACTGTTCAGGAACCAATTTACGGATCTTAAGAAAGAGTACGCCCACTATCAAGGTAGGCAGGATTATCCAATGCAGAGTCTTGCGCCAGTCCATTGAAGCAAGCATAATTCCTGCTATCACCGGTCCTATAACTGCCGAGAGTGTCCCGCCAACTGCATGAAAGCCCAAAGCTTGACCTCTATTTTGTGGATCAGACTTTACAAGTATTGCCGTAGCCAAAGGATGCCATGCTGCATCACCACAACCAGCTAATGCAAAAAGAATTGCAAGTGACCAGAATCCTTGAGCCCAGGATGCAAGAAGGTAACCTAGTCCGACCCACCAGAAGGTAAGCATTAGTAGGTTCCCCCGGTTCCTTGCAGAATCTGCCAATAAACCGGCCGGGAAAAATCCTAGAGCACTTCCGAGCGTGTGCAGGGTCAACAATAAGCCAACCTCCATCGGTTTTAGTCCCATTTCTAGAGCAATTGATGGTGCAAGTACGACCACAGAGCAAGGGACTAAATCGTTGGCAAAGTGTCCAAGGGTAAACGGCAAATAAAAAGATCTTCGAGAATTTTTCATCAAATCTCAATATACACTGGGAATATCAAGCTATAGTGAGTTTTGTGAAGCATAATGTTTTCCACACCTTATAATAATTTAAATTTAAATGATTAATTGCCTTAAAAAGGCTTAAAACTGCATAAGCTAAAAAAATATATTTTTTTAGTTTTCTTTTTTGGTTTGTTTATTCAAACTCAAGTTTTCTTATCATTTTATAGAAATCCAATTGGTGATGTTTTTGAAGTTTTTTTGAAATATACTTTAAACTTTTCATTTCAGAAACTTTTGAATTTTGACTGGCGTAAAGTATTATATTTCCCTTCGCGTTAGCACGTGCTTGATATAACTGCTTAAATGTTGTACGCCATTGTCTTCGGAACTTAATAAAATCTCCAGTTACGGTCCATAAATTTCCAACAAGCCAACCGCTTGGATTCAGACAGTAATTAATTTTTTTTAAAAAATTAACATTTGTCACCTCTTCTGGAGCACCGTATTCTCCAAAAGCATCCAAAAAAATCAAATCAAATTTTGATTCTAATTTTGGTATAATTTTTTCTGCATCTTCATGAATAACGCATAGCCTCTTGTCGACTGGAAAATCAAAAAATCGATTTGCAGCTTCAATGACTGAGGCATTCTTTTCAATTACCTTTTGCTGCAGTTCAGGGAAATGGAAGTGAAGCCAACGAGGAATGCTTCCTCCTCCAAGTCCCAAATGGAGAGCTGATTTAGGATCAGGACAGAAAATCAGGCCCAAAACCATGAATCGAGAATATGGCAGAACAAGATGATATGGATTATTTCGTGAAAATACACTCTGCATAATATGGTTGCCAAAGCGCATTTCACGTCTATCATGTTTCTCCCACACTTCTACTTTAAGCCCAGAATCTTCAGTTTCCCACAATAAATTTTCCGCTTTTCTACGATGAAGGAAATCTAGTAAACTCAAAATGCAAGATTGAAAAAATAATAAATTTTAGCAAATTTGTAGATTATTTTGATGGTAATTCTAAAAGTTTAAGTATTTTAAAGTATATTTACTCAAGAATAAATTTAGGCTAGATTTATATTGGAACGTCATTTATTTTTCCTAGATGTGATAAAACCCCCATTTCTGAAACAGTCCACTTATCTTTCCAGACTAAACGGAATATCGCTGTATTACTAATCAAAAATTGAGTAGATGTATCAAGCGGTATCTCAAGAACGTGCTTCATTAAAACTCTCACAACACCGCCATGTGTTACCAACACCGATACTTTGTGAGGATGAAGATTTCTAATCTCCTCAATTACATCAAGAGCACGATCAAGCAACTGTTGTGTACTTTCTCCTTTATCAATCGCATAATTTGCTCCAGCAGTTTTGAAGAGCTTGAATGATTCAGGATATCTCTCTTTGGCTTCTTCTGAAGTCAAACCTTCAAAAATTCCAAGGTTCTTTTCACGAAGACGTTTGTCAAAATTCAAAGGGTGACCACTATATTTGCTTATAGATTCGGCAGTTTTCCGTGCACGTAAAGTATCGCTGCTGTAAAGATAATCAAAAGGAACTTCTTTCATCCATTCTCCAAGAGCCTTTATTTGTAACTCTCCTTTATGGGTTAATTCACTATCAAGGCTTCCTTGCATTCGAAGTTGGGTATTCCAGAGCGTTTCTCCATGACGTATTAAAATCAGTTCAGTATTGTTCATATATATATATTTTCCTAGAAACACGTAATTTTGTATTTCAATAATGTTAAAATTTTATATTAAGATTTAAAAATGAATTTTTTCATTCTCATAAGTTTGCAATGATAAGAAATATTATTTAAATAATCTTCATCAGATAATACAAAACTTTAAAAGAAAAGATAAATCATATTTAATTAAGGGAAAATATTCTAATATTTCCTTAAAAATATTATGTTAATTACGGAATTAATAATTCATTAAAATTTTGCTGACATTATCTTCTTTCAGTATTATCATGAAAATCAATCAGCCTTCGCATTTCCTTAAGCAAAGACTTTTTGTAATCCGAGCGCATAAGACCAATATTCAAAGCAGATGTCAAAAAACCTAGGGGTTCTCCAAGATCGTAACGAGTGCCTTCAAATTTTATCGCAGAAACCAACCCCTTTGTTGCCAAATGATTTATAGCTTCGGTTTGTGTAAATTCTTCACTCTGAGAATGATTTTTGTCACTGGATTTCAAAGCATCAAAAATATCCGATGTATAGAGATAACGTCCAAATGATGCAAAATGGCTTGGAGCAGTACCTTGTTTTGGTTTTTCAACCATTTTTTTTACTTTCATGATCTTACCAGAATTATAAGGTTCTATTACTCCATATCTTGATAACTGGTCTTCCTCCATTTTTTTAACTGCTAAAACTGTGGTGCCTGTTTTTTCCCATGTCTCAATCAATTGTTTTGAAAGGGGAGTTTCACCAAGTACTATATCATCAGGGTATGCAACAACAAATGGCTCATTTGCTACAAAGGGTTCAACGAGCAAAAGTGCGTTACCAGTCCCCATCATATGCTGCTGTCGCAGGGTAAAAATATTTGCTTCAATTGGCTTTATAACTTCTAGCTTTTCATATTCATTAGACTTTGAAAATTCTGAAGATAACTCTACCTCTCTATCAAAATAATCCTCCATAACTTTTTTCCTGCGTGATGAAACAAGCAGAATATCCCGGATTCCCGAATCAGCCATCTCTTGCACAATGAAATCGATAGCCGGTCGGTCAATCAGAGGAAACATTTCTTTAGGGATAGTTTTTGAAGCAGGTAAAAAACGCGTAGCGTAACCCGCAGCTAGTATGACTCCTTTCATTATCTGCCCATTTTTTTGAAGTTAGAAACAGTTTTAATAAGTAGAAAAATAATCAATATTTATTTTCTAAAAAGTTAATGGCATCAACCTCATCTAACACTTTTACTTTCAGTTTTTCAGCCTTTAAGAGTTTAGTCCCCGCGTTATCTCCAACGAGTAAATAGTCAGTTTTACTGGAGACACTGCTGCTTACATTTGCTCCAGCCTGTTTTAGTCGCTTTTTCCATACATCTCTTGGCTCTGATAGAGTGCCTGTCATTACAACATTTTTACCAGAGAAAGCTGAATCAGAAATCTGCAGTATTTTTTCATCTTTAGGCTGAACACCTCTCTCCAAAAATTCAGAAATAAGTTGCTTTTGTTCAGGGTCCCTAAAAAAGCAAAAAATATTTTTCGCAGTAATGGGTCCAATTTCTTCAATATTTTCCAATTCTAATTCTTCAGCGTACATCAGCTTTTCCAGAGTTCCAAAATTCTGTGCTAAAATATCCGCAGTTTTTTCTCCAACATTATTAATTCCAAGTGCATGAATAAATTTACTTAAGGTACACTGCCTTGATTTATCTATTCCAGCAATTACATTATTTGATGATTTGTCTCCCATTCGATCTAATCCAGATAAATCTTTGTGACTCAGAAGATATAAATCTGCTGCGTTATGCAAAAGATTTTTTTCCATCAACTGATCAATCAATGCCGGACCTATAGTATCAATGTCCATAGCTTTTCGTGAAACATAATGTAAAATTTTCTCTATTTGCTGTGCTTTGCAATTCTTATTTTGACATCGCCAATCAACTTCTCCAGTTTTATGAACAGCTCTTGAACCACATGCAGGGCAATTATCTGGTGGTTCAATTTTTTGTGCTGTTGCAGAACGAATTGTCGGATCTACGGAAACTATTTTTGGTATTATTTCACCACCTTTTTCCAAGGTTACATAGTCACCAAAGTGCAGGTTTAGACGGTCTACCTGATAATAGTTATGCAGCGTTGCTCGTGATACTGTTGTACCATTTAGTTCTACAGGTTCAAGAATTGCCACCGGAATCAAGTTCCCTGTTCGTCCTACTCCAATTTCAACTTCTTTCAATACTGATACTGCCTGTTCTGCTGAAAATTTTACAGCAGTTGCCCAACGAGGTGATGAGGAAGTTAAACCCAGTTGACGATGATGTTTGAGTGAATTTACTTTAATTACTATCCCGTCAATATCATATGGCAGATCCTGCTTATGCTCTTCCCAATAACGGCAATATTCAACTGCCTCTTCAATTGTTTCTACATGTTTTGTTTCGCTGTTAACAGGAAATTTCATTTGACTTAGATAATCCAAGTTGCCTGTATGAGTTTCCTGCAATTTTCCATCTGCAATGTTATAGATAAAAGCATCCAATTTACGTTTGCGAGTTTCTGTACTGTCAAGAAGCCTTATCGAACCTGCTGCTGAATTTCTGGGATTCTTAAATAATGTATCTCCATTAATTTTACGTAGATAATTGATAGCATCAAAATTTTTTCGCTTCAGGTAAACTTCGCCTCTAACCTCCAAATCGCTTTTTTCATTTATCATTAAAGGGAGACTGCTGATAGTTTTGATGTTGGATGTAATTTCCTCCCCCTGACTACCATCACCTCTTGTTAATCCTGCCTCAAGTAATCCATTCTTGTAAATCAATGAGACTGCGACACCATCAATTTTAAGTTCACATACATATTTTGGTTTTTGTCCTCCAAGTCTTTTTCGTATGTCCCCGTCCCATTTTAGAAGCTCTTCAGAAGAGTAAATGTTTCCAAGACTAAGCATAGGAATCTTGTGTTTTCTTGTCGGAAAAGATGTATTTGGTTTATCTATTACATAAACGGTAGGCGAGTCTTCCAATCTAAGCTCTGGATATTGTTTTTCCAGCTCTTCCAATTCCCTGACAAGTGAATCATAATTTTCATCATTACATCTAAGATGGCTGGTCTCAGATTCAAAACTGCAGTAATAAGAATGATTATACTGATGAATAATAGAGTTTAGTTTATTAATCCGTGCTTGAGTTGTGGGTAAGGAAGGCATATTTTAGAGGTGTAATTCAAATAGGAATTAACTATTTTAATTCCCGAAAGTATAATGAATAAGGATTCGACTCACACTATATAAAGTCAACAGCGAAATTTCCATCCAATTATAGTTGAAAAAACCTTACAGGTGAATTTATTTGAACACATAAACCAAAGTCAAATTATTAAAGACGCACCTTTAGCTGACAGAATGCGCCCAAGGACTATAGATGAGTTTGTAGGGCAAAGTCATATTTTAGCTCCAGGACGTCTTTTGCGTCGCGCTATTCAAGCAGATCAACTTTCCAGCCTTATTTTTTATGGCCCACCGGGAACTGGAAAAACTACTCTTGCACGAATCATTGCTAATACAACTCAGGCTGAGTTTCTTTCAATAAATGCAGTATTATCTGGAGTAGGGGACATTCGTAAATGCATTGAAACTGCAAAAAAAGTACGTGGCGAAAACCAGCGGCGTTCTGTTTTGTTTGTTGACGAAGTACATCGATTCAACAAATCTCAGCAGGATGCTATGCTTCCACATGTGGAAAACGGTACTGTAATTTTGATTGGTGCAACTACTGAAAATCCATTTTTTGAAGTAAACAAATCTTTGGTTAGTCGTTCGAGAATTTTTCAGCTTCAGTCCCTCACAACATATGAAGTTGAGAAAATCCTTGAAAACGCACTTGCAGATAATGAACGTGGATTTGGTAATAAAAAAATAGAACTTATGGAAGAGGCACGCATTCACCTCGCAAAAGTAGCATCAGGTGATGCTAGGGCCGCCTTAAATGCCTTGGAACTAGCAGTCTTAACCAGTCAAGCAAGTTCAGATGAAAAACTGCGAATAACATTGAATATTGCAGAAGAATCGATTCAGCAGAGGGCGGTGCTCTATGACAAAGACGGAGATGCACATTTTGATACCATTTCAGCTTTTATCAAATCAATGCGAGGTTCAGACCCTGATGCCGCACTTTTCTGGATGGCTAAAATGGTAGAAGCAGGGGAAGATCCCAAGTTCATTCTTCGTAGAATGATGATTTTTGCCTCTGAAGATGTTGGAATGGCAGACCCAAGTGCACTTAGTATAGTTTCTTCCGCAGCACAAGCTTTTGATTATGTTGGTATGCCTGAAGGAAAATTTCACTTGGCACAAGCATGTCTCTATTTGAGTACTGCTCCAAAAAGTAATTCTACATTTGCTTTTTTTGATGCTATTAATTCAGTTAGGGAAGAGGCGTCCGGGGAAGTCCCAGAAAGTCTCAAGGATGCCAGCAGAGACAGGGAGGGTTTTGGACATGGTGAAGGATATCTATATCCTCATGCTTACCGGGATCATTGGGTGGCCCAACAGTACCTGCCTGACGTTTTACAGGGAAGGATATTTTATCAGCCATCAGAACAGGGCTACGAGGCGACCATCAAGGATAATGTAACAAAAAACCGGGAAGCACAATTGGCCTTTTTTCATTCACTATCTGAATCTGAAAAATCAGATTTATCAGATTATTGGGGAGCTAGGACTCTGAACAGTTCTGGAGATTTACTTAATGAAATCAGAGAGAAAATCACAGAATTAGCAAAGTTTCACAGAAATTCACTTGCACTAGTTCTAAATGCTGGAGACGGATTGCTGCTTGGACAATTAATTCGAAAAATTTCTGAAGAGACAGTTTATGCTTTGGTTGATAATGAGTCTGAAAAAAAGCTTCTTTATGAAATTTATGCTGAATCATCTCAAGTAATTAAGCCTTTTATAGCGGCAGACAAATCTGGAAATCCTAAATCCTTTGAAATTGATGATTTACTTTTTGATAGAATAGTGGGACGTAATGTCCTTCATAATCATATTGATAAGGCTTCATTTATTAAAAATTTATCTAAATGGATTTCAGCTGAAGGAATTATGATACTCACCGAAAATGTTCCTTTTCTTGGACAGCGTCTTTCAGAATTAACTCCCCTAGAAAACCTTGATTATGAATTACGTGAAAAGCTTATTCTTGCAGAGAACAATATATACAATAACCCCTTTAATCCTCGTTGCAACTGGACGCCAAAAACACTACATGGTCTACTAGAAAAAAAAACCTTGGTTGTTGATTACTGGGATGTAAAAGAATTCAACACGCCAGTAATGATTAAGAAAGAACATGTAAAAAAATGGTTTAAAGCTGAAAATGGGAACCAAATTACAGAAAACCTTCTTGAGCTTTCATCTTTTATATCTAAAAAGGAGCTGCAGGTTTTGAATGATTTTTTCCTGAATAAAGTTGCAGGAAAAATTGTCAAGTGGCGCAGTGTAAGTTTGTTCATGCGCATTTTAAAGAATTCCAAAAATGAATAGCTATCTGAAAGTCTGCAAAGAAATTTTAATCCGAATACTTTTACTACTGATTCTGATTTTCTCTGGTTGCAGCAAAGCAGAACCAGATTATGTTTTTTTCAAAACAGAAAATCGTGAAAAGTTGGAGGTTAATGCTGTTAAATACTGTCATGGAGATTTTAAAGTCTTGCAGGAAGAGGTCTATGGTCCATATACAAGAGCAAGCATTCAATGCATGCAATAATCAGCTGCATAGCAAATGACTGTTAAAAAGATACAGTATAATTATACTAAAATTAATTTTTACAAATGCATTAATTTACAGTGGAGAATAAAGGTTTGAAAGCTTACTTACATTTTTGGGACAAAATCAAAAGTTTGATCGAAATTTCAAATACAATATCTATTAATTTTTTCAAGAAGAGAATCTGAAACATAAATACCTTCCTTATCGATACTTTTTCGATTCCCAAATCTCCTAGCGCCGGGCAATCGTGCTCCTTCTTGACTTATAATAGCTTTGGTAAGCTCGTTATTTCTTTCATTAAATGCCGATCCTGAAAAACCACTTGGGTCAAGTGCCAGAAAACACTGTCCTGTCTTCGGGGGTCCTCCAACTGTACCTGAAAAGGGACTTGCAAGCCAAGCATGGCACCACTTAACGCAGCAGCCATTACTTCTACCATTCATCCTGTTCCAAAACCTTTGTAACCCCCCACATGGAGACATAATTCCCTTTAGTGCAACTTTTGGATCAGTGGTGTGGTTACCTTTTGAATCAAGTGCCCATCCCTCCGGAATTGAGTTTCCCTCTTGAGCACGCATCATAATCTCGCTTTTGGCAACAACACTTGCACTCTGGTCTAATATAAATTTTGTACCTCCTGCTGCATTAGGAACAGCAAGGGCAAATGGATTGGTCCCGATTACAGGTTTTTTCCCTCCTACAGGCGCAATTGAAGCGGGTGAGTTTGTAAAGCCAATAGCAACTAATCCAGCTTCTGCCAACTGTTCAACATGATAACCAAGCACTCCATAGTTGTATGAATTTCTAACAGTCATTGCAGCACATCCATTAGCTTTTACGAGAGGTATCAGTTCAGTAAATCCTGTTTTGCATCAACAAGTAACGCTGATAAACGACCAGAAAAAACTTCAGGGTTTGTACTCCCATCAACTTTTCCACATTTCACATGTTCACAGTAAGTTGGAACATAAAGCATTCCATGACTTGAAATACCATCTCTTTCTGCAGCCCTTACTGCCTTACCCATTGAGGATGCAGATTTAATAGATTCCCCTGCACCAAACAAGGCCTTAACAGTCATACCCTCTACTTGTTCAAGCGTTAAATGCTGACTGCTGATGTTTATTTTTAATGGAATTGTTTTAACTTTTTACTTATTGTTTAAAATGATTTTAACAGCCTTAATATTTAAACAATACATATTATAAAATGTTTTTTGGAGATACGCTGCCAGATAAATTCCGCAACATGCTTATAATTTATCTACATTCGTAAATACTTTATTGCAACTGAAATATTGAGCCAAGATCTACAATCAGCACCAAGCAGGCACCCAACAACTGACCGTTTTATATCTTATTATAAGGGAAAATTAATCCGACTCCTTCAGACTGTATAAGTTCAATTCCCGTCATACCAGCCTTTGGATAAATTAGATCAACAAGAAAGGTTCCAAAATAATATACTGCATCTGATTTGTTGAAATTTTCTGTCATTTCTTTAGAACAACTGATAGATGTTTTTTTCATATTTTAAAAAAATTATTTTCTTTTATAACCACCGAAAGGTCTTCCACTCTTGAGTTCTCTCTGCCTACGACCAGTCATTTTCTCAACCTCAATTTTAAATTCCTCATCCCCAAAAGCCAGTCCTTTATTTATACACTTTCTAATTTCTTTAAGCCTATTATTTTCTAAGCCAATTTCACACTTAAGCTTGTAATTTTCAGCACAATCAGATTTTGTTTCTCCTAACTTTAGGTATTCAGCATGAGGCTTGCAGAGTGCCGAGGACTTGCCTGATGCGTTTATCTTGTAACTGCTCCAGCTATATTCTTCTGGATTACTAGCTAGTGCTGCTCTTACAGGATTCAATTCAATATATCGATAAACATCTAGCAGAAAACTTTCTGGCTTCACAATACATGACCTATAACGACCTTCCCAGAGAGTACCTGTTCTTTGATTTTGTCCGTTGAAGTATCGGACATATTGTCTCCCCAAAGCTTGAACCATCCGACTTAATCCGTGTTCAGCCTTAGGTGTGCATAATAAATGATAATGGTTTTCCATCAATGCCCAAGAATGTATTTCAACCATGTATTTTTCTGAGTATTCCCTTAACCACCATAGAAATGCAGTATAATCCACATTGTTTTTAAAACATGCCTGACGATTATTTCCCCGATGCAAAATATGAACTGGTAAATCCACTGGATTTGCCCTTTGTAGACGAGCCATTTCTTATTTAATTCTTTTTGAAAATTATTTACAAATTACTCTGACCCTAATTATGTGAATGCAACAACTGAACCTATAATTACCTCTGAATATAAATGCTTATTTAAATTTATAATTTAATTTAACTAAACAGAATGATTAATATTTAATTTTGAACAGTTGAATTTTAAAACATAAATGTATTTTGTATAANGACTATAACAAAAAATTANTTGGTTGAAAGCATACTGACAAATCTAGTTTAAAAAGTNCATTCAATCTTATANAAATAATTTTCTGCACCTTTTAAAGAAAAAAAGTAGATCNGTAATTTNAATACTTATTAATAGAGGTTTTTTCATTAAGTTGAATTAGAATATTTGGCGTGGAATGGTTTTTCTTATCATTATCTTAAAGGCCATAGAACTTGTGAAAAAAAGGGAGGAGTCTACTAGTAACATATTGAGGTTAAATCAAATAACATGAAATCCAAAGGCTATAATATCAACCGATAAGTTAAATTTTTATACCCACGGACAATTGGAATTCCGATCACCATAGGTCCAACCTTCCGTAAAGCGCCTTAATGCGAATGGTTTAAGTTCATCAGGAGTTTCCCCAGTGGTAAGCAAATTAGCGATAAGCTTACCCACACCGATCATTTTAAAGCCATGGTTAGAGTCTGCGGTTATAAATGTGTTTTTAGTTACCCAATCAAATATAGGGACATTGTCAGGTGTGAATGCTCCAATTCCTCCATTTCGTCGCTCCTTGAAATGTGGACGAAGAATGCTTTCGAAGCGTCCAAAAAACATTTCCGTTACTCGACAATAGTAGTCTGCGAACCAAGGTTCTGCCTGATAATGATCATTAAGGTGTCCATATGGTTCCAGAACAGCTTCAGGCCCCATCTTAACAGGAATAGTCCCTCCCTGAAGCCCAGGGGATCCAACTCGTTCCGCAGCATAACGCGTATACCAATATACATGGTCCTTTAATTCACTACCGTCGTAACCTTCAACAGGAGTATTCATCAATTCTATGTGTAGAACAGGGCTATCCTTTCCATCTGCTGTCCTAAAATCGACCCCTTCAGGAAGAAAAACCTCTCCCTCCAATAGTCGCCAGTAAGTCCACAAGTCCTTCTCAGTTTCAATATGACCGTCGGGATAAAGTACATCTAGTGTACGTGGTAGACTGAGCATATCCAATTGGGTTGGAAGCCATGCTCCAGTGCATAGAACTAATGCCTCATCCAGACGAATATTTCCCGCACTTGTTTGCACTGATTTCACATTTCCACCAGACTGATCAAATCCCGAGACGGTTACTCCGTATACTCTCTTAACGCCCCATTGCCGACACTTCTGATCAAGACCCCAGCAAGCCATATGCGTTCCTGCATATCCAGAAGGCTTCTCGTGCAAGACAACATCGCAGCGATTTGTCCGGAAGTCAGGCCATATTGATTTAAGGAATGACTCAGCATCTTTGCCAAGGTAAAGGTCTGAAGGATATCCACTTTCAATCTGGCTCTTGTTCATCATAACATAATCAGCCTCCTGATTAGATTCACCGATGGAAACATATCCAACCTGCTGGAAACCAAAGTTAACAGGATCACTTTCCCATACCTTTACGCTTTCCCTCAAAATTGCATGTAACGGACCGGTCATATATAGGTTACGAATACAGCCACAAGCCAAGCCTGTTGCACCTGCACCTGGCCCCTGTTTATCAATCAAAACAACCTCGGATCCTTTCCCCCTTCCTGATTTTTCCAAGGCCATAGCAAGATGCCACGCAGTAGACATCCCGTGCACCCCAGCCCCTACAATTATAAATCTTGCGCTGTCAGGCAGAGAATTATTTTCAAATAATGGAACAACAGATGGATTCTCCACTGGCTGTCCATTTCCCGAAGGAAGTGGACGATTTTGAAATGGGTACCACTGATTGTGCTTGATTGGATTTTGATCATTATTTTTCATTTTTTAGCCTTTGAAAAATATTTCTAATTAAGATTAATTAAAAAAACAGATTTAATGCAAACAACTTCACATTAACATTTAAATGAACCTAATTCGATTTTATGTATTTATTCAAAATTTTTCATGTAATTCAAGAATATACTTGATTGAATTTTTATCTAGTAAATTATCCTTAATATTTTTTTATCATTTAAACACAAAAACAGGACTGCTCCATGCCTGAAAGCCATCCTCTGTTGTCACACATATCCATATTGGATTGTCTTCTTTAGGCTTAAGCGTTATAAGAAGATCGTGATGAACCTCGCGATGATGATTTTCAGAGGGAAGCCGGAATACCCTGAGTCTGCGTTCAAGTCCTCCTGCCTCTAAAACCGTGTCTTCAAAACCAATTGAATTAAGGGGTACTTGAATCACTCCTCTATTGCAAGTTAGATTAAGTTCTGAATCATCTGCCTCTTCAAGCCAAACGTCAAAACCACCAAAATTTCCTGTAGTAATTGCGTCCCACTCTACGGTCTCTTGACTACACCTCTCAAGCTTACGCTCATGGTTCCAAGCATTAATTTTGGCCAATCTTTCTATACGGCATTTCTTAAAAACTGCCCTTCCCGTCCAAGAACTTTGCCTTCCCCTGCCACGATATTCTGCTCCACTCCAGATAACACGAATACGTGAACCCAAATCACTGGGACTATAGGGTCGGAAAGTTTCAATAATTTCAGTACCATTTCTAATTTCAATACGTTCTATGGAAGAATGGGCATGAATACAAATTTTGAGAATTGCTTCGCTTTCGGAAGTTTGAACGATATCCCCCATCATTACCTCACTCGAAGAAAAAACCCTTGATTCAGGGAAAAATTTTGGATCCCTCTCAAAAACTGTAACCACATTATTAAATTTTACTGTAACATCCATATGCATTCGGCAACCTGTGGTACCATAATGGTGCCGTCGACGAAGACATTCAAAAATACCTTCCCTTGAAAGATTATCTGTCAGGAAGCAGGTTAGTCCCCCGTATGCTCCGAATGTTGATGCACCAGGATAACTTGCACCTGGGCGACCCTTGTGTCCATCACTGTTGCATACTACACCTGAGCGATGTCCCAAGGGAAAACCGTCTGTGAGCATCCACTCAAAAGTTCCCCATGCAGAATGGATCTCCATGGCAGTTTCCAGCCTTGGATCATGTGCCTGCTTAATGTCTGCGTAACGTCCCCCAACGTGAGCATAAACCACGCAGTCTTCTTCCTGTAAATCCTCAAAAAGCTGAGACGCAGTTGGTGCATCAGTATCAATATCGGTGCGGTCTTCCAGCAAAGCATGAGAAGAACGGCGAATTTGGCAGCCTTCTTTGCTAAAGAAAACATTACGGTCCCCTCCCACTGCTGTATTACCTGACCACTCGTAACCCGGAAAAACAACGAACCTACCTTCCTTGTTATATTCTGCAGTGAGTTGATTAAGGTATTTCCAGAATGAGTTGTTTACTTGGAAATCGTTTGCCTGATGTCCAGTTACATCTAGAAAGGACATGTTTTTGGCAAATTCAAAGTAGTCTCGAGATGTTGTTAGTCCTATGGATTCTCCGCTCTGACCATGAAGGTCTCCCCAGTATCCAGATAAATTTCCTTCATGAACCACCATTGGTCCAGCTTCAACAACAGACTGACCAGATTCGTCAAACAATTTAATTCGAACAACTCCAGTTTTTTCGATAAAAAGATTATCAATGATCAGAGATTTTTCTCCGATTGGATAGTCAATCATTTCAGGAAGTCCCTTGACAGAGTGATTACTCTCGATTCTAAATCTTCCTGAAGCTTGATCAGTTGGGTTACCCCACTTGTCCTCAGCTTTTATTCCAAGTCGAAAGACCTCTCTACATCTTCTCAGCGATGGCAGTACCGCCTTCCACTCATATACTTCTCCAGGAACTATAGCTATGTTTGGGGTTTCTGAAAGAGGGAAATAATGTCCGACTGCACAAACGTCAGCAAGTACCTTGAACTCGAATCCTGGCTCACAAAAGGTCTGCATCTGCATTCCTAAAGAACCTCTAGAGGTATCACCAAAAACTATTGTTATGTTATCTCCTTCACTTAGGTAGCCCCCGTGAAGCTTGACAGTAAGAGCTTTGAACCATGGCCGTTGATGGCCAGTGTTGGCATAATTAATAGAGAGACGCGCCCCAGTACTTGCATGAGCAGTGACATAGTTGTATCCTTTGGGATCGTTGGTCTGGAGAGCTCCCCAGTCTCCCATGAAGCGAAAAACAACTCTAATACTACCAGTATCATCTATCCCGTAGCGTCCCACAGTGTATACAAGCCGAAATGTCTGCAGGCTGCGTGCTTCGAATGCACCCAGAGGGTCTAACAAAACATGACCGTAAAGCACCGGGTCAGTACCCGGATGAGCAGAGGGCCATGCCGCTCCAACAAGTTCATTTGCAACTGTATTAGTCATTTTTTTAAGAATTCTTAGATTTAGATAATGTTATCAAAAAATCATGGTATTCAAGGCAGTCAAGTCCATTAATCAAAATTTTTTTACTTGCCATTATATGGTGTTTTACGATTACAATTTTTTTGGTTTATAGATGGTTAAAAATAAAGATTAAGTTTTAATTTCAGGTTTATTAAGGAATGCTGGATTCAGTTACGGTCATCTGGAAAAATTTTTCGCGGGCAGAATCAGTTCCAATAATTGCGGTACGGTCATATGCCTTAAATTGGAAATGTTGGTCAGGATTTGGATGCAGTTTTTCATCACGAACTACTCCCGCAACGAATGAATCAAACTCTGAAATGTTTTTTAGTTCGCTGATTTTTTTTCCATCTAGAATACTTCCTGACTTTATCTGCATCCATTGAATATCATATTGTTGCTCAGCTAGGTTAAGCTTTTCAAGAATTTTACATTCCTCACTCTCCTCATAAAAAGAAGCAAATAAGTCCTCTCTCAGTGATTCTGTGTAATGCTGAATTTTTGCCGCTGGTATATGCAGATGCTCAAGAGCTTTTCGTGCCATCTCAAGCCCAGCCTCAAATTCTGGAATTACTACTTCAGCTATATTTAGTTTTTTGAAATCTTCAAGGNATTCAATTCCAGGAGCACGTGCCACAACCTGAATTGAAGGGTTAATTTTGCGCGCCTTGTCTACAATAGCTTGAGCTATAACAATTTCAGGAGTGGTAATAATAAGCAGTCTTGCTGAAGAAGTATTTGCAGCTTCTAAAACTACATNATGACTTGCGTCCCCGTAAATAACAGAAATTTCAGAATCTTTTGCCCTATCTACTCGAAGCTGATCTAACTCAATTATGATCATTGATACGCTAAGGCGTTTCAGTACCTGAGCAATACGGAAGCCCACACGTCCCCCTCCCACAATAATTACATGATTTCGTTTCCCTGACTTTGGATAATTTGTGAAATCCTTCGATTCATGACTGAACCAACGTTTACTTATAGAATATAAACGAGGTGTCTGCTTAGAAATGATTGGTGTAAGAAACATTGTTATTACAGCCGTTGTAAGGACTAAAGAATAAACTTCATTACTTATGGAATTTGTTGAAATCCCTAGTTGAGCAAGCACAAATGAAAATTCTCCTACCTGAAAAAGACCAAGTCCCAATGCCAAAGGGACTACGTTCCTGTATTTAAATATTTTAGCAAGCAGGGCAAAAATGCTACCCTTTGATATACTGACAAGCAGAACAAGAATCAATACTTCCTGCCAGTTTTCTATTACAAAAAAAGGATTGAAAAGCATTCCTACTGAAGCAAAAAACAGCAGGCCAAAAAGATCCCGAACCGGAATAATATCACTTAAAGCCTGATGACCGTAG
Organism: Deltaproteobacteria bacterium; assembly: GCA_002716165.1. Classification (GTDB taxonomy): domain Bacteria; phylum SAR324; class SAR324; order SAR324; family NAC60-12; genus Arctic96AD-7. The sequence goes on along the minus strand of PAZT01000017.1, from coordinate 15,903 downwards.
TCAGATTCGCTTAAAACCATTCCTGCTACAAATGCACCGAAGGCAAAAGAAAGACCAACTAGATACGTAACAAAACCCACACCAAGACCTATTGCAGTTATTGCAAGCACGAATAATTCACGTGATCCTAAATGGGCTATGTGCTGCATGATCCGAGGAAGCAGACGTGTACCGAAAAAAAACATTCCGGCTAAGAACAGAAAAGCTTTAAGTATCGCAATTTCCAGTGAAATCCAGCTTACTGATGGATCATTCAGCATCGGCAGTAGAATCATGAATGGTACAACAGNCAGATCCTGAACTATTAACATTCCAACCATAACCTTGCTGGAAAGAGTACCAAGCCATCCCTGGCTCATTAATGTTTTCAGCAACACCATNGTGCTGGAGAGTGAAACCAATGTACCAAGCCAGATNGATGATTTATCATCCCAGCCCATCAACTGTCCAATACCATAGCCCAAACCAATTGTAAGTAATATTTGAATCGGTGTACCTATCAAAGCAATTTTTTTAACAGGCTTAAGGTCTTTNAGTGAAAACTCAAGTCCTAGTGCGAAAAGTAGTAGCGCTACACCTATTTCTGCCAACAACTCTATCTCGTGTACGCTTGTCAGAGCAAATCCTCCAGTATATGGACTGAATGCAATTCCGGTAAGAATATAACCAAGCACCAAAGGTTGTCCAAGCTTCTGCATTAAAACTCCACTGAAGAACGCTGTTATTACAATAAGGATGAGGTCCGTTGCGATGCCCATAAAAAAAGTTAAATGCTTGCAGAAAGATTTGTTATGATTTTTATTTTTTTACCTTATGATTTATGCGCATATATAAAATATGACAATACAAAAACATGGAATTAATGTGAATCTATTTGCAGAACTTGCTCTTATTTCGGAAGGAGGGGCTCACAATGTCCGGATTACAATAGGTGAGAATGGTAAGATTTCTGATGTAGAAAGTAGCGTCTCGCCTGGCCCGAAAGACCTCCAACTTCATAACCGCATCTTGCTTCCTGCAATGACCAACCTTCACAGTCATTCATTTCAAAGATCAATGGCAGGATTGAATGAAAAGCGAGCAAAAATACAGAACAATTTCTGGAGCTGGCGCGATTTGATGTACAGCTTCCTCGAACGTCTTAATCCTGACCATATTGAGGGTATAGCTGCATTAGTTTTCATGTAAATGCTCGAATCTGGATACGCTTCAGTTGGGGAATTTCATTATCTTCACCATCAGAGAGGAGNGCAACCTTATGAAAACTTCGCTGAAACATCATCAAGAATATTTGCTGCCGCTCTCCAAACTGGAATTGGATTAACTCACTTGCCAGTTTTTTATATGCAGGGAGATTTGAATGGGGAGCAACTTTCACACGATCAACTTCGCTTTGGAAATAATGCTGATAGGTATTTTATTTTACTAGAACAAATTAAAAAAGAAGTCCAAAGAGCTCCTGAAGATTATATGTTAGGCATAGCACCTCATTCTCTCCATGCTGTATCTCCGAAATCTTTGAAGGAAATACTTGNTGCAAGAATATTTGGTCCGGTTCATATTCACATCTCTGAGTAGCAGAAGGAAGTTGAAGATATTCAAAACAAATACGGAAGACGTCCGGTAGATTGGCTACTTGAAAATGCTCCTGTCGATAAACGCTGGTGTCTTATTCATGCCACGCATATGCTTCCGGAAGAAATTTTTAAACTTGCTGAGACTGGTGCGGTTGCCGGTCTTTGTCCTGTAACTGAAGCTAACCTAGGAGATGGCATATTTAACGGCTCTGAATATGTTTCCATAGGAGGCGAATACGGGATTGGGTCAGATTCTAACGATCGTATTTCACTAACTGAAGAACTGAGGATGCTTGAGTATAGTCAGAGAATTGTTCGTAAGGAACGAAATATAATGACAGATTCTTCGGGATCCTTGGGCGAATCTCTATATAAGTGTGCAGTTAGAGGAGGAGCTCAGGCATTGTCACGCAATTCAGGAAAAATTGCTTTGGGAAAATGGGCTGATTTACTAACATTGGATTTTACGACCTCGCTTTTTACGGATCCACCGAGGATGATATTCTTGATCGATGGATATTTTCTGCAGANGATTCGCTAGTTCGTGAATATGGTCTGCAGGGAGGNAGATGGTTGTGAATGGGCGCCATGTCAAGCATGATCAAATTGAGAAACAGTACCNAAATTTAATCAGTGAATTATACTGAAAAATGTAATTTATAATTAGGGTCAGAGTTANTTTAAATCAATAGNAATATTCTATTTCAAATCATTAATTACTTTATCTGTCAGCCATGAAATAAACTCCGTTAGGTCCTTGTATTGATCAGTTATTAAATAAACTCTGGTAGATCTGGTATCCTTCTTGTTCCAAATCTTTTTTGGGAATAAACTTAAGTGCGGCGGAATTAATGCAGTATCTCAATCCAAGTGGTCCAGGACCGTCATTGAAGAGGTGTCCAAGGTGGGAATCAGCTTGCTTGCTCCTAATTTCAGTTCTTACCATAAACAAACTTCTGTCTTCTTTCATAACAACGTTTTCTGCTTCAAGTGGTTTTATGAAGCTTGGCCAACCAGTTCCAGATTTATATTTGTCAGTTGAACTAAATAGTGGTTCACCCGAAACAACATCCACATAGATACCTTCACTGTTATTATTCCAATATTTATTCCTAAAAGGGGGTTCTGTAGCATCATTTTGTGTCACGTCAAACTGTAAGGTAGTTAGTTTAGTTGCCAATTCTTCCCTCGAGGGTATTTTATAACTGGAAGTTTTATTTAATATTTTTAATTTATTCTTCTTATCACCCCAAATTTCTTCTAATCTTTTGTCACGTCCACACCTAAAACGGTAATAATTGTACCTTAATTTGTTTTTTTTATAATAATCCTGATGATACTCTTCTGCCTTGTAAAACTCTTCAGCATTCATGATTGGTGTTTTTACTGTTTCGCTAAGTATTCCAGACTTTTCAATCATAATTTTTGATAATTCAGCCAGTTTCTTTTGTTCTTCTGATAGAAAAAAAACTGCTGAAGAATATTCATGTCCACGATCACAGAACTGTCCGTCTTTATCTGTAGGATCTATATTCACCCAGAAAATCTCGAGCAATTGCCTGTAGTTAATTACAGATGTTTCATATTTAACCAGAACAGCTTCTATGTGTCCTGATTTTGCGTAGTTGTCGTAATTAGGATTAATTGAAGTCCCACCGGTGTAACCAGAAACCACCTCTATAATACCTGGTATCTTTTCAAAGTCTGCCTCCATACACCAGAAACAACCCCCTGCAAAAAGAGCCTTTTTTATACCTTCCGCATTTGAAGAATTAAATGCTGTAAAAAATAAAACTGAGGTGCATAAACATAAATATAAGATTAATTTTGTATTAAATTTCATTTTAAAAGAGCAATATTATGATATTTGTGCCATTAGCGCTGCTCCAGCAACTGGAGAATATTTTGGACTAGGAGAATGCTTAAGACCAATTTTTTTCATCAGCAATTGTTGAAGTATCGTTCCTGAAGTCAACAATCCACCTGCGAACATAACTGGTGGATCAGTAAAATTTAGTCGATCAACTAAGTTCAAATAAAGTTGGAAAAGATGCTCAGCTCCTCTTTCCACAATTTTTTTTGCAATCGGGTCTCCGCTAGATGCAACTTCTAAAAGAAGTTCTGCGATTTGAGCAATTTTGCGGTTTTTCCTCTCTGGATTATAGGTCCAGCTAATAAGATCATCCGGGTGGGAAATATCTAAATAATGAAATATTTTTTGATAAAGTTCCGTTTTTTTCTCAAATCCATCTGCTATTTTAGTAAGTGCTTTTAAGGTTTGAATTCCTAGCCAGTAGCCTCCTCCTTCGTCACCAATAAGATAACCCCACCCTCCTGAATGCGCCGAATCTCCAGCTCCATTAATTCCAAAAGCAGAACTGCCTGTCCCAGAAAGTATAAGTATACCATAACGCCTACCGTGCGCGCCAATCAGTGCAATTTCATAATCTGAAGCAACTTTTATTGTTGAATTAGGAAAAATAGATACAAATTCATTTTCCAGCCATGCTGTAGAATGTGCTGCACCAGCCATTCCCGCTCCAAGACACTTAACTTCAGACGCTTCCACTGAAGCTCCCTGAAGTGTTTCAATTAAAGAAGAGCGCAATAAATGTCTAACTTTCTCAAAACCAATTATGCTGGGATTTGCTGTTTCCTGAAACTCTTCCAAATGCAAACATTCTAAGTTTTCGGAAAACAATCCCACCCTCAAGGTAGAACCACCCGCGTCAATACCCATACAAAGCATATTTTTTCAAAGCTTTAAAATGACAAAATAAAGACCTGAAAATTTCTAATATCTGAAAAATTAGTCCAGTTTTTCAACCCTAGAATAAAAAGAAAATTTGTAAAGCAAGTTAAAGTAGCTCATGCATTTAATTTGTTTAAAAACATCGTCAATTAAAAATTTTAAATAAATTTAAACATTAAAAAATAAATTATATGATAGTCTTAATACTTTATAGATAAAAAATTAATTGCACAGTTATTTTTGAAAAAAATATGTTTTTTTTATATCCAATTGGGAAAATTCAAAAAAATCTGGAAAGCTTTAAAGTTGCCAAGTATAGTTCCGGATAATAAAAAAACAAAAAAGCATGTCAATAATAAAATTTATACTCTTGTAAAATGGAAATTTTGATAAGAAATACTCCTGAAGCAGGTGCAAAACTGGGTGCCAATATAGTAAGTAAAATTATTCAAACCAGAGACAAACCGGTATTGGGTCTGGCGACTGGAGCAACTCCTCTTAGGATGTACAAGGAATTGATCAAAATGCATCAGTCAAATCAGCTTAGTTTTCGAGACTGCATCACTTTCAATCTGGATGAATATAAAGGATTACCTCCGGAGAACAAACATTCATACCATTTCTATATGATGAGTAATTTTTTTGACCACACAGATATTGACACAAAGAATGTTCACCTTCCGAATGGTTTTGCAAATGACCTGCGAGAGTCTTGCCGTAAATATGAAAAATTAATTCATGATGCAGGAGGAATAGACCTTCAAGTTTTAGGAATTGGAACAAATGGCCATATCGGATTTAATGAACCTACGGGTTCTTTTGCTTCACGTACATGGGTAAAAATTTTAAGCAAGCAAACTATTAAAGACAACTCAACTTACTTTGAAACGCCAGAAGAGGTACCACAACATGTTGTAACTATGGGTATCGCTACGATTATGGAATCAAAACATTGTCTGCTGATAGCAAATGGTGCAAAAAAAGCAGATGCAATACGCAAAATGATTGAAGGTCCTTTATCTGCAAGTTGTCCTGCCTCAATTTTGCAGATGCATCCCCGTGTGACCATCGTTCTCGATGAAGAGGCATCTTATTTATTGACTTTCAAGGATCACTACAAGTGGGTTGAGAAAAATAAGCTTGATTGGCAACTTTATTAAACTAATAAAGCTAAAAACCATTTATGTCAATAATTGAAATTTCATCCCCAGATAGAAATGATAAAAGTTTTGAAAATTTCAAGACAGAATATGGGAATGATGACTTTTTGAATTTTTCTGCAAATTCACAATTAATAAAAACCTCGGGTCTAATAGATCTACAAGTAAATGGTTTTGGAGGAGTTGATTTTAACACTCCTGGAATTTCTTCTGAAGATCTCCAGAAATCACTAGAAGCAATGCTTGCAAGTGGAGTAACTACATGTCTACCCACACTTATTACAGCATCCGAAGAACACTTAAAATCCTGCTTCAAAAATTTGGAAATTTCTATCAATTCATGTCCACTGGCAAAAATGATGATTGCNGGCTATCATCTGGAAGGGCCATTTATTTCACCACATCCNGGATTTTCAGGNTGTCATAATGTTAAANAAATTGTAGNAATAGATCGCGATATGTTNCTGCGTTTGCAGGAAACAGCAGGTGGAAGAATCTGCATTGTAACGCTTGCTCCAGAATTAGACGGAGCTATACCATTTATCGAGTATTTAGTATCTCAAGGGATAATCGTTGCTATAGGTCATACGGCAGCTGGTCCTGAGAAAATACACGAGGCTGTTCTTGCTGGTGCCAAGCTTTCTACTCATTTGGGTAACGGCACAAGATCAGAGCTATCAAAGAACAACAATCCCATAATTTCCCAACTCAGTGAGGATAAGCTAAGTGCTAGCTTTATTGCAGATGGCTATCATCTCTCTCCAGAAGTATTAAAAGTTTATTTGAGAGCCAAGCAATCGAAAAGGACTATTTTGATAACTGACGCTACTGCAGGAGCTGCATCTGAACCAGGAATTTACAAACTGGGTAATCTTGAATTAAATCTTGAGTCTAAACCAGTAATTTTTAATAAAAAAACTTCACGCCCAACAGGATCTGCAGTAACACTTGACCAATGTGTTAGAAATGTAATGCAATGGTATAAGGTTACTTTAGATGAAGCAGTAACATGGGCCAGCTCAAACCCTATGCAGATACTCAAATCGACAGAAGCATCTGATGGTTATATCGGAAGTAATAACTCTATTTGGTGGGAAGAAAGTGAAGGTGAATGGTATGTAAAAGCCTCACGCAGCGGAACTTTTTTGTATCAGTCATAAAAAATTCTCTAGAAAGAATTTATTTAGAAATAATATAAAATATTATTTTTTTCTAGTATTTCAAATTATTTTAAACCTATTAGGATTCGGCCACGTATTAATGACTCTATAAAAGGCAGACCACGGATCATATTTATCACAAATATGCTGACGTGTTATTGATATAAAGGCCATACCTCAAATGTTTTTTTAATTTCTTTATTAATGTAAAATAAAATATAGATTATAGTTGTTAAAGGTCCCAACTTGAAACTTACAGTTTTGCAGCTAATTCTGCACCTTCATTTATTGCAGATTCTGCATCAAGCCCCATTGACTCTCTGGCCCCACCGATAACATACACTTCATAACCTGATTTCCTTAAATCACTTTCCAAATCACACCTTGGTTCCTGCCCAGCAGCAACAATAATGTTGTCCACGTCCAAAACTGTTTCTTTAGGATTTTCAAAATTATTCATGGAAACTTGTAAATGTAACCCTGAGTCATCAATTTTTTCATAAACAACGCCTGGAAGAAGCTTAACTCCATGAGATTTTAATGATTGGATATGTGCCCAACCTGTTGTTTTACCCAGCTTTTTCCCTATTTTTTCTGAGGAACGCTGTAATATTGTAACTTCACGTTTTTTGGGTTTTCTAACATCTAATGCTTCATTTGTATCCAGTATACCGTGACCATTCAAATAATCAGGAACGTCTCTTGAAAAGGGAGTCTGAGATGTAAGGTACTGTGCCACATCGATACCAATTCCTCCAGCACCAATAATAGCAACTTTGCTGCCTACAGCTCTTTCCGAGTCCAGCACATCTAAATAACTAAGTACCTTAGAATGATCTGATCCTTCCATTTCTAGTTTACGAGGTCTGACTCCAGTGGCTAAAACAACAGCATCAAATTCTCCTTTAAGAGGGCACTGTGAATTTATGATTTGTCCCAATTTTATTTCAACTCCATATTTTTTTAGCATTACCCTATAGAACCGAATTACTTCAAAAAATTCCTGTTTACCAGGAATTTTCACTGCTAGATTTATCTGTCCTCCTAATTCATTTCGCTGGTCAAACAAAGTTACACTATGTCCACGCATTGCAGAAATGTATGCTGCCGTCATACCTGCTGGACCTGCACCAATCACAGCAATTGATTTAGGAGTAAGAGCAGGTTCATAATTCAACTCAGTTTCTCTTCCAGCTCTTGGGTTAACCATACAACTAGCTGTTTTCATCTGGAAAATATTATCCAGACATGCTTGATTGCAGGCTATGCAAGTGTTTATTTCTTCCGGACGACCCTCTTCAGTTTTTTTGACAAAATTTTCATCGGCCAAAAAAGGTCTTGCCATTGATACCATGTCGGCTAACTCTTCCCTCAAAAGATTCTCTGCAACTAGAGGATCATTTATTCTATTAGATGTCACAATTGGAATATTAAGGTATGGACGCAGCTTACCAGTAACCCAGGCAAATGCAGCTCGGGGTACCATCATTGCTATTGTTGGGACACGTGCTTCATGCCAGCCAATTCCCGTATTTATAATAGATGCTCCTGCTTCGTCTACCCGTTGCTCAAGTTCAACTACCTCTTCAAAACTGCTCCCTTCATCTACTAAATCAAGACATGAAAGTCGAAAAATAATGATGAAATTCTTATTGCCAACTTCTTCACAAATCCTTTCAACTATTCGTAAAGGAAATTTTATTCGGTTTCCAAATTTACCTCCCCATTCATCCGAACGGTGATTAGTACATTTTGCAATAAATTGGTTAATTAAATATCCTTCTGAACCCATTATTTCGACACCATCATAACCTGCATCTTTTGCAAGTTTAGCGCATTTGGCATAGTCTTCAATAGTTTGCAAAATCTCAGAATTGCTTAATTCTTTAGGCCTATAGAAATTTATCGGAGCAGTAATTGGTGATGGAGCCACACAATTTTCCATGAGCCCATAACGTCCTGTATGCAGAATTTGCAAAGCTATTTTCCCCCCGTTTTCATGCACTGCGCTAACAATAGGCCTGTGAAAAGCCAACTGCTCTTCAGAAACAAGATCAGCCCCATCTTCAAAAACTCGACCTTCAGCGTTTGGTGCAAAACCGCCTGTTACAATAAGTCCTGCTCCTCCTCTTGCCCGCTCTGCATAAAAAGCAGCAAGTCTTTCTGAGCCTTCCGGATGTTCTTCAAGTCCAGTATGCATTGAACCCATCATAACTCTATTTTTTAAAGTCATATTGCCCACTTTGATGGGACTTAGAAGGGTCTCAAAAGACATCGTTTATGTTTTGGATTAGTTGTGATGTTTTAAATGAAAGCTAATAATTTTGTTTTTTAGGAATTTTTAAAGCATTTTAATGATAAGTTTAGCAAATGCCTTTTTCATGCTGGCTTAAAATTTAAGCTCAAGAAGCCTTCAGTAATTCTGCCTGATAATGAGAGAGCAAAGGGTCAAGCACAATCTCAAGATTTCCTAGCAAAATGTCTTCAAGTTTGTAGAGGGTTAAATTGATACGATGGTCAGTAAGACGGCCCTGAGGAAAATTATATGTACGGATACGTTCGCTTCTATCTCCAGAACCAACCATGCCCCTGCGTTTTTCCGCTGTTTCTGATTGCTGGGCTTCAAGCTCCTTTTCATATAGCCTTGCCCTTAGAACTTTTAAAGCTTGTGATTTATTCTTAAGCTGTGATTTCTCATTTTGACAAATTACAACAAGGCCCGACGGAATGTGGGTAATTCTTACTGCTGAATCTGTTGTATTTACACTTTGACCTCCAGGTCCGGATGATCTGTAAACATCTATTCGTAAATCGGCAGGATTAATTTCTATTTCAACATCCTCCACTTCAGGCAAAACAGCCACAGTTGCAGCAGAAGTATGAATCCTTCCCTGTGTTTCAGTTTTTGGTACTCTCTGAACTCGATGAACACCACCTTCATATTTGAGGCGACTGTAGACATCCTTTCCCTCAATTGAAAAAGTTATTTCTTTAAATCCTCCAAGATCATTCTTGCTTTCATTCATCAGTTTCAACCGCCATTTTTGAGATTCAGAGTAATGTGCATACATCTGAAAAAGATCTCTGGCAAATAAAGCAGCTTCGTCCCCTCCTGTTCCTGCCCTTATTTCTATAATTATATTTCTGGAATCATCTGGATCTTTAGGCAAAAGAAGCAGTTCTATCTGCTTCTGAATATTCAGCATCTGCAAGTTAAGTTCGTTAATCTCCTGAACTGCCATTTTACGTATTTCAGGATCTTCATTCTTGTCTTCAGATAACTCTCGATTATTTTCAAGTTGTAGCTGAATTTTAAGGTATATTTGGTAGGCTTCAACTATTTCATGTAACCCAGCATGTTCCTGAGTAAGCTTGCGGTAGCGATTCTGATCCTGAACTACATCTGGCTGTCCAAGTTCTTCTGTTAGTTCTTTAAATCGCGAGTTAATTTCCTCAAGTTTGTCCAACATTTCCGGTCAGGTCCGGCTGTATTTGCGTTTAAATTTTTCTATTCTTCCAGTCGTATCAATCACATTTTTTCCTGCACCAGTAAAAAATGGATGGCAGTTTGAACATATTTCCACTGATAATTCTCCACCTTTTGAAGAAAGTGCCTTCCATTTAGCGCCACATGCACATTGGAATGAGGTCATTTTATATTCTGGATGTATTTTAGGTTTCATTTGTATATATTTTTTGCCAACAAAAACTATGTGAATTAAAGTTAATCTATTTATCCATCATATCTAAAAAATTTGAATTTTCTTTGAATTTATCCATTTTTTCTATCAAGAACTCCAAGGCCTCAACCACATTTAGTTGAGATAGAACCTTACGCAAAACCCAAATTCTATCTAAGTCTGATTTCTCAATTAATAGTTCCTCTTTTCGTGTTCCTGATTTGCTAAGATCAATGGCTGGGAAAATCCTTTTTTCAACAGGTTTCCTATCCAGCACAAGTTCCATATTACCTGTGCCCTTAAATTCTTCGAAAATAACTTCATCCATACGACTTCCTGTATCTATCAAAGCAGTCGCAATAATAGTCAAAGAACCTCCTTCTTCAATATGTCTGGCAGCACCGAAAAATCTTTTTGGTTTAAAAAGTGCGTTTGAATCTACACCACCGGATAAAATTTTACCACTTGGAGGAATAACAGTGTTATATGCTCGAGCAAGTCTGGTTATAGAATCAAGTAATATTACCACATCCCGCTGATGTTCAACAAGCCTTTTTGCCTTTTCAAGTACCATTTCAGAAACCTGAACATGTCGAGTTGCTGGTTCATCAAAAGTGGAGGCAACAACTTCTCCATCTACAGAACGACGCATATCTGTAACTTCTTCAGGTCGTTCATCAATTAAAAGTACTATCAAATCAACTTCAGGATGATTTTCAGTAATACTATTCGCTATTGACTGCAAAATCATTGTCTTACCTGTCCTAGGAGGCGCCACAATTACTCCGCGTTGGCCTTTGCCTATCGGTGAAACAAGGTCAATCACTCTTGTAGTCAGATCATTGTCCTTACGTTCAAGATGCAAATGATCATCAGGGTGGAGTGGGGTGAGGTTATCAAAAAGAACTTTTTCAAAAGCTTTATTTGGGTCACTGAAGTTAATTTCTTCAACTTTTAGCAAGGCATAATAACGTTCACTTTCTTTAGGTGGACGGATCTGGCCAGCTACCGTGTCTCCAGTACGAAGATTAAATCTCCTTATCTGGGAAGGAGATACATATATATCATCTGGTCCAGGCAAATAGTTATAATCAGGTGCACGCAAGAATCCAAAACCATCTGGCAAAGCTTCCAATACACCAGAACCATATATAATACCTTTGCGCTTTGTCTGAGCCTGCAACAAAGCAAAAAGTAGTTCCTGTGCACGCATGCTATTGGCGTTTTCAATGTTATACTCTCGGGCAATTTTTATAAGAGAGCTTATATCTTTTTTCTTTAATTCAATTAAATTGAGGGTATCAGGTTTGGAAACAGAATCGTGATCGTTTTTCGAATAATTTCCATTGCCATTATCAGGACGGCTTTTTGTCATGTATTTTTTCTAAGGTAGTTAATAATTAATGAGGAATCTCCTGACGGAAGAATCCACTTTATGGTGCGGTTACTAGAGGATTAAAAGATTCAAAAACAGCAGTTTCTTGGATTTATAAAAAAGGATAAAGTATAATTACGAAAATAATATGGTAAGAGCTTTCTAGTGTGGATTTGTAAGTAAATAGAATTGAAAAGCCATAAGTAGATCAATACAGGCTCTCCAAAATTAAAGTTTTTGTCAAGTGTTTTTTTCAAAAAAATTATTTTTTTAAAATTATTCTTAAGAATAATTATATAATTTAAAAAAAATACCTTTATTTCTTTTTTCCTTGGATATACAAATCTGTAATTGTGCCCTCGTAAACTTCTGCTGCGAAGGCTATTGTTTCTGATAAGGTTGGATGTGGATGAATTGTAGATCCTATATCATTTGCGTCACAGCCCATTTCAATGGCTAAAGTCCCCTCAGCAATTAAATCCCCTGCATTCGGTCCGACTATGCCAAGACCTATAACTCTTTTTGATTGTTCATCAAAAATCACTTTGGTTATACCTTCACTTCTCCCCATAGATAAGCTTCTGCCGCTTGCTGCCCAAGGGAAGCTTCCCTTTCCATAAGCAATACCCTGTGTTTTGGCCTCTTCTTCAGTAATTCCAGTCCATGCTACTTCAGGATCTGTGTATGCTACCGATGGAACAGCTCGGGCATCAAAAAAACTTTTAATCCCAGATATAGCCTCCGCAGCCACTTTTGCCTCATGTGATGCTTTATGAGCAAGCATAGGTTGTCCTGCAAGATCACCAATAGCAAAAATGTTTGATATATTGGTACGCATCTGGGAATCTGTATTAATAAAACCTTTTTTATTAATTTCTACACCAGCTTTTTCTGCACCAATGTTTAAGCCGTTAGGAATTCGTCCAACTGAACTTAGTATACTGTCAAACATCTGTGGTTTATCTGGAGAATTTTTTCCTTCAAAATGCACCCTCAATCCTTTCTTGAGAGCCTCAACTTCTGTCACTCTTGTTTCAAGCAAGATATTATCATATTGTTTTGCAATACGCTTTTGAAAAGGACGTACAAGGTCACGGTCCGCTCCGGCCATAAGTCCATCAAGCATTTCCACAATGGTGATTCTTGAACCCAATGCATGAAATACTGTAGCCATTTCAAGACCAATTATACCTCCCCCTATAACAAGCAAATTTTTTGGGATTCTAGCAATTTCCAATGACCCAGTTGAATCAATTATGCGAGGATCATCTGGAAGAAATGGTAACTTAACCGGTCTTGAACCTGCGGCAATAATGGCACTCGAAAAATTAATTGTAGAAACTTTTTTATTCTTATCTGTAACACGAAGATGGTTTGAATCAATAAACTCACCAAAACCATTTAAAATTTTCACGTTTCGTTCCTTAGCCATTTTTGTAAGCCCGCTAGTTAACTTCCTAATAATACTATTTTTCCATTCGTTAAGTCTTCGAAGGTCAATTGAAGGTTTACCAAACGAAATTCCATGCGAATTCATTTCTTGAGCTTCCACAATAATTTTTGCGACATGAAGTAAAGTTTTTGAAGGAATACATCCCACATTAAGGCAGACTCCTCCTATTTGTTCGTATCTTTCTACCATAACTACATCCTGACCTAAGTCTGATGCCCTAAAAGCAGCTGTGTATCCTCCAGGCCCTGAACCAAGCACCAAAACTCCACAACTTATATCTGCAGTCACCGAGGAATGAGTTGAATTTTTAGCACTAATTGATGCTAAATTTTTAGTTTCATGAGATTGATTGTTTGTTTTGAATGGCTTTTGAGTTTCTGGTTCTGAAGTATTAATTGTATCAAGTTCAAGAATTAAATTGCCTTCTGAAACTTTATCTCCTGACTTGATTTTTATACTAAGAATTCTTCCAGCCAAAGGTGAGGGAACATCTATAGTTGCCTTATCGCTTTCAATAGTAATCAAGGGATCTTCAACTGCAACAGATTGTCCTTCCTTACATAATACCTCTATTACTTCTACATTCTTAAAATCACCAATATCTGGAACTTTAACTTTAGAAATGCTCATAAAGACATTCTCCGCATATCTGCCAATATTGAACACAGGTCTACCATGAATCGAGCTGCCTGAGCTCCGTCAATAACACGGTGATCATAGGTTAGATCCAATGGTAGAACTAATCTAGGAATGAAAGCTTTACCATCCCAAACAGGGACCATTCGTGAACGTGTCACCCCTAGTATAGCAACTTCAGGCGCATTAACCAGGGGGGTAAAAGCTGTTCCACCAATTCCACCCAGACTTGATATACTGAAACATCCTCCTTCAATGTCACTTTTATTAAGTTTTTTTGTTCTTGCTCTTTTGCTAACTTCATCTAATTCTTTCGCCAATTCAAGTAAACCTTTCTTTTCAACATTTTTTATAACAGGCACAACCAAACCTTCAGATGTATCCACTGCTACGCCAATATTCAAGTAATGCTTAATAACTAGATTTTCCTTGTCTGAAGAAAGCGAAGAGTTGAAAGTAGGATGTTTCCTTATGGCTACCGCACACGCCTTTAACAGAAAGGATAGCAGTGTAAGTTTCACATCTGTTTTTACCGCTTCATCTGAGAGTGATTTACGAAAATGCTCAAGTTCGGTTATATCTGCATCATCATGATGCGTTACAATGGGAAGATTAAGCCATGCTCTATTTAGATTAAATCCTGTTTTCTTTTTTATACGTGATAGTGGTTGAATTTCAACTGAACCAAACTTACTGAAATCAACTTCAGGAATTTCCGGAATACCCGCTAACGATGCTTTCGGCCCACCAGATGAAAATTCTACTAAAACCTGTTTTACAAAAATTTGAACATCCTGCTGAGTAATTCGCCCTTTTCTGCCTGTACCCTCTACCTGACTTAGATCAACTCCTAGCTCACGTGCAAATTTTCGAATTGATGGACTTGCATGAGCGCGTAAAAATTTTTTCTGATCTGACAACATTTCTGTTGGGGAGGTACGCAGAGCTGAGTAAGAATGAGCATTCTCTTTATCTATTTTTTCTGAGGTGTTTCTAAATCCTTCATTCTCATTTACTTCAGCTATTTGTATAGAGGAATTAATTTCCCCCAAATTTTTTTGAGATGAAATTGCATCTTCAGAAGTTTCCAGAATCGAAGACTCATTTGCAGTCTCTTCCAAAGATGAATTTTCATCTCCTTCAACAGATAAAATAAGGATCAGATCGTTTTGTGAGACTTTATCACCAGGTTTTATTTTCACAGTCTTTACAATCCCTCCAAATGGTGAGGGTACGTCCATTGAAGCTTTATCACTTTCCATGGTTAGCAGAGGATCTTCCATAGAAACGGTGTCTCCGGATTTAACCAAAACTTCAATGACTTCTACCTGTTCAAATTCTCCTATGTCTGGGACTAAAACGTCTCTGTTTTTGATCATAGCTTCTTTATCAAGAAAACAATGGATTAGTTTTTTCTGTATTAATACTATATTTTTTTATTGCAGACTTCACAATACTTGCAGAAACACTTCCTTCAACATAAAGAGCATTTAATGCTGCGAGAGTAATGTAATAACGATCTACCTCAAAATGCTTACGCAGTGCATCGCGCGAATCACTCCTTCCATATCCATCGGTTCCAAGAACAGTGTATGATTTAGGGACATATGCACGAATCTGGTCAGCAAAAAGTTTTACATAATCCGTTGCGGCAACAACCGGACCATGTGAATTTTCGAGGCACTTTGTAACATGACATTTCCTGGGTTTCTTATCCGGATGCAAAAGATTCCAGCGAAAAACATCGTCTCCTTCACGTTTAAGTTCGTTGAAACTGGGACAACTCCAGATGTCTGCCTGTACTTTGAAATCTGCAGATAGCAATTCCGCTGCAGCTATTGATTCGCGCAAAATTGCTCCTGAACCAAGAAGCTGAACTCTTATTTTGCCTTTTTTACCTTTTTGAAGCAGGTACATGCCTTTTATAATATTTTTTTCTTGTCCACTTGGAAGGCCAGGATGAGAATAATTTTCATTCATTGTTGTAATGTAATAAAAAACATTTTCCTGCTTTTTAAACATCCTATTCATTGCATCTTGCATAATCACCAGCAATTCATAAGAAAATGTAGGATCATAAGAAATACAGTTAGGCACATTCCCGGCCATA
>PAZT01000016.1 GCA_002716165.1 Deltaproteobacteria bacterium | reverse complement strand
TTTATAGCTTGTGTATGGGATGATATGGGATAGGATGGAATAGATAGGTGGCGGAGAGAGAGGGATTCGAACCCTCGGTACGGTTGCCCGCACACGTGATTTCCAATCACGCACCTTCGGCCACTCGGTCATCTCTCCTTAGCAGAAACACTCCCACCAAATAAGCCTTTAGGAGCAGCCAATTTTAAACTAATGAGGCTTTCCCGTGCAAGCTTTTTGCAAATCTAAGTTCAAATCTAGCGAGCTTTACACGTTCTTTTGCTTGTCTTACATTTGCAGTCTTTGTATGCTTAGTAGTATTATTTCATAAAAATTTTATAAAAAAATGTATGAATTTACTCTCTTATAATCACAATATTTCATCATTGTTTATCCTTAGTGGGAGACTATATCGGAAAAATATAATTCCGATTATGTTTTTGACAGCAGTATTGGTTGCACCGGCATTCCTTATTGGTTACGCAGGTATGAGTGAAGTTGAAAGTATAGTTTTCTTCCTTTCTATTAGAGTTTTGGAAGCGGGGATCACGCTAGGAATTATAGGCATAGCTTTTGGTAAATATTTCCCTTCACTTGGAATTCTTCGTATATTTCGTTCTATTACTCTACTTGGTGCTGTTCATGTTGCCATACTGCAATACCTGCTTTTTATAACTGGCGTGATGGGGCTTACTCTTCCTTTTCCATTAAATATTCTTATAATAGCACTATGGTTAGGGGGTATGCTACTAACATCCATGTCACAGCCTGTATTCATTGTTGAAGGAGGTCGAGGAATAAGGGCGATGATAAGAAGTATACAATTGGCACGCAGTGATTTATCACGTGTATTTTTTGTAGTTGTTTTGAGCACCATATTGCAGTTTATTGTTTTTGCAGCTTTTTTCACTCTTTTCATGCCAGAATTGAATTTAAATGCTGAACAAAACCAAAGTAATTCAATACCAATATTAATGACAGAAATACTAAATGATCCTAAAGTTCACTTGGCAATACGTTGGTCACAATATCTAGCATCTCTGCTTTTCTATCCATTTGCTTCACTAGTTACCGGATTACTTTATTTCGATCTGGCTAGCCGGCAGCAGACCCTTGATGTTGATAAACTAGAACAATTCTCTAGTCAAATGTTTGGTACAAGTCTATCTAAGACTGAAGAATCTAATAAAAATGATAATGATGAAATCATTGAGCCAGACAAGGTGGAAGCCATTGATCCTGAACAAGCTAAACAAGATAAAGACAAATGAAAATTCACTCTGCTGAATTTCTGCTGAGTGCATCAACAACAAAAGAATTCCCTGCAGGAAAACTCCCTGAGATTGCTTTTGCTGGACGTTCTAACGTAGGCAAATCCACACTGATAAATTCTCTTTTAAATAGAAAGAAACTGGTAAAAACAAGTGCAACGCCCGGGAAAACTCAGTTGATAAATTTTTTCAATATTAATAAAAAATTTTATTTTGTTGATCTCCCCGGTTATGGTTATGCAAAGGTACCAGAAAGCGTTCGTTGGAAATGGCAGAATCTTGTTGAAACTTACTTAAGTGAGCGTAAAAATCTTAAGAATGTAGTACTTATTATTGACTGCAGGCACAATCCGACTCTACATGACAAGCAATTGCTGGAGTGGCTAGAATATTACAAGCGGCCATCACTGATTGTAGCAAGTAAAATTGACAAATTAAATCGCGGACAGGTTCAAAAACATCTACAAAGAATCAAGAAAGATCTTTCAATTGAATCTACACCACTAGGACACTCTTCTGTTCAATATTGTAGGAGGGATGAGATTTGGAAAAAACTAGCTTTCTATATTGAATCCTGAGAATGAGCAAAAATCTCACTAAAGCAGTAAATTCTAAGTTATATTGAATAAATAGTTTAAGAAGCAGAATTTACTATTTCCGTCTTTGAAAAGAAATAAGCAATTTCAACAGCTGCGTTTTCAACACTGTCTGATCCATGAACCGTATTTTCACCCAGACTCTCTGCATATTCTCGTCTAATGGTTCCTTCCTTTGCCTCGGCAGGATTAGTTGATCCCATTATTTCCCTGTGCTGTGAAACAGAATTCTCACCCTCAAGAATTGATACTAGTACTGGTCCGGAGCTCATAAATCTGGTCAGTTCACCGAAGAAAGGGCGGTCACTGTGAACGGCATAGAAACCTTCTGCCTCAGATATGGTCATATGAATCATTTTGGTAGCAACAATATTCAGGTTATTTTCTTCAAATCGACCTAGAATTTTACCAACAATGTTTCGTCTAACTCCGTCGGGCTTGATTATAGATAAAGTTTTTTCAATTGCCATAATTATTTAAATTAAATTGTTATTGTTTTTTCATTGGGTTTATTATCAGATCCTGGCTCTGATTTGTAAAAATTTAATGTGTTAACTTGACAAATATTTATGTGAGTGTACAGAAGTTTTTCAACAACTGCAGCCCAGCATTTTGACTTTTTTCAGGATGAAACTGTACACCCCACAAATTATCTTTAGAGACAACTGAAGTAAAATCATATCCATAATTAGTGGTTCCTAGAACATGATCGCTTTTTATAGCCTCCAAGTGATAGGAGTGAACAAAGTAAAAGTACATTTCATCAGAAACATCCTTGAACAGTACATTTTTTTTTTGTTGTTTAACAGAGTTCCATCCAATTTGTGGGATTTTTAGTTTATGACTGAAACGTTTTACCTCCCCTTGAATCCATCCTAATCCTTCATGTATCCCATCTTCTTCACTGTTATCCATTAACAATTGTGCACCCACACAAACTCCAAGCATCGGAGTCCCTGACAAAACTTTTTCATGCAGTGCCTCAAGCATTCCAGAATGTTTTAAATGATTCATTGCTGGTTTAAATGCACCAACTCCCGGTAGCAGGATTCGGTCCGCTTTTTTAACTTCATCTGCATTGGAGACAAGTTTACTTTTAACTCCGCTATAAGCCAAAGCATTTTTAAGATTATTTAGATTACCCACATTGTAATCAATGATTACATTCATTGGAATCAGAGAATTCCTTTGGTTGATGCTACTCCACTACGACGGGGATCAATTTCAACAGCCTGCCTTAAAGCTTTTCCAAATGCCTTAAAAAGCCCTTCACATTTGTGATGATCGTTTATTCCATAAAGAATTGACATATGCAGCGTCATCTTAGAAGTCATAGCGAATGATTTAAAAAAATGCCTGATCATCTGAGTGTCCAGATTACCTATAGATGCATGTAAAAATTTTCCAGAAAAAACAAATTCAGGTCTGCCAGACAAATCAAGTGCAACCCTCAGAAGAGCCTCGTCCATTGGGACATAGGAAAAACCGTATCGAACAATTCTTTTTTTTTCACCTATTGCATTCTCAAGCGCACTTCCAAGAGCTAGGGCTATATCTTCAGTTGTATGATGGGCATCAACTCCTAGATCACCATTGCAAATTAATTTCAAATTAAATAAACCATGAAAAGTCCATAAATCTAGCATATGATCAAGAAATCCAATTCCAGTTTTTACATCTGATTTTCCCGAACCATCAAGGTTAAGTTCTAACTTTACTTTAGTTTCACTGGTTATTCGTTCAATCTTTGTAATTCTTTTTTGTTTCATAAATCACCTTCTTGATTTAAAAATGAGAAATCAAAATGAGTAAGTAAGTCTACCTGCAAAATGAAAGATCAGATTTTTCTCTCCGGTTGAAGCGCTGTGGTCATTATAACTGAACGCTTCAGAAGGAGCGAATGCATTAATATCAAGGTCCAGTTCAGCATGGTTTATTATCTTCATAGTGAATGTATTATCCCATTCATTTCCAATCATGGTTGATTTGTTCCCAAGTAGGTCAATTACTGGCTTGAGGCGTTTTAGTTGATACAGTCCAAAACGATACACAGAAGTTGTTTCGGGAATGTTATAACGGTAGCGAAGTCCGTTCATTTGCGTATTGTTTATGGAGTGTCCTAGTCCTGTGCCGCTATTAAGTTCAGGACTGCCTCCGTTGAAGTAAAACTGTGTACCTTGGTAAGCGCCAGGTACAATTTCAAAATATCCTTCAAGATTTCGTTTGTAATTAGAACCATCTCTGCTGCTGTCATCTAACTGATTATCTCCCTGTGCTATCATGGTGATAAATGTAAATTGATTTCCATCTCTTTTCCAGCTGATTTGAAATTCGGCTGCTCCGCCGGAAATATTTCTAGACTCAAGATTATGCCTATCATTATAGAGGAAATAATTTCTATTGCCCTGATTAGAAATAATATCAGCGTAAACAAGCCAAGTAGGTGTCTCCCAATTTATTCGCATTCCAAAATATTCTTGCTCATGAGCATTGTAGTAAATCGGTTTGCAATCAGAATTCAATGTATAATCATTGAGAATTGAACTGCAACTGCTTCCTGATTGGAAACCATTAGTTTCAAGACTTGCTATAGAACTATCAGAAATGCGTGTACCAGGCACATTGTTGAGTCCTAAGGGGACATCATGTTCAGTATATTTTATACGAAATAATTCAAACCGTAGGGAATCAATAATTTCTCCTTGTGAATCTACTTCATGCCAGAATGGGTAATCCAAAGAAAAGAAATAAAGCCAGTCAGCATCTGCAGTGGAGAGCTTCATAGCCCCAATTTCATAACACCAAGTTCCTGCTTTACAGCGCTGCGAAAAGCCACTGAGAATTCCTGAGAAGACTTTACCCCTACGATCACCTATGTTAATGGCATGTTTACCTAATTTTGTTTTTTCATTAGGATTTCTGTTTAATTCCAAATACGATTGTCTTGCTGTTAGATTTGCTGCTTGTGATTCAGATCCAGTTATACGTGAAGTTCTAGATTCTCTAATATCTGATTGATAAATTGGTTCTTGATTGGTTGCAATTTCAAGGTTTAAGGAAATTACTTTGTGAATAGTTGAACGCAGATGAATACGTAGGTCTTGGTCAAAAGCAAATTCTTCAGGCGAATTGGTTTCTGATCGAGATTCAGGTAAAGACTCTGAATGAATCTTTGATGTTCTAAGTCTATATTCCCCTGAGAGTTTTAAACCTGGAGAAAATGTTAGATGTTCTTCGCGTTCAGAAACATCTCCTCTTTCCAAGGGTATAAAATTAGCCTGAGCATACGTAAAATGAACGTCTGCTAAAAGAAACATCAAGATTAAGGCTGTAATGATTGAACCTAGTCGGATTACATAAATCCGAAAACTGGGAGGCATATAATACTGAAAATTTGTAAGATTGTTAGTTATTTTGATTGGAAACCCGGGGAATAGATAAATTCTTAATTTAAAGAATATCCTGCAAAAGCAGTATATTTAATATTGAAAAGTTTCAATTTATACCTCATATGATACTATCAATTATCCGCGAGCGAAAACTATTACTGTGTTTTAAATCTTCTTTTAATTTGCGGTTTATTTCCATTTGTTTTAAAGTCCACTGAATTACTGCTTTAACTAAATCATCCTCCAGTCCCATACACTTTCCACATTTTTTTAGCATTTCTGCTTCACTTTTTTTAAGTTCTCCATCAATTACCGCAATAGCAGCCAAGTAAAAGAATACTTTTATAGCCAACTCATCGTTTATTTTTATGGCCCTAATCTCTATTATTTCCTTTTTTTTCACTCTATCCAACAAAGCATGAATTTCTTCTTTATTTTGAAGAAGCCCAATAGCCTCCTGTAGTGCTACAAACTCATGTTTTTCAATTACTCCGTCAGCAACAACAATGTTTGCAATTGCGTTTACAACCCACTCTATTGTTTCTTTTGAAGAACTTATAAAAACATCTTTTGATAACTCTCGATCTAAATGTAATTTATACATTAAAGACTAATTTTAGCTAAAAAAACCTATAAAATTAATTTTAATATTAAATTTCCTTATGTATAAAACTCTTTTTCCCATTACTGTAATTCCCAGCAACATGGCCATTACCATATAATTTGTATTTGTAAATTACAAGCCCCTCAAGTCCAACAGGACCGCGGGCATGAGTTTTTCCTGCACTAACGACTACTTCTGCTCCCAAGCCATAACGAAAACCATCAGCAAAACGGGTTGAGGCGTTCCAGAATACTCCTGCTGCATCAACAGTTTTCAAAAACCACTCTGCTAATTCTTCATTCTCAGTAATAATTGCTTCCGTATGTTTTGATCCAAAGTGGCTGATATGTTCTACTGCTTCTTCCGCAGATTTGACAGTTTTTATAGAAAGGATTAAATCCACATATTCAGTTTCCCAGTCTAAATCTTTTGCTGGAGATAAATTTAAATCAGGAAATGATTCCAGACGTTTCTTTGTTTCGGGGCAAACCCTTAATTCTACACCAGCATTCTGCATTTTAATTAATATGTTCGAAAGCCAACTATTCGGAAATTTGTGATGAACAAGTAAGGTTTCTAGAGCATTACAGACAGCAGGGTAATCAAGTTTTGCATCCAGTGATACATCTAGGCTTTTTTCTTGATCAGCATCATCGTTTATATATATATGACAAATTCCATCACCATGGCCAAGTACTGGAACTCGAGCGTTTTCCTGTATATGCCTGACTAATTCATTACTGCCTCTGGGTATAATTAAATCAATGCCAGAACGTATTTTTACCAACTCAGTCACCTCATCGCGAGTTTCAACTAAAATGATAGCATTTTCAGGAAATGAAACACTTTTTGCCAAGGTCTTTCGAATTAGTCCTGCCAAAAAACGATTTGTATTTTGGGCTTCTTTGCCTCCTTTCAGAATCACTGCATTCCCTGATTTGATGGTAAGAGCAGAAATCTGAACAACTACATCTGGACGTGATTCAAAGATCACCATTATGACTCCGATAGGACATGAAACACAGTGAAGATCAAGTCCATCGTCCAGACGGGTTGCTTTTACCATTTTTCCAGTAGGATCCGGCAGGGCAGCAACACTTTCACAATTTTGGGCCATCTGATCAATTTTGATTTGGTTAAGAATCACTCGATTGCATGCACTGTGAGATAGTTCGCCCCTTTCTAACATTTTATTAGCAATATTCATATCTTTTTTATTTTCAACCAAAATCTCATCAGAATTCGAACGTAATGTTTCTGCCATTTCATGCAGAATTCTATTTTTATCTGAATTATCAATATTTGCCAAAGCAAGACTGGCATCTCGGGCTTGTTTCACATACTGCTGCATAGACTGTGAAATATTTATATTATCCATCTTGTTGAAATTGAAAGAAATTCAGATATAAAATTTTTTGAAAATATTAAAATAATCCGCTTACAGTGAATTCAAACCGGTCTGGAGTTTCATGAGAACGTTTATCTAATTTCATTCCATATTCGAAGCGAAGCACTCCCATAGGTGTAATTACGCGGACTCCAAACCCTGAACTTTTCCGAAGATCAAAAAAATCAGGTTCTTCCTCACCAAGCAGCTTATATTGCTTAGATTCAGAATTTACGTTACCAGCATCAAAAAATACAAGACCTCTTACAAAACTATTCTCATCTTGACTGAACGGGAACAGTAATTCAAGATTAAATACCCTTTCTGAAATGCCACCGCTTTTCAATTCCTGAAGTTCATTCGAATTCAAATCTGTAGTTCTACTGTCATAGGTTTTTGTTTGTTGATATCCAAGTTCATCAGTAATAATTCTATATTGTCGGTAACGCAATTGTTCACTTGTACCAAATGGTCCAGAAATATTGTAATAGTAGTGTCCCCTAACCGAGTCAATTCCTCCAATCCGGTATCTGTCTTCAGATGGAATAGGTGAATTCCCCTGTTCCTGTAAAAGTCCCCAGCGACCTTTTGCCATTAAAATTAGGGTATTTGCTAAATTTAATGACCAAAATTGCTGGTAGTTTAACCTGTATTCTCTTAATTGTATATTACCACCAAATGGAGTTCCAGTTTGGATTAAACTAAAAGATGTCTTTATTCCTGAACTTGGGAAGATAGGATGATTGACTGAATTAAAGGTAATTGCAGGTGCAACCGATCGTTTATAAAGATCATCTCCCGAGTCAGTAAAAATTCTGTCTAGAGAGCTTATTTGCGTTGAAAATCGTAAATCACGAAAATATAAAGGAGTACCCAGGCTAAAGCCGTAACTGTTTTCTGTGATAACTCCTCGTTCAAATTCAGTTGAATCCTGCACATTACTTCTTGAACCAAATATGGAACCTGAAAAATGTGTATCTAAAAGTCTTGGATCAATTATTGTTATGTCAAATTTCCTCTGAACACTCTGCTCAGCAAACTGAGCACTAAGTCTTAATGTCCTGCCTGTACCGAATAAGTTTCCTTTGGAAAGAGTAAGTCCACCAGTAAACCCCGAAAAGTCACTGTAACCAATCTGTGCCTGAAAAGTGCCGGTCTGTGACTCCTTAAGACGGGCAAGAATATCCAGCATATTATCTTCCTGTTGACGGGCGGAACGCTCTAAAACAACCCCTGACTGAAAAAAGCCAAGTCGGTTTAGATTTTCCTGACTAAGACGAAGTTTTTTCCCGTTAAACAATTCTTCTTCCTGCAATTCAAACTCACGTCTTATAACATGATCTCTAGTCTCTACATTCCCGGCTATCTCCAAGCGACCAATATATGCTTTCTCCCCTTTTTCAATATTGTAGTCTATGTCTACAGTTTTTGAATCTTCGTGGATTTTTGTTTTAGGAATAACTCTGACAAAAGCGTAACCCTGCTCATAATATATTTCACTCAATGCAGAACGATCCCTGTTTTGTAGGAAAGGATTATAGATTTCCCCCTCTTCCAGAAGTAATTTTTCTAATAATTTGTTTTTGTTACCAAGCAAATCACCAGATACATCAATCTTTCCAGTAAAATATTGATTACCCTCAGAGATATTCAGTCTCACATCAACACGACTATAATCAGGATTATGTATAAGTGTAATGTCAGGTTTTTCAATAAAAACTTTAATGTATCCATTTTTCAAATAATTCTGGCTAATCATTGAGAGATCCTGGTTTATCATTTCCTCCCTGAAAAGCCCAGATTGATTTGCCCATGAGACACAATCTATTTCAGAACTCAGAATGAATCTTTTGATGTCTAGTTCAGAGTAAAACTTAGTACCTGAAATATATATATCAGAAAGATATACACGAGGCTTTTCTTCAATTTCAAAAATTACTCTAAACCTCTTTCCTTCAGTTTTATCCTTCTTATCAATGGTTTCAATTCTGCTATTGACTTTCACTCTTGGATAACCTTCACTTCTATAATGTTCAAGAATAATCTGTTTATTTAAATTAATTTTTTCTTGGTCAAATGGGTCGTACTGAGCAAGAGTCATTTTATCCTCAATCTCAGTACGCTCGAGCAGCAAAATTCCTTCGAATTTTATTTCAGCTAGACGTGGTCTCTCCCTCACTAAAAAACGTAGTATATATCCTTTCAGACCAGAATCATTTTCATCCTTAAATTCCACTTCTGCAGTTACGTCTTCAAACAGATTCATTTCGTAAATTGAATGTATGTCCCTTCGAATCATTTTGCGGTCTAGAGGTTCTCCTACTTGGCTCTCAATTAAAAAAATAATTTGTGATGATTCAAGATCAGAAGTGCCTTTTATTTCAATTTCAGAAATTTGGGAACTTCTGTCAGTTGTTTCTAACTGTTGCGCTTTAATACTAGTTATGAAAATATCAGAGTAAATTACCCCCAAAAAAGCAATTATCGCTAAAAAACGAAAAACTGAAAACGGGGAGTTCATTAAGGAATAAAGGTATATTTTAGGGGCTAATTAGTAAGTTTTTGAGGAAAACTTATTTTTTCGCAATCATATGTAATTGTCCATTTTCCATGCGATACTGAAACTGCATTTTATATGCAAGTGAAGGGTTGTGGGTAATCATTATAAATGTTGTTTTATTTTCTTTGTTTAGTCGAAGCAGAATATCCATCACTTGTTCACCTGTTTCTTTATCAAGATTACCAGTAGGTTCATCAGCTAAAACAATTCTTGGTTTATTTATAAGTGCTCGAGCTATAGCAACACGCTGCTGTTCTCCTCCGGAAAGCTGTGATGGTTTATGAAATGCCCGCTCAGACAAACCAACTTTTTTTAGCAGATCGAATGCTGTTTTTTTCACAAGTTCCACGGTATCTCCATGAATCAAACTAGGAATCATTACATTTTCAAGAGAGTTAAAATCATTTAATAGTTGATGAAACTGGAAGATAAAGCCAATAGACTCATTCCTAAATTTAGCAGCCTGATTGCGTGAAAAATCTGTTAGGTTCTTTCCATCAATATATAAGTTACCTTCGTCAATGCTTTCAAGAGTTCCAAGTGTATGCAGGAATGTACTTTTGCCTGTACCTGACGCTCCAACAATTGCAACAGTAGAGCCTGAATTTACTTCAATATCCAACCCCTTTAAAATATGAAGTTTACGCCCTTCTCCATCGTAATAGCTCTTATGTAAATTAGAGACTTCAATTTGCATTAAACTAGTAAAGCCTAAAGTTAAATTAAAAAACAGAAAATTATATTTAAGTTAAAAAAATATCATAATTCTCATCATTCTGAATAAAGGCTTTCAATTTGATCCTTAAACTTTTTTTCTACTGTATCCCTTTTAAGCTTTAAAGTTGGAGTTAACAAACCGTTTTCAATACTCCATTCTTCCGAAAGAAGGGCAAAGTTTTCAGGATGTTCAAAACTTTTGAAATTTTTTCCATAAATTGATAATTCTTCTTGGAATAAATCTCGAATACTTGATTCATTTAATAGAGTTTCTCCTCTTCCAGATAAACCATTATTTTGNGCATATTGTTCAACAGCCGGCATAGCTGCTACAATTAAAGCAACATTNTTTGCTCGATTNAACCCATAAAGCATCACCTGATCAATATANGCGCTTAATTTAAGTGCTTCTTCCAATGGTGCAGGTGCTACATATTCTCCAATATCAAGCTTATATTGTTCTTTAACTCTTCCTGTTATGTAAAGGTAGCCTTCTGAATCCAAATGTCCAAGATCTCCAGTTTTTAATCCACCATCAGATGTAATGGTTTCATTTGTTTTATCTGGCAAATTGTGATAACCGAGCATTATATTTTCTCCGTATGCAACAATTTCTCCGTCTTCTTCTTTGGAGCCTTTTACTGAATTATCTATTTCAATTTTTACTCCAGGTAAGGATTTGCCTACAGATCCAAATTTTCTTGACCCAGGATAATTAACTGTTAATGCTGCAGTATTTTCACTAAGTCCATAACCTTCATAAAGACTAATACCTAGGTCATTTACAAACTCAGCCACATCTGGACTCAAGGCACTGGCACCACTTACTGCAATACGCAAATTACCACCGAATCGTTTTAATACTTTCTTGAAAATTATTTTACGTGCCAGAGTAAGTTTTAAATTCTCCATAAACCCCAATTCTTCACCTTCTCTTTCTCGCTTAGCCTGCTTTAGCCCCTCATAGAACAAAGAACGTATAAAACCAGGCTTTTCTTGCATTTGACCAGTCAAACGTTCATAAATACGATTATAGACTCTGGGAACAGCAAAAAACATACTTGGTTTAACAACTGCAAGTTCTTCAATAAGAGTATTAACATCATCAACCAGTCCTGCGGAACCCCCAGAATTCAATAGTCCATGAACCTCCGCAACCTGACCAAAGACATGTGCCCATGGCAAAAATGCTAAAGAACGGTCATTTTCAGTCATTCCTAGCAATGGTAAAACTGCTTGGCACTCAAAAATAATATTCCTATGACTTAGAATCACCCCTTTAGGATCACCTGTAGTTCCTGAGGTGTAGATCATTCCCATAGGAGAACCTGATTCAGGTTGCTGAGCTTCAATAGGATTTTCACGTCCTATATTTATCAAATCATCAAAAGTTTTAACTTCGTTTGAACTTTTTCCAGATATCAAAATCACTTCTTTAAGTGAGTCAATACGTTTAGGGAAATCAAGAGTTTGTTTTAGTACATCAGGATTTGATACTAGGAGCACTTTTGCTGAACAGTCCTTGACAATATATTCCCATTCTTTTGCCAATTGAGTCTCGTACATTGGGATATGCATTCCACATAAACCATACGTAGCATAGGCAGATACAGCCCATTCTTCAGTGTTTTTAGATATTATTGCTACCTTATCCCCGGAAGTAATACCTAAAGATCCTAATCCACCTCGCAAATCATCTACCTTCTCAGCAAACTGTTTATAAGTTGTCCACTCGTAATTCCCGTCGCGTTTTGTCCCAAACAATGGACGATCAGCAAAACGTTTCTGCGAATTATCTAGCATTTCAATCAAATTTTTGTAAGTGTTTTGTGATGATACAGCCATAATTAACTCCAAAAATTATTATTTTAGATTTACTTCAAAAAATTTTTATAAAATATGTTTTCAGGAATATAATTTCTATTTAACAACTCTATCCTAGCTTTTTATGATTATGATGCAAAGCGGATTTCTTTTCCGCGCAAACTTTTGTTGACCTCCCCATTTAAATAAACAGTTTGACCATTGACAATAGTTCGAACTGGCCAACCCTGCAGTTCCATACCATCAAAAGCAGACCAGTTTACCTTTGTAAGTAATTGTCCATTATTAATCTTTTTCTTTAGGGACATATCAATTAAAGTCAAATCTGCATCATATCCAACTTCAACCCTTCCTTTACCAGTCATTTTGTAAAGCTTAGCAGGAGATTCTGACATCCAGTAAACAACTTCAGATAGCGAACATAATTCTCTATTAACACGGTCCAACATCAATGGAAGCGAAGTTTCAACTCCGGGCATCCCAGACGGAGATTTACCATAAGGCTGGCTTTTTTCAGCTAAAGTATGAGGTGAGTGATCAGTTGCAATACAATTAATTATACCATCTTTTAGAGCATGCCAAAGAGCAATTGAGTGACGTTGGGACCTAATTGGGGGGTTCATCTGTGCTTTTGTTCCAAGATTTTCGTAACATTCTGGGGAACTAAGTAATAGATGCTGGGGACAAACTTCAGTTGAAATTTGATTCTCACGTGGTAAGTTACGTAAAAGGTCACATTCTTCCGCAGAAGTAAGATGTAAAATATGTAGTCGACGATTATATTTAAGAGAAAGTTTGGTAGCAAGTTTGGTAGCATTTAGAGCAGCTGATTCATCTCTGATACGGGAGTGAATCCTTACATCATTAATATCTTTCATCAAAATACGATTTGCTTGAAGAATACTCTCGTCTTCAGCATGTACCGCAATTAATTTATTGCCTTTTGCAAAAATACTTTCAACTGTTTCAGGGTCATCCACAAGCAAATCTCCAGTAGAGGCACCCATGAAAATTTTTATTCCACAGACATTTTCAACTGCATTAAGTTCTTCAAGATTATCTGGTGTTGCTCCAATAAAAAACCCATAATTTATAATGGACTTTTCTGCAGCAAGCTTCTTTTTTTCTTCCATTCGTATTCTGGTTGTTATCGGCGGGTTATTATTAGGCATGTCCAGAAAACTTGTAACACCCCCTGCAGCAGCAGCACAAGAACCACTGTGCAAATCTTCTTTATGTTCTGCTCCAGGCTCACGAAAATGAACCTGAGGATCAATAATACCTGGAATTAAAAAAAAACCTTCGGCATCAATTACCTCACCAACGTCAGGAATTTCAGATCCTATGGCATTTATTATTCCATTTTTTACCGAAACATCAGTCTTTTTAATATTCCCCGGAAGGACGACATCAGCATTTCTAATTGTTAGTGAATTTTTCATTTAAAACTTCCAAAATTAGCACGAAGAATGGCTGCAGCATCTTTTGCAAAATAAGTTAGTATCATATCTGCCCCAGCACGCTTTATTGAAATAAGCATTTCCATCATGGCTAAGTCGCGGTCAATCAAGCCTTTTTCTGCAGCTGAAACAATCATCGCGTATTCTCCAGAAACATTATATGCGGCAATTGGTGAATCAAAGGCTTCCCTAACACGATTAATTACATCTAAATAAGCCATAGCGGGTTTTATCATTACAACATCTGCTCCTTCTTCAAGATCCAACGCTATTTCTCTCATTGCTTCACGAACATTCGCAGGGTCCATCTGATAAGTCTTTTTGTGTCCGCTTGGAGCAGACTGAAGTGCTCCTCGAAAAGGTCCATAAAAGCATGAAGCATATTTTGCTGAATAGGCAAGTATTCCTACATGAGAAAATCCATGTACGTCCAAAGCTTTTCTTATTGCACCAATTCTTCCATCCATCATATCTGAAGGTGCCACCCAATCAGCTCCTGCTTCGGCATGAGAAAGAGCCATTTTGCAAAGAACTTCAACAGATTCATCATTTGCAATCTCTCCTCCAATAACCAAACCGTCATGTCCATGAGTCGTGTAAGGATCTAGTGCAACGTCTGTTTGGACACACATTTCTGGCACAGCACTCTTTATTGCACGAACTGCACTTTGAACAAGTCCTTTAGCTTCATATGCATTAGTAGCCATTTCATCCTTAACTTTAGAAAATCCAAATAAGTTAACTGCTCCAACACCAAGTGAATATAAATCTTCACATTCACGTATAATTTCATCAGGGGACAAACGGAATTGACCCGGCATACTTTCTATTGGTTCTCTAACGGATTTACCTTCAGTAACAAAAATAGGATAAATCAACTGTCGAGGAGAAAGTTCAGTTTCCCTTACAATTCCTCGTATGGGAGCCGAACGCCTTAAACGTCTTGGGCGATACACCAAATCCATCACATAGCCATTTGGATAAAAATTAGCACAAAAGATTGATGGTTTTTTTTAATAATTCACCAGCTTTGTTGCATTTGTACAGGAAGGAAACACTCAAAAAACTATTTCTGTAAGTGCTTTAATGATGTTAGTCAATGTTCCGATTTTACTATAATTATTTTATTTTTGCCAGATCGGCGAATGACAATATTATCACCTTTATTCCAATTCAGTTCCTGAAATATCTGTTGTGGAATAATTACCCGTTTGGAAACTCCAGCTTTACCGGACGTTCTAACAGTATCGTAGTGTTTTCTTTTTATAGATTTTGAAACTTTTCTTGCTGATCTCTTTTTTGCAAACTGGGGAGGTATTTCACCAAGTTTGATTGCTGCGCTGAGTAAACGAGCTTTTAATGTATATACAGGAATTTTTAGAGCTTTTGCCGTTGCACTCATATTATTAAATGCTGCAAGTTCTCTTACTTTTTTTAAAAATTCTGCGTCTCTTTTCATAATAATCCTTCTTACTGAATAGTTATGAATAAAAATCTCAATTAGTATTTTATTATTTTGAAACTCATATTACAGCATTGGGAGTATAATAATTTATTTTTTATCAAACAAGTTATTTTTATGAGTTTTTAAAAGTATATTATTTTGCTCTAATTGTTTTATCTACTTTTAATTTTAATGCTTCCTGAATTTTAATAAAAGAATTAATTTGATTTTGAAAAGGTGTGTAATAAATATTCAAATTGCCTCGGTCCGTATCTTCCCAAAATTTTGGTCCTGAGACCTCTAACTTGGTAAATATGGTTTTCATATTTTTGCTAAAAAAAGAATCCCCAAAAATCTCGAGATCCTGCATGGTATCATTGGCAATCGTATTTGTAAACTCATCTTCTTTTTGTTCAAGATAGAACAATGCCAAACCTATGTGTAGCATTCGAATACCGTGATTCTGACTAAAAAAATTTAAAGCAAAATCCCTATCTATATCCTGAAAATTGTCAAACATTAGAAATTTTAACAGGAGTTCTTTTTGTATTTCTCTGTCCCATTTATTCTTATAAATATTTATCAAAAGTTTCTGAATTTCAAAAGCAATTACGTCTAAAATAAATGATAATGATGGAGCATCAGATATGGCATTAAAACTTTGTTGTCCATAATAAACAAAATGTGCTACGCAAGTCTTTACTCTATTAAATTGGTGACTTTCTGTTAGGTATTCTAAAAACTGACCATAATGAAAAACTAAGTTATATAAGTTTCGGGGCTCATTATTATTTTGTGCATGCTTCAATGCAAATCTGAAATATGTGTTCATATTAACGGTAACAACTTCAATTAATTCCTGATCATTAAATTCAATAGCAGTATTTCCAACCTTGCTTAGTTGTTCTGCACATAAGGAAGAAAGGTCAAATTCGCCTGAATCGAGGAAAATGTTGTATGCATTCCCGATTAATCGAAAACTCTTTTGCTCAAAAAAAGTTTTAGAATTTTCTATTTCTTCTAGTAAGCTTTTCATAGTACGAAAAGATATGTCTTCTTCAATTAACTGATTAATTTTAAATAGTGATTCCGGAAATTTACTTTTTAATTTGACATAATGTTGAATCAATTTTCCAATGCCTACTATGACATGAGCTTTTGGTTCTTTGTATGGCACATATACCAGTAGATCCATAAGCTGATTAAGCTCTTCAAACAATTTTTGCTGAATTTTTGCGTGTTCCTTTTCTGATATGTCCCAAGTTGGACCTTTATTAGCTAGATTATTAAATGATTTATAACTGCCTGACAGAAGATTTCCTATAACATTGTCGGTTTTTGTTGACTTTAATATTGATAAGATAAAAGGGAATCCAATTATTAATGAGACTGCAAGCAGAACATGATAATTGAAAATTAGGCTGGGGAAGATATTTACTCCTACTTCAGCAAATATCTTGATTGTCAATGAATGTACTAGACATGCAGCAGACCACCAAACAAACAAGAGGCTTGGCCAGTGATCCATATACAAATCAATGAGCTTTGGCACATTTTGTGAGGCAAAAGTAATGACAATTGTTAGGCTACCTAAAATTATGGTAAAAAATACGAGCCAAACAATTGGGGCGAAGCTCGCTTCAATCTCACTCCAAACCGGATTTGCTCCTATTGAAAATAAGAATTCAGAATAAACGGGAAACAGTAGGTGACGAAAAATAAAATCTGACAGACTCATCCCAAAAAAAATAATCAGAGCGGCCTGGTGAGAACGAGAACCTGTCAGAAGGTTGTAAAAAACCCGTTTGATGCTTGATATTAAATTGACTGATTCCCGCATATTATTCTTTTGATAAGTAATGGTGCAGGATAGTAAATCCCTTAAATTAAATTTTATTTCTTACCATTATCATCTTCTAAAAGACTTTGAGTAGAATTTTTCATTATCACCTGACCCTCGTTATTTTCCATAATAGCCTGAAAAGTAGGTTTATGTTTAAGATTAGCTCTAGTTGATTCCTCGAGTCTGTACAATGATTTTGCNCGTTTTGTCGTTATNATAACTTTTTTAAATAAATTTACATCATTATTGTTATGTTCCTCAACTAAATTTTGGTGTCCTTCTTTCATATTTTTTGTTGTATTAAAATGTTTACAAGTTGAACTGTCAAAGAGTCAGAAGTAAAGTTTCACTTTCCTGCCTAAAAATAGAATCAGGTTCAGAATCAATAAGTTTTTCAAGCAATTTTTTTGCTTTTTCAATTTCACCTTTGTCCACAGCTATTCTGGCAAGTGCACGCAAACGCACGTCATTCCAAGATGGTATGTCAATTGATTCCAGTATCATTTCTGCTTTGTCCCACTGTCTTTGCTGTTCATACAATGCTGCTAAACTGAGGCGACCAGAGTTCCTTAAAAAAATCGTAGCTTCAGGATGATTTATTACATCTTTAAAAACTAAAATTGACTTTTCAAAATCCGACTGACGGGACAAAGCTTCGGCAGATTCCATCAGAGCAATAACACTCAAACTACTCGAACTTGATCTGGCAAATTCTTGTAAAGCAGCAATTCCATTGTTTACCATCTCCTTATTTGATGAAGCAGTGTTATTAATTTTTGATCTTGCAATGTGAAAAAGATTTGCCTGATTGACACGTTCGCTCTGCAAATATTTCCATCCACCCCATATCCCCATAATAATTACAAAAAGTGAGATTGCCGCAATTACGTAAATATTTTTTTTCCTATATGCATGATCCGCAAATGCATATAGTTTTTTTTCAAATCTGTTTTGCTGCAAAAGATCCTTTCGGCTCATATTTTCTGCATCACTCATATAGACTTTTAAAAAGAAAGAATTAATTTTAATGGAGAATTATATGGATTTTGAGAGAAAAAACAGCTGGAGTTCTGTGCCTTCAATCCAAGTTTAATGTAGTTTTAAGAAGCATCCTATTTTTTAAAAATTTGCATCAAAGGTTAACATTTATTGCCAAAAAATTCTAATTAATTTTACAATCTTGTTCAAGTGTTATAATTTTTAGAAATTTGTACATAAATAAACATTATTAAAATAATTTAAACAGTGATGTTCTGGTTTTTTATTTTTCATTCCAGTTCCATGGCAAAAGTTTTTCATTACAAAATTCCCTAATTAATGTACGAGCAAGAACTAAACCGGGGTCTACACAGTATGTATTCCCAAGTACTCTTTCAGGTATACCAATAGGTATTTCAGTACAGCCAAGAATTATTGCTTGTGCTCCTTTTTTTTTAAGATTATTCACACCTTCAATTAAAGCTTCACGGGCTTGAGCTGATACAGGATATGCTTGTACTTTAATCCCATACAATGGATTAAATAATGCTTCGTTATGCAAATGTTGTTGCTCCTTCTCATTTAGCGTAATAACATTGAAACCGTATTTCTCCAACAAAGTAGGATAAAATCCTGCTTTCCAGGTACCTATGGTTGAAAGAACTCCTACGATATTTACCTCAGGACAGGCATTACTTAAAAAATCAGCTGTTTCGGAAATCATATCCACCAGCTTAAGTTTACTCTTAGAATTTTTAAGTTTCTCAAGAAAAACGTTACGTATTTCTGGTGCATGAGCAGTATTGCAGGCAATTCCAGCAACTGTTGCTCCAAGTTTCTCTAGATCACGTAAATTATTGTAAATTGCATCAGCAGGATTATTCTCATTAACCCCCAATAAAAAATCGGTACGGTCCTCAATCAATCCTGGAGTGGAAATAAGCAGTGTAGGAAGATAATCCTGATCAGTTTTAGCTATTGTTTGCTGAAGTAGCTTTTGAGCCAAATCAAGTCCTGCATAAGGTCCAGCACCACCAACAATTCCAATTTTTGCGTCTCTTTGAGTCATGCACTGTATCGAAAAAAAAGTAGTAAATTATGTGGTCAAAAAAATGTTTTATTTTTATTGGAAAAAATCATGCCCTAAAGACTGTCTTCTGGATGATTACTGAAAACTAGTAAAGATAATTTTTCGACTAATTTTACAAATTCAGTAATTTTGTGAAAAGGCTATTATATTCCTAATAAGCTTTTATTTAAAGATATATCAAAGAAATTCTAGTTCAAAAAACTCTTAGTTGTTCTGACTTTCTTAATGAGAAAAAAATTATTTATTTTTATGACGAGTTATATTCAAACCTAAACTTATAGCCATCTTTTTCTGCGACGGTAGTTTTTTACATCACGAAAGTTTTTACGCCCCTCCCCTCCAACGCCCAAGTAAAATTCTTTAACATCCTCATTTTCAAGAAGTTCTGAGGCCTCCCCATCCATTACTACTCTTCCATTTTCTAATACGTAACCGTAATTTGCATATCTTAATGCGATATTGGTATTTTGCTCAGCGAGAAGAAAACTAACTCCTTCACGCTGATTGAGGTCTTTAACAATTTCGAATATTTCTTCAACTAGTTGAGGTGCAAGACCCATAGAAGGTTCATCCAGCAGAATCATTTTTGGTTTTGACATCAAGGCGCGCCCAATAACCATCATCTGTTGTTCTCCTCCAGAGGTGTAACCAGCTTGACTGGATTTCCTTTCCTTTAATCTGGGAAAGTAAGAGTATGTTTTTTCAAGGTCCTCTGCGATATTTGCACGACTGTCTTTTCGCGTATAGGCCCCTGTCAAAATGTTTTCTTCAACGGTCAAATGCTCAAAAACATGGCGTCCCTCCATAACCTGAATGCAACCTCTTTTGACCAATTCATTGGGTGAAAGGTCATGTACTTGAGTGCCATCAAATTCAATACTCCCTTTGGTAACTTCCCCACGTTCAGCATGAAGTAGATTTGAAATAGCTTTAAGTGTAGTCGTCTTTCCGGCTCCGTTGGCACCTAGGAGTGCAACTATTTTACGCTCAGGGACTTCGAGTGAAGTCCCTTTTAGAACTAAGATTACATGGTCGTAAATGACCTCTATATTGTTAACAATTAACAATTATAATTTTAAGATAGGATTTCATTAAAAAAGAAAAAGGGAGAGTTTGTTCAACATCCCCCCTTTTATCTTTAAGTTTAGCAATATAATTAGGAACAAGGAATAGTCCTGTTAGGGATATTGTTTTTTGCTTTATAATCAGCAGCAGCTTTTTCAAGCATTGGCCTTACTCTATCCATAGAATGAATCCAGCCTGAAACTCTTTCCCAGCCTGTCCCATTCCATTGCTGTATAAAAATAGGTCCGTTGTTGGCATGATCATTACAAGTTCCCTTTATGGGATTAGTGTAACCAGGTAATCCAATTTCAGCCATTCTGGCAGAGGTCAGATTTATATTTTCCAAGCCCCATCGCATTTCCTCACCGTTGATAACCCTTTTGCCATATTTCTCCTGAGCTTTTCTAATTGACTCAGCAATTAGCACAGAATTGAATACTCCTCTCATGTACAGAGTTTCTCCAACTCTGGAACGGTCCTTGACTTGGCTTTTCCCTCTATCAACTACATATTTTAAAATGTCCTGTATTGCAGGAAAATCTTGCCCTATTCCGTGGAAAGTTGCTGCTTTATATCCTTTAGCAGCTTTTCCAGCCGGACGTGCATCATCTTCACTACCAGCCCACCACACACCAACGAATTTATCCATGTTGAACTTAATTCTTGTTGCTTCCTTGATGGCTGTTGGATTCATAACACCCCATCCCCACATGACCATGTAATCAGGTTTTTCTTTGCGAACCTTAAGCCAGTGGGATGACTGATTCTGGCTTTCCTTAAATGCTACTGGTATTTTGAAAAATTCATACCCTAATTCCTTTGAAAGTTCTTCAAACAAAGGAATTGGTTCTTTACCATATCCTCCATCTAGAAAGATGAATCCTATTTTTTTACCCCTAAGATTACTCATTCCGCCTTCCTGATAGCCAATATATTTTATAATAGCCGAGGCCTGATTCCAGTATGTTGAGGGATAATTAAAAACCCAGGGGAAAACACTTCCAACAGCTGCCGCAGATAAACCGTAACCCATTGTGAGTACGGGAATCTTGTCTACTGGTGTTTTTGGAATCAACTGAAGAGTAATTCCAGTAGACCACGGATTAATGATAGCTGGATTTTTACCTTTTACTTTTTCATAGCACTCGACCCCTTTTTTTGTGTTGTAGCCAGTCTCACATTCTTCAATAATCAATGGCACGCCACCAATACCCCCATCTCTTTCATTGAGCATAGTTAGATAATCAGCCATACCATTTCCAGAAGGAATTCCACTTCCAGCAAAGGGGCCTGTTTTATATGTGAAAAGCGGTACATAAATTCCTTTTGCCGCCATTATTCCTTGAGAAAGCCATAATAAAGTTATGACTGACGCAATTAATGTAAGGAAATATTTGTTTTTCATAGAAACTCCTTTTTTTGATTCAAATAAAAAATTAATGAAGGCCCTCACTCCAAGGGCAGGATATAAACCGAGCCAGAAGAAACTGACTCTTCTACGGATTGGATTCCCATTTAGGGCACTCAATAAGGGAATGGCCATACCCGAAGTTTTTCCCGCA
This sequence comes from Deltaproteobacteria bacterium, assembly GCA_002716165.1. Lineage (GTDB taxonomy): Bacteria > SAR324 > SAR324 > SAR324 > NAC60-12 > Arctic96AD-7. The sequence continues at coordinate 94 of PAZT01000016.1, read as the reverse complement.
TAATTGACCATATTTTAGCCAAACCATGTGGTTCAAAAATTAGAAAAAGAACGATAAGAGCTCCAACAATCATAAAATTGAAATGTTCAACTGT
>PAZT01000015.1 GCA_002716165.1 Deltaproteobacteria bacterium | reverse complement strand
TTTCTGAAAATGTCAAAGCAGACGGGTAATTTTATCAAAATATCAGAAACTAATTTGACGTGATTTTATTTGATAATTCTGGGATAATACATATATACACTTTGAACATTTTTTAACAATTAGTTAATTGTGGCCAAAATAAAAAAACAAAAAAAATCAGGAATGCTTAGAAGACAGAAGCAAAAGCGTCATAATAAAATGATTCTTCGTCGTAAGACAATGCCTAAGAGGAAACCACAGCAGCAAAACTCAGCTCAAATTGAGCAACTTTTAAATGCACTGCCTACCTTGGCATTTGAACCTGAATTGGTTGATTTTAGAATGGATAAGTCAAAGCTAATGGAATTGATTGAGAATGATATTCCAGAACCAAATATATTAATGGAGCTTTTGACAGAAGAATTCATTTCTGAACTTGACCAAAGACTGGCAAAGCTGGAAGAAGAGCACTCAGAAAAATCCATTAAGCACGGACTTGCAAGTGCTACAAGACATCAGCTCGCAGAAAGTAGTAAAAAAACCCATCTTTCTAATCCTGTAATTGTTGCTATTTTTCTCAAAACTCTTTCCTCACTTGAAGGCCGAGAGCTTGATCTTGCCGGTCTGCCTTTAGCCATGAAAGAGTTTGAGCAAAAAAATTACGAGTATTTTAAGCAACTGACTGATGAAATTCAATCAGGGGAAAAAGATGAATCTGTTTCAGTTGAAGATAATGAGAACCATGATGAAACGAAATTAGAAAAAAGGATCTCACCTTTAGATGAGGAAGTTCTTAAGAATTTTTTGGACCTATTGCCTGAAGAAAAACTAGAAAGAACTGAAGAGGATTTGGAAGTTTTCTTAGCAGATTTCCAGCCACCATCTTTAAAGGAGTGGGAAGTCAGTATGATAAAACATTTTTTTGAAGATTGGTTCGTAGAAAACGCTAATCCATTGAAAGAAGATTTAGATAGTATGAGAGAATCTTTATTAGGTCTGTTTAAGTTTCTTGATAGAGAAAAATTATTACCTAAAGATTTTTTTGAACAGGCCTGTGTAGTTTTGGAAAAATAAGAAAAATCTAATTTACCCAGTGAATAAATTATCATACTAAACTTTTTCCAGTGATTACTTGAATAAATAATGCTTAAACAAAACGAAAATAACCAGATCCAAGAAAAAACTCAGATATTGGTTTTGGATGATGAACCCAGTATTCGTTGGGTAATGGACCGTACCCTTTCTCAAGCAGGTCATGTTCCTCATCTAGCAGCTGATACAGTTGAGGCAAGACTGCTTCTTAAAAATCAAGCGATTCGTTTAGCTTTTGTTGATATTAATCTTCCTGGACAAGATGGTCTCTCTTTTACACGTGAAATGTTAAAAAAGTATCCATCTCTATTGACAATTGTGATGACTGGTGAAAGCACAATGAAAACTACTGTTGAAGCTATGAAATCCGGAGTTTTTGACTACTTACCCAAGCCTTTCAATATTGAGGAAATAGAAGAGCTTGTAAGACGTGCACTGCGAGTACCGTTTAGCATAAAGGGAGCAAAAGGGGTCATATCAGAAAAACCAGATGATGATTTACTAACTGGTCAAAGCAAAGTAATGCGTGAGCTTTATAAATCAATTGGAAGAGTAGCTGCTACAGATTTGACAGTTCTTATCCAAGGTGAAAGTGGTACGGGGAAAGAGCTGATTGCACGTTCTATCCACAGTCACTCTTTACGGTCGAGTCAAGCCTTTGTTGCAATAAATTGTGCGGCAATTCCCTCAGAGCTGATGGAGTCGGAATTGTTCGGTCATGAAAAAGGTGCTTTTACTGGTGCAACCGAACGCAAGCGTGGTAAACTGGAAATTGCCAGTAAAGGAACATTATTTTTGGACGAAATCGGGGATATGCCACTGAACCTCCAAAGTAAATTGTTGAGAGTCTTACAGGAAAAACAATTTGAACGGCTTGGGGGAAAAGATCTGATATCAACTGATATGCGGATAATTGCTGCGACTCATCAGAATTTACCTAATCTAATCCAAAATTCTCGCTTCAGAACTGATCTTTATTACAGATTGAATGTTTTTCCTATTAACATTGCCCCATTAAGAGAACACAAAGAAGATATTCCAGTTTTGATAGAACATTTTCTTCGAAAAGGGAGTAAAGAAATGGCAGTAGGAAGAAAAGTCGTTGAGCCAAAAGCGATGAAGGTGCTAACTAATTACGAATGGCCAGGAAACATTAGAGAGTTGGAAAACACTGTCAAGAGCTTGATGATCACAAATGTTAAAGGCACAATTACACTTGATTCGTTACCAAAAAATTTAATAACACTTGAATTAATATCAGACCCAATGGAAAGTTTAGAGGAAGTTGCCTTTGGAAAACTTGAGCAGCCAGTAAAAAATGCTGTTGAACTAGATAGCAAGCTACTTTTGTCTGATGTGTTGTCCCAAGTTGAGCGACCATTGATAAGTTTACTTCTTCAGCAAACTAATTGGAATCAACAAAGAACGTCAAAAATTTTGGGAATAAACCGCAATACTCTTCGTAAAAAAATCAAAACACTGGGCCTGAAATAAAAAAAATGACTGTCAAGAATCATACAACAATATTGGATCTTGTTTATGACGTAATTCTTAAACGTAGGCAAAGTTCACCTGAAAATTCATATGTTGCTTTTTTGTTGGATGGGGGCACTGATAGGGTTTTAAAAAAAATTTGTGAAGAATCTGCTGAAGTAATCATTGCTGCTAAAAATGAAAGCAAGACAGAACAGATTCACGAAATAGCAGATCTTTGGTTTCACATGCTTATACTTATGGGTCTAAATGGGATAACTTTAAAGGATATTTATAGTGAGCTGGAAAGTAGATTTGGTCAGTCCGGTTTTGATGAAAAAGCAAAACGCTAATCAATAAACATAAAGAAAAAATATACAAATGCATTCAAAATTAAACTCTGATAAAAAATCAGCTAAAAAAAACCAGTCTAAAAATGACTCAATATTTAAACCTTTCTCTATGCATGGGATTAAATTCAGAAACAGAATTCTTGCTCCACCATCAATAGATGATCAATCAGATGTAAATGGAAAAGTAACTCCGGCAATTATAAAACATTATCGCACTCTAGCGAGACAGGGTGTAGGTACAATAATTTTGGAATCAGCTTATGTGATAAAGCAGGGCAGAAGTCATGTGAACCAATTAGGTATATCGGAAGAGGACCATTTGGAAGGATTGATAAAATTGGTAAGTGGAGTAAAAAAAGAGGGATCCGCAATAGGGATAAGGCTATCTCATGCAGGTGCACATACTTCTGCAAGTGCGTGTGGGGAACAGCCTATAGCACCTTCAGTATTGAATTTTGGCAGGGATTACGATGTTAGTCGAGAATTTGAACAAGGGGATGTTGAAGAAATTATTCTTAGTTTTGTTCATGCAGCTGAGCGCGCAACAGAAGTAGGCATGGATTTTATCGAAATCAACGGGGGAGAACAGCATTTACTGGATCAATGTTGTTGTGTTAAACTTAATTCTCGTGATGATGAATATAGTGCAGAAAAAATTGAAAATAGATTTAGACTATCTGAAGAATTAATCAAGGCTATAAAAAAACGTAAATCGGTAAATATTCCCATTAGCTATTACTTTTCAATTTTTGACAAAATCGAAGATGGCTTTAAACCAAAAGATTTAAATACAATGTTAAAATTGCTTGAAAAAGCCGGGGTCCAAATTTTTCATCCACTTGCTGCTCATGCTATGAACAAGTGTTTTGAAAATAAAGATCCTCTTTGTCAATGGACAGCAAAGTATACAAAAAAACCGTTAATAATTAATGGGAATATAAAGTCACCACAATTGCTGGAAGAAGCTTCAAAATTAGGATGTGTAGACTGGTATGCTTTGGATCAAAGTATATTTGAACGATTACAATGGTATGAATTTCTTGAGAGAAAAATAAATCCATAATGGAATGAATCATTGTTAAGAGTTTTTTCGAACTAGTTATTAAAATTTTAGATGTGCTTAGAATCGTGAGGCCTTACTCAATGTCCAGTATCCTGTCAGAACCGAATCTTTATTCATGGGTAAATTTTTTTTGAACTAGAAAATGTATTGAAAGAGTTGATTTCATGACAATTTTGAGTCATTTTGTTTGTTAAAGTAATTAAATCATTAAAAAAAGAGCTCAAAAAAAATAATTAATTGACTAAAATTTTGAATTTATCATTTACAAAAATTAACTGACAAATGTAATGTCGGCATTGAACGTAGCTATAGCAGGATTTGGAACAGTTGGCAGCGGTGTAGCCCATGTTTTATCCCAGCATAGGGAACACCCTGATACTAAAATAAATTTAGTTGGAATACTTGAAAAATATTCTCAGGGGGTCTATGCAAGTTCGATGTATAACGAGAGTCCAGAATTATTTTATGAAAATCTTGAGCAACTTCTGGAAGATAAGGATGTAGATGTCATAGTTGAAACAATAGGAGGTAAAGACTTTGCTTATGATCTTATTTTAAATGCCTTAAAAAAAGGGAAACATGTAATTACTGCAAATAAAGATTTGATTGCTGTACATGGCTCTGAATTAACAACGATTGCAAGAAAAAACAGGCGTCATCTGCTTTTTGAAGCGGCTGTTGCAGGAGCGATTCCTGTATTAAGATTACTTAAAGATTATTTACAAGTTCGTGATATCGTAGGTATAAAAGGTATTTTGAATGGCACTACTAATTACATTCTTTCTCAAATGGGAAGTAACAACCTTACATTTGATAAAGCACTTTCTCAGGCAAAAGAACTGGGATTTGCTGAATTAGACCCTACAAATGATATCAAGGGTTTTGATGCTAGATATAAACTTGTAATTCTTACATACTTAATTACAGGACATTGGTTTTTGCCAGAACAAATTACTCTGGAAGGAATAGATCATCTGGAACTAGCTGATTTTGAGTATGCACGGAGGATGGGGTGTGAAATTAAATTAATTGCAAATCTTTGCTTGTTAGAACAAGGAATCCAAATATACGTTTTGCCAGTGATGATAAAAAAAGATCAAATGTTGGCTAAAATTTCGGGATCAACTAATGCTGTAACTCTGTCAGGTAAATTTTCAGAGGATATAACTCTTATAGGAAAAGGCGCAGGTAGCCTTCCAACAGCATCAGCTATAGTTTCAGATTTGAACAAAGTTCTAAGACATCCTGAACCATTTCTTCCACCACCTATTACTTCAGAATTGGTTCTGGAATCGATGGAAAATATTTGTTTTCGTCATACGTTGCGCTTTGAAGTCCGTGACCATCCCGGAATCTTTGGGCACATTGGAAATATTTTTGAGAAGCATTCAATAAATATTTTTGCTTTGGAACAGTTACCAAAATATCACCGAATTGAGAAAGAAGGTGAAGAAATAGTGATTTTTACTTTGACTATTCAGTCCTGTATGGAAGGTCTAGTTCTTAAAGCTCTAAAGGAAATAAATCAAGCTGAATTCATGTTGAAACCTGTTGTCCTACTGAGAGAAATTGTCTGAAGATTTAACAAGTTAAAAGATTAAATTTCTTTTTACATCTGATTCCCTCCAATACGTAAATGTTCAAATTCATAAGTACATACAGGCTTCAAATATCTATTCTTGCCGCTATCTTGGGTCTGTTTGTGATTTTATTCCAATCACACAATGAACAAGGTTCATCAAGAATTCAGATAGCAATTCAAACTGTAACATATCCTTTTCAAGCTTCAGTCCAATCTGCTGTGTCAAATATCAAAAATCTTTGGAACTCCTATTTACTGCTTATAGATGTTAAAAAAGAAAATAATCGTTTGAAACAGCAACTTCTAGATATGGAAGAAAAATTAAGTGAACATATTGAAAACTCAGTTCAGTTTAGACGATTAAGAGATCAAATGCTTTTTGCAAGAAAAAATCCTTTAGAAAAAATATATGCGGAAATTATTGGTGTATCTTCTGATAATACTCACAATATTCGTTTCATTAATCGTGGTAGTAATCAAAAAGTGAAGCGGAATTATATTGTCATAAGAAAAGAGGGTTTGGTTGGAAGAATCCAATCAGTATCTCCATTTCAGTCTTCATTACAATTAATGATTGATCACAGAAATAGAGTTCCAGCTCTAATTCAACGTAATCGCGTGAGAGGTCTTATTTATGGAACTCAAGTAGGTTTAGAAATGAGGCAAATTAATCAGCATGCAAAAATTAAAATTGGAGATCGTGTAATTTCAAGTGGACTAGGAGGACTATACCCTAAAGGTATACTGATAGGCTGGGTAAGTGAAATAAGACATGAGCAACATGAACTCTTCAAAACAGCAATATTAGAAAGTGCTGTAGATTTTAATAGCATTGAAGAGGTATTTGTTATAATTCCATCTAAATCAAATTCTGATGCAGTAGCAGACTGATGCGATTAAATTTATTAGTAATAGGATTAATGTTAATTGGTGCATGGTTGAACATCGTTCTAAACAGTTATGTGCAGCTGGGTAGTTTTAAGATTAACTGGATACTAGTAATTATGTTGGTTCTGACATTCAGGCATTCAAAACATTTGATCCCATTTTTGGGTATTTTGGCAGGACTGATCTGCGATGCTTTGTCTCATGGGATAATGGGACTTTACGCAATTTCTTTTTTTCTTACTTTGTTATTTGCAAGTCTGCTTAATAAATTATTTTATGCAAACACCTTTCTTACAGTTAGTCTGGCTGTTTTAAGTATGTCAGTTTTTGAAGGTTGGATTTCTATTTCTATTTTGGGAATGCTCGGAACAGAAATTGACCGATCATCCTTATTATTATCCACAGTTTTACCATTGTCAGTCTTGCATGGTTTGGGAGCCCCTTTAATTCTTCTAGGTATAATGTGGTGTGAAAAATTGTTTCTTAGGAACATATAATGAAGTTAGAAGCTCTTGATTTTGAAGATTTAGATCGATTTAGAATTCGTCTTTTCATTCTGGGTGGAGTAGTAATTTTGATATTTTCTTTGTTGGCATCACGACTATGGTACCTTCAAATCTCTCAAGGGGAACTTTATACTGAATTTTCTCAAGGTAATAGAATTCGTTTAATTTCAGAACCCGCATTACGTGGAATTATTTATGACAGAAATGGGGTGATATTGGCTGAAAATCGTCCTGCATATCAATTACAACTTATCCGTGAAGATACTCCTGATCTGGAAAAAACTTTAAGTAATGTTTCGCAAGCATTTCAAATTCCGTATTCATTTCTAGTCGAAAAAATTGAAGCTAGCAAAGGTTTAGCTCAATTTAAGCCTATTATCATTGAGGATGATTTGAATTATGAAAAAGCAATGTTTTTGGAAACTTATCAGGATGATTTCCCAGGGGTTTCAATTGTAATACGTCCTCGAAGATTTTATCCACATAAAAACTTGGCCTCACATCTTATCGGATATGTAGGGATAGTTCAGGAAGAATGGACTGAACTTCCTGAAGAAAAAAGAAGTTCAAGTCAAATTGTGGGACACTCTGGAGTTGAACTTCTTTTAAATGATCACATGATAGGATTGGATGGTGGTCGACAGGCTGAGGTAGATCATATGGGAAGGGAATTAAAAATATTAGGAGATCCAGTACCTTCTGTTCCTGGAAAGAATATTTATTTGAATCTTGATGTTCGTCTTCAAAATGTTGCCGATGAAGCAATGAGTGGGCAGAGTGGAGCGGTGTTAATAATGAATCCCAAAACTGGAGAAATTCTGGGTCTGGCGAGTTATCCAGACTTTGACCCAAATCTGTTTTCAGGTGGGATAGATAAGGAAAACTGGAATATTCTTCTGGAAAATCCTGAGAATCCTTTAGAGAATAAATCAATTCAGGGACTGTATGCTCCGGGATCTATATTTAAAGTTGTTACATCATATTCAGGACTTGAGCAAAGCATAATATCTCCAGAAGCTGAATATTTTTGTAATGGCGAATTCTATGTAACAGGGCGAACTGATCCATACAAGTGCTGGAAAGAAGGTGGACATGGTAAAGTGAATCTGTTAAACGCAATTAAGGGATCATGTAATGTATATTTCTATAACGTTGGTATGGAGGTAGGAGTAGATCAAATGCATAAAGATGCTAGAACTTTTGGTTTGGGCAAAATTACTGGAATAGGCCTTTTGAATGAAAAAGAGGGAATAATCCCCAGCAGTAAATGGAAAAAACGGGAATACAACGAACCTTGGTACGAAGGCGAAAACCCAACGATGTCAATTGGACAGGGTTTTATTATTGTTACTCCGCTTCAAGTACTTAACATGATTAATATTCTGGCTAACGATGGGATATGGGTACCTCCTAAGCTGTTTTTGAAACAAGAAGGGCCAAAACCACAAAGAATCAAATTAAAGCAGGATTATTTAGAATTGATTCGCAAAGGAATGGTTGCTGTTGTTAACGAAATTGGTGGAACAGCTAGGAAAGTCCAGTTTGAGGAGTTTACTGTTGCAGGAAAAACAGCAACCTCCCAAGTTGTCAGTCACAAGACACTTGAAACATTAGACAATGCGACTAAAGAAAAAAGAGAATTACAGAACCACGCATGGTTTGTAGCATTTGGACCAGTCGAAGACCCAGAAATTTCAGTTTTAGCCCTTGTTGAACATGGAGGCGGAGGTTCAAAAGCTGCTGCTCCTGTCGTGCGCAAAATACTAAGTTATTACATTGATAACATTTATAAACCTGTTTCTGGGGAAGAAAACCAAGCAGGACTAGATTCTTCAAATACAATCAAATTTAGTGAAAAACTTCAAATGGCTTTCAACTGATAATCTGGTGTAAGGAACTCTTAATCAAAAAAACTTCTTAATATCTAAAAAAAAATCTGTAGTAATTAATTTTATTAGTGTCTTATATTTTACAGCATAGACCTTTGTGTTTGGCTTCTTCTTCTCCTCGTCGAAAGGAGTTATTACAAAAATTTAATCTGGCATTTGATTGTTATTCTCCTCAAATTGATGAAATTAGAAAAAAAAAAGAGCAGGCAGAAAGCTTTGTAAAACGTATGGCCATTGAAAAGGCGCGGAAGGTACAACAGTCATGTTTAAACCTTGCTAAAGATGTAATTGTATTGGCAGGAGACACAATAGTTTTTTTCAATGGGCAAATCTTAGGAAAACCGAAAACGGCTAATCATGCCAAGTCTATGCTCAGACAACTAAATGGGAACTTGCACTCAGTTTTATCTGGTTATTCTATTTTAGATTCTGCTTCTGGAAATGAAATCACAGATGTTGTTTGTACAAGGGTAAAATTTCAAAAAATCCCGCTTGATTTGTTGGAATGGTATGTTAGCACTGGTGAGCCCATGGGTAAATCCGGAGCTTATTCAATCCAAGGACAGGGATTAATTTTGGTAGAATCAATTGTAGGTTCCTACAATAACGTAGTCGGATTCCCCATAGAAAACATCATTTCTCACATGTCTGATAATGGTTGGATTTCGTATTCAAAAAAAACCTAAGAAGGAATTATTTTATGAAACACTTCCAAACCTTTTTATTTCTATTGCTCCTTCTTCCATCAAAATTACCTGCCATTCAGCTTGAAGATCGAATCCCAAAATCTGTATGGCAGACAGAAATTAGTTTAAAAATTATTCCTTCATATAGCAGAGCTTTCAATGGCTATGGTAAAGAGGCTCCTTTGCAAAATCTTTTGCTTTGGGATAGTGGCTGGTATGGTGTAGTTGATGGTGAATTAAAGCGAGAGGTAAAACAGTTGGAGATAAAATTGGCATATGGTCTTACAGAGGATTGGGTGGTGAAAGTTATGATTCCTCTTTTGCAAAAAATACAAACTTCCTCCTTGGAATATGATTCAGGTACAGTTGAACAGCAGAAAATAATCTCTAATATTGCTTCAGAAGAACTTAATGGGCTTGGTGATATTAGTATTCAATTTGGGAAAGACTTAAGCTATAGTACGACCTTTCATAATATAGGTGGTTTTACAAGTCGAGTACCTACAGGAAATAAGGGTATAAGAAGAGGAATTCATTCTAATTCTATCGGTGAAGGACACGGCTCGTTAGGTTTATTTTTACATATTACATGGTATCCACTGGTGCACGGTTTAAGGAATAGTTTTAGGATAGAGGGTAAAAATGAGTTGATAACTGAGCGTGAGAATCTTAAGGGAGAAAAGGTTTATTACTCAGCAGGACATATTGCTGAAATTTTTTATAGTTGGAGTATTGAGAGACAAAACATATTTGCAGGCTCAGAGATGCATTATTTTCAGCAGTCTGAAAGTAAACTTCCAACGGGTAAATCAAATAATTCATTTCTAAAAAAGATAAATTTTGAATTTGGGTATGGGAATTTAAGTGAACTTGAGCAAAAACCATTAACGTATCCTTGGCAGGTTCGTTTAGGCTATTCCAAACCCTTTGCAGGCCAAAATGCACCTTTAGTCGATAGCTGGGAATTAAGTTCTAAATTCTTATTTTAATTATTAAATTAATCTTTAAAGTTTTCTTACTTGAGTAAGTAATCTTGATGGGTTAACAAATTTTTGAGAATATTATCAAAGTATTCTTGAATTATCCCTAAAGAATAAAAATATATTTTTGAAAAATCAAAAAAATTAATTTAAAGTAGCGCATCATGAAAAAAAGTTAAAAATCGCCAAAGTGAGACAAATACAGAATTAAAAATATTTTAAATTTGGATATTCATAAATAATTTAGGATTGTCATTCTGTAACAAGCTCCAATTCTGAATTTTGACCTCTATTTCTTCCAACCTTTGACATTGATTTCCATTCTCCATTGATTTTAACTTGTGTAATGTCTGATGTGAAATCTGTAACCCTCGGTCCATCATTGGCAAAAAGTGAAGATCCAACTGCAAAAATATCTACTGGAACATCAAGTTTCTCAAAACGAAGGATTTTTGAGGTATTAAATCCTCCCGAAGCTACTATCTTGATATTCTCACACCATTCACGAGCACGATTTTTCCATTTTTGTGGCAATTTCCAGTTAGACCATGCGGAGTCAATTGCTTCCCTTACGATAAATACTAATCTTGGATTGACTCCCATGTCAAGTTCTGGTGTCCCGAGTGGTGGTACAGATACATCACGAATTGAAGAGCTTGTATCTAGTCGAATTGCATAAAGCTTGTAACGCTTTGCTTCCAATTCATTTCCTGAATCTATCAATTCACGATAACGTTCAAACATACGCTTCATCACTAACAATGAATCTTTTACCGAATCATTGTTAAAATCAACAAGTGCTATTCTAGGTATATCTGGTTCACATGTAGCCGCAAAAGCCATCAAAGTCTCAGCAGTATCTCCAAAAAAACAGGCAATGGATGCGTGAGCAACTGTTCCACCGCCGGCTCCTCCCCACCAGTCACCTTGAGCATCTGTTGAGATAAAGGGTCCTACTCTCCTTTTATAGTCGTAGTTGAATCTCTGAACTGCTACATTGTAAGCATATCCATCTGATGCTTGCACTTCATGCAAGTCAAATCTGGCAGGAAAAAATAACACCGGTTTCCCACTTGCTGCCATTAAAGTTTCATAAACATTGGTTGCAACACGACTTGACCTTGTAAGCAGTCCCAGAGTAGGTGTTTCAAGCAGAGCAAAATCTCTGTATCTCCCTTTTACTCTGAGGACAGGTTGAACTTGCATCGGATCACCTGTGTAATTTACTGTTGCTCCATCATGAACGGCTTCTACTTCCATATGTTTCCAAGTATTTACAAATTTACCATTTCCGTTAAAATATCCACAGCAGTGACGAAGAACAGTTAACGCCTTATCCACCCCTGCAACCACAACTTTCCCTTTGCGGCGTGTAAACCATTGCATTTCAACTTCAATATTTCCAGTTTTTGTTTTGGACAGATCAATATCTCCTAATCGTAGTGCTTTTCCTTTGAAAAAATATTTCTGTTCAGCCAAAGTACTAAGCATTACGCCAATATTCTCAAAGTATTTGTCAGAGTACCAACCATTGCGCATGCGTTTGATGTCAATTTTAAATACGTCATTAGTCAGTCGAGTATGGTTAAAAATGGTCATATCAAATTAATATTAGTTTTTTGCTCTAAATATTTTAAAAATAGCTTTATGAAAACATATGTTATTGACATCTTTAGTGTCAAGATCTTGGAGTTTTAAATATAATTTATGAATTAGTTCAATTTATCTAAAAATTATTTTAAGGAGAAGTTATTATGAATCATAAGTATTTTATACAACATTGACAACAGATTAGACATGTTTTAGATTGAAAACTTTACAAATATGAAATAATAGAAAAAATAATTTTTGGGAAAAAATATTAATTTCCTATCAGAAATTCAATGAAAATCAGCGTAACTATAATTGGACACAATGAGGTAGATCATTTGCGGTTATTACTTCCAGAACTTAAATGGGCTTCAGAAATTGTGTATGTAGATTGTGAAAGTCATGACCAATCTTTGGAAGTCGCAAAAGATAATGGATGTAAAGTTTTTTCTCGCCCAAATAATCATAACTTAAATATCAACAAAAGCTACTCTATTGAAAAGGCTACCGGAGATTGGCTCTTTTACATAGACCCTGATGAGCGTCTTCCGGCAAATCTCGTTGAAGAGATAAAAGATGTATTGAAGGATACTAAATTTTCTGCATTTAGTATGAACCGTCGTAATCATTATTTTGGGCGGTGGTTGCGTTATGGGAGTCAATATCCTGATACGCAATTGCGTCTTTTCCGAAAAGGCAAAGCAAGTTTTCCAAACCTACATGTACATGAAAAATTAGTGGTTGAAGGAGACATCGGGAAATTGAAAAATGATATCTTGCATTTCCCTTATCAGGATATCAGCCAATTTTTAAGAAAGTTCAATTTTTATACAGGTATAGAAGCTCTATATTTAAAAGATGCAGGACTTGAAATTAATATTCTAAATACCTTAATTTATACATTATTTAAACCGCTTACTCGTTTTATTAGACGCTATATTTTTAAGGGAGGGTTCAGGGATGGATTGCCAGGATTATTCTGCTCTCTATTTGATGCTCTGAATTATTTTGTTAGGTATTTTAAACTTTGGGAAATGAATCAGCATAATAAAGGAAAAAAAGAAGAGGAATTATAAAACATTATAAATATTCCTTATATTGAAGAGATGCCACTATGAAAAAAAATTGAGTATCCATTTTGCTATTATTTTTGGTTGGATTTGCTGGTCAAGAGATTTAATACCGCTTTCAAGAACCTCCTTACCAATAATATTTTCCCTGTAATACAATAAGGCTCTGATATAATCTTTCGTTAGTTCAGGATGTCCCTGAAAAGAAATTAACCAATCACCTATATAATAAGCAGAAAGGGGACAAAAACTATTCTCTGCAATTAAAACAGCTCCTAATGGAAGCCTAGTAACTTGATCTCTATGAAATGACAACATAGAAAATTGCTCTAGATCAGGATCCATCCAAGGCTCAGTCACAATTTTTTGATAGTTTTGTACTCCAACTCCCCATCCCTGAGATGCTAATTCAGTTTTTCCTCCAAGGGCCTTGGCAATAATTTGGTGTCCGAAACAAATACCTATCAAGGGGTGTTTCAGTTTTTTAAGTTGCAAAATAAATTTTTCTAAATCATCAATCCATTTATCTCCATCATGGGCTCCGTAACGACTTCCAGAAATTAAATATACATCATTCCCCTTCAGTTTTTTTGGGAAATCCCCCAAAAAAACATCGTAAGTTTCAAATTCTAGTGAAGGATCAATGCTTTTAAAGAGTGATATATACCAGTCCTGATAATCTCCAAAATCCTTGCGGAAATGTTCATTTGTTGAATCACATTTAAGGATACCTATTTTCATAACTAATATTTAGAAATTATTTAAAGCTTTACGATTTTATTTCATGAAAGTATTCAAGCATTAGTTCATTAAAAACCTTCATGTCGTTGTAATCAATTGCTCCTATATTTGCTATACGAAAAGTGTCTTTTTTGGCGCCTTTACCAGGATAGATTGTCACATTATTTTCATAAAAATGATCGTGCATCTCCTTAAAATTATATTTAGTTGATTTTGGTTCCACAATAGCAGTTAAAAGTTTGGAATGCTGTGACTTGGGCAAAAGCATATCTAATCCTGTTTGCTCAATTCCTTCCAGCAAAGTCTCATAAGATTTTATGTAACGAGCAGTTCGTACAGATTGTGTTTCCTTAAAAAACTCATCAAGTGATTGGTTTAGAGAGTAAACAATTTGAACTGGTGGAGTAAACTGGAATTGTCCTGTTTGTTCAATATGTATATGATTACCCCACAGATTCAGGTACAAATTCCTTACTTGTAAATTTGAAGTCAATTTTAGTTTTTCTTTATTAGCAATTACAAAGCTTATCCCAGCCATACCTTGAATACATTTGTTTGAGGAGGAGATTAAATAGTCAATCGGTTGTTTTTGTAAGTCAATAGGTAAGCCTGCATATGATGACATTGCATCAACAATAGAATCCAGCTCATATTTTTTACAGAGCTCTAACATTTCAGTTAAAGGATTTAGCATACCTGTAGTAGTTTCATGATGCACAAAAAAGAAATGAGTCAGTTTTGGTTCTTCTTTTATAACAGTTTCAATTTGACTGATTTCTGGGAAATTCCCCCATTCAATTCTGATAGTCCTGTGTGAAATTTTATAAGCCCTAACAATTGTTTCTGCTCGCTTTCCATAAGCTCCATTGTCTAGAATTAATATTTTACCACTCTCAGGTACAATCGAAGAGAGTGCCGCCTCTACTCCTGCGGTTCCAGAACCTGCAAATATAACTGTGGAATGAGTTGATTGCCCGTTGACTACTTCTGCTAATTTTTTTAGTACTGATTGTGTAAGTTCTCCAAATTCTTCTTCCCTGGGACAAATGTCTGGAACCACTAATGCTTGTTTAACAGTATCTGTAGTTGTTGCTGGACCGGGATTTAATAGAATATTTCTTTTCATTGTTTAAGTGACGTAAATTGTTTTTTAATATAATCAAATTTTAGATAAAATGTTTATTACTATCAAGATTCACCTTATGTTTAAAGAAAAAAACTAGCAATTATGTAACTGTAAAATTTATTTATAATTTGAATAGTTTCTGATTTACAGAATTTGATTGAGTCATTTTTGATGAAATTATAATTTTGAATGTTGTTTGACAGTTTTTTCTGTTTCAGATAGTTTCGGAATAAAAATACTAAACAATGTAAGCATAAACTTTGGAATTAATATGGTAAATTATGAAACTTGGTAAATGGATGGATATTCCTGAGGAAATTCAGGATTCAATTAATGTAAACGGGCCTGTAGTAGCTCTTGAGTCCACTATTATTTCCCACGGAATGCCATTCCCACAGAATTTGGAAACTGCTCTAGAGGTTGAAAAAGTTGTTCGTAAAACAGGTGCTATCCCGGCTACAATTGCAGTCATAGAAGGGCGCATCAAAATAGGTCTGAGTAAAATTGAACTTGAGCAATTTGCTGAAGGTATAAAAACTATTAAAGTTAGCAGCAGGGATTTGCCCTTTGTTATTTCGCAAAAGCTAAACGGTGGAACAACTGTTGCTGCCACAATGAAATGTGCTAGGAAGGCTGGAATTTCGGTGTTTGTAACAGGTGGAATCGGGGGTGTTCATCGTGGTAGTGAAAAGACCATGGATATATCTGCTGATTTGATGGAGTTGTCTCACACAAATGTTGCGGTAGTATGTGCAGGAATAAAATCTATTCTTGATATTCCACGCACCCTAGAATATTTAGAAACTCAGGGAGTGCCTGTCATTGGATATCGTACCGATGAATTTCCTGCTTTTTATTCAAGAACCAGTGGATGTTCTGTCCAATCACGTATCAATAGTGCTGAAGAAATTGCTAACTGTATGAAAGTAAAATGGGAGCTTGGATTAGATGGGGGGTTGGTAATTGCTAATCCTGTGCTTCGGGAAAATGCAATGGAACAAATAGTCGTTGAAGAGGCTATTATCAGGTCTCTTAAAGAGGCATCAGAAAAGGGTCTTATTGGTAAAGCAGTGACGCCATTTTTGCTAGAGCGAGTCAGCCAATTGACTGATGGAGAAAGTCTAAAAACCAATATTGCACTGCTATGCAATAATGCCCTTCTTGGTGCTAAGATAGCATATGCTTATGGGAATAAGCTTTAAATTCTTCCTGGGATATTGTTTTTTATTTCTGAAACTGCCAATTCAACCAAAGATGAAGCAATTGATTTTTCTAATGCATTCTGAACAGAGTTTGTCACAATATCTTTCAATTCATCTTCATTAAAGCTGTATCGTCCTTCTTTAAAAGAAGAATGATTTTTATCTGAACTTTTTCCAGTTTCTGTATTTGTATATTCCCAAACTTCGTCTTTAGAAAATCCTGAATCTTTGTCAAACCCCTTAAAAGCATCTTCTGCCTCGTCCCAACTGTCAAATACGTCTTCTTCAATAGCAAGGGTAACTGATGAAGTAGAGGAGTAATCCTTATTCAAGCTATCGCTATCTTTATCTTCATCAATTTCAAGCAGATCTCCTAATTCATCAACCATAAATTCTGTAAGTTCATCTTCTTGGTAATCTGAAGCTATGTCTTCGTTCATAATTCTTGATTTTTCCAAATCTTTTTCAAACTCTTTTTCTTCAGCTTCTAATTCATCTTCTTCAGCTTCCAGAGATTCCATTTGTAAGCTGAGGTCTTCAAGTTCATCAAGAGCTGTTTCTGAGCTGACAAATTCTTGATCGTCAATACTCTCTTTGACCATGGAATTTATTTCATCATCAGAATTCGAAATATCAATAAAACCTTCATCAAATTCATCTTTAGAAGGACCTTCAAAAATTTGCTCTGAATCTTCAATATTACCATTACCATCTCCTATTTTTTCTTCTGAATCATTCAAAAGTACATCATCAGATAAATTCCCATTTGTATAACTGTATTTTTCACTCTCAGTTTGGAGCAGACTAGTATCCATTTCAGAAATTTGTTCAGTAACAGATTTATCTTCCTTTTTTATGGTCTCTGAAGTTCCCTCCAATTTGGTAAGATGTTTTGGGAATGAAGGATGAAAATCAGTTTTTTGCAAACTAATTTCTGTCAATCCTTCTCTTGGTGATTGATCCAAATCTGGAGGATGTGCCCAAATATCACTGGGATCTTCAAAATCATTTTTTTCAAGGTCAATATCTGAAAGTCCAAGGCGTTGTTTTTGGACTGTTTCTCCAATTTCACTTAAAAGTTGACTCTCAGCATATTTTTCCTCCAGCCCTGACAATTTGAGTTTTTCAAGACCACCGGTTTTTAGATCAGTTTCAATTGCTTTAGTATCTGATTTTTCTCTAGATTTAAGACTAAAAGAGTATCCATCTTCCTTTACTGATACAGGGACATGAGTTTTTTCCTTTTGTTCAAAATTTAAAATATCTTCCTCGAAATTAATTCCTTCCCTACTATCCCTGTCAATCATAATGTCTTCTAGAATCAATGAATCCATATTACTACCTATAGATTCTAAATAAGATGAATCTTGGGCTTTTTGAGCTGGTTCAGAGCTAATACTTGTCTTTTTGTTTTTCATTTGAGATTGACTCTGATTTTTTTGTTTTATTTCTTTCAAATCGTTGCCGATACTGCTCATATCAAATGCGAAATTATCTTCGCCCTTAACCGGCTCAGCCCCAAAATTTTCATCAAGGGAGATGAATTGACTTATCTGTTCTTTTAACATTGATGCTTCAAAAGGTTTACGAAGTATTCCTTTAATTTGTAGATCACTTAATAAATCTTCGTCAATTTCATCTTTAGCATTTACTAATAAAATTACTGGGATATTTTTAATTGCTGGATCTTCATTAATCTTGCGGCAGGTGTTGTAATTATTTTCACTATCTGAATTACTAATAAAAATTAAATCAGGATTCAAATTTTGCACTTGTTGGAGAAAATAGTCGGGATCTAATTCCTGATTAATAAAAATAGGGTTATCCTTCTGCGATGCAGAAATAACTGCCTGAATTTCAGGATTCTCTTCAAGTACCAGTATTAATTCGTTCATCGATTTCTCAAAGGCTTTCCGTCCTATTAAATCTTATTATGAAATTTAATCTTTATTTAATTTTAATCAAATGATCCCATGCAAAATAATGCCCTTATTCCTATGTAAATTAAATCTATTCCTGTTTAATACCGTTGCACCTTGTTTCAAGAAGCAGTATCTTATACTTTCACTTCTTAAAGAAATGTTTCTAAGCTAAATTAAAAAGTTCAATCTTCCAAAATGATTTCAAAATATATTGCTTCTGAATTCATGCGCTATTTTCTGTTATTTCTAGGTGCTTTTGTTTTGATGACGATGATTGGGAATTTTTTTGGCAACCTCAGCGGAGTGTTTTCTGATTGGGCTAGTTTTTTAGAATTTTTAAAAGAAACAGCTTTGTTGTTGCCTTTATTATTTGAACTAATTATCCCCATAACTATTCTATTGGCAACGGTATCCACTTTCAGTACATTTAACAAGAATGCCGAGTTAACGGCTATGCGCAGTTCAGGGATTGGTGGGTGGAGACTCGCCTCTCCTGTCTTAGCTATTTCGGCATTGATTGCTGTATTTGCATATTTAAGTCAGAATTACGCATATACATGGATGCATCAAACTTGGGTTAAACCTGATAATAAGGCTCGCTTGATGCCCCTTTGGAAAATAGGTGAGGAGCAAAGTATATTTTTTTTTGGAGATCGCCGACAGGAGGGACGTTTAAGTTCTATTACGTCTTTTCAGTGGCAGAAGAATCCATTCCAACTTTTGGAAAAGACAGAAATTGAAAGTGGAAAACAACAAGAAGAATCATGGATTTTTCAAAATGTCCAGAAACATATATTTCAGGATGAAAACATACAACTGAAATATTTGGATCAATGGCAAATTGAAAAAGATAAATTACCTACAGTTTCTTTTGAAATACCAACTTCTCCTCATCATAAACCTTTCTTTGATCTATATGAAGATACACTCAAACTAAAAAGTGAGGGTCAGGATGTGACACAAGATCGTGTTGAATTATTACAAAAAACTGCTTATCCATTTCAAATATTTATAATGGTTTTAATTGGTTTGGGACTTTCTGCATCATTTTATAGACGCGGAACGGCAGGTGAATCGCTTGCTGTAAGTTGCTTGCTGGGGATTTTGTTTTGGATGCTAAATCAGATCACTTTGGCAGTTGGTGGTGCGGGTATGATAAACCCTTTTTTTGCAGCTTGGAGTGGGAATCTGATTTTCCTCTCTTTAGCGCTTTGCCTTTTAGGATACAACCGAGTTTAACAAAGCGTTTTTTAAAAGTGTAGGGGAGATAAGGTCATATTAATCTGAAAATATTGATTTTGTGAATTGCTCTGCATTGAAGGGCCTTAGGTCTTCTAATTGCTCCCCCAAGCCTATGTATCTTACCGGTATTTCAAATTCGTTAACGATCCCAATAACCACACCTCCTTTTGATGTGCCGTCTAATTTGGTTATAATTAATCCAGTTAATTCTGTTGCCTGCAAAAATTCACGCGTTTGGAGAATAGCATTTTGGCCTGTAGTGGCATCTAATACCAAAAATACTTCATGCGGTGCATCTGGAACTAATTTTTGAATAACCCTCACCATTTTTTTTAGTTCTTCCATTAAATTCTTTTTTGTGTGCAAACGTCCGGCAGTATCACAAATTACTACATCATAATCATCGGCAATTCCTTTTTGAACAGATTCAAATATAACCGCAGAAGGGTCAACTCCTGAGCTTTTCTTGAAAATATCGCAATCAGCACGCTTACTCCATTCATCTAACTGTTCAATCGCAGCTGCACGAAAAGTGTCTCCTGCACCAATCAACACTTTTTTTCCTTGCCGCCGATATTGTGCTGCAATTTTTCCGACGCTTGTTGTTTTTCCAACTCCGTTAACACCAACAAAAAGTAAAATCAAGGGCTTCCTATTAAGATCTACTGGGACAGGGTATATTTTACTCATAATGCGATGAATTTCTTGCTGAATTTCTGACTTAAGTGCTTGAGGATTATTCAATTCTTTACGACTCACTTTTTTTGTGATTGCATCTAGAATACGCTGTGTAGTTTCCGGCCCGATATCTGAACTTATAAGAACTTCTTCTAAATCATCCAGCAGTTCATTATTAATTTCTTTTTTTCCTAAAACTGTATCTGACAGATTGTTTAGTATGTGTTTTCTGGTCTTTTCTACTCCTTCGCGAACTAGATCAAGGAAAGAGTCTGATTGAACTAACTTTTCAGAAGGTTTTTGATCATCATTTAAATCTCGTTTTAAAACTTGAATACTTTGTTTGTGTTCATCCAAAGATGCAATTTGGTCTTGAATAGCTTTCTCACGTTTTTGAACTTTTTCAAGCATGGAGGTTNGTTTAGTTTCTTGAAACTTTTTTTCTTCTTTAACCTTCAAATCAAGTTCTTTGNCACGATCTTTTTTTAGTTTTTGAAGATGTTTCTTTTTAATTTTGGGNGATTTATCTTCAAATTCTTTTTTATTATGTGATTTACGTCTAAGCAAAAACCAAATAGAAAAAATAAATATAATAAGCAGTGCAATAAGGACTGCTAAAATAGAGATTGTCATTTCATTTGAAATTGGAACACCGTTGCTAATTATTGTGCTGAAAAGTAAGTTAGCCTTTTCAAGTAATGGGAAAACATATTCTCTAAATTCTTTTTCAAACATATAAATTATTTTGATTGTTTATTTATGTTCTAGCTAAACTTTAAGTCACGAATTGTTACAGTATATAAAAAAAATAAATAAATCTGTCTGATGATATAATGACCTATAATAAGACTGAAATTTTAAACAAAGCACAGAAAAAAATTGTTGCTCATAAAAAAGGTCCGGCATTAGTAATCGCTGGCGCAGGTAGTGGAAAAACCCGAGTTATTACTCATCGGGTAGCACACCTTATTCAGTCAGGAGTTCCGGCATCTTCAATACTTCTTCTTACCTTTACAAACAAAGCTGCTGACGAAATGATACAAAGAGTTGGAAGAACCATAGATAATTCTACAGATCAAAATAAAATTTTACACGGGACTTTTCACAGCGTTGGCAACCGTTTTTTAAGACAGCATGCAAAATTAATTGAATATAAAAATAATTTCAGTATCTTGGACACATCCGATTCAAAAGACTTGATTAAAGCATCAATTGCAGAAACTTTAGGTAAACCTGGAAAATTTTTTCCTAAAGCTGCAGTTTTGCAAAATTTATTTTCTCTGGCATTCAATCGTAATGGTAGTCAAGAAATGATTTTATCATTACCTTATCATAGACGTAATTTCCATTTAGATCAGCTTATTTATTCTTATTATCCTCATTTTGAAGAATTCACTGAATCATTGATAAAAGTCCTAGTTACATACAGAAAAAAGAAAAAACGTGGGCAAGTTATGGATTTTGATGATCTTCTTGAAAACTGGTTAGAATTACTTGTTGTTCATGGGAAGGTGCTTACTCTTTGCAGTCAAATTGAATATATACTTGTGGATGAATATCAGGATACAAATAAGGTGCAAGCTGAGATTTTATTATTATTATCCTGTCAACAAAATAATTTGATGGTCGTCGGAGATGATGCTCAATCAATATACAGTTGGCGTGGAGCTGATTACGGGAATATGCTAGAGTTCCCAGAAAAATATAAAGCTTTAACTTACTACATGGAAGAAAATTATCGAAGTTCACCTGAAATATTAGAAGCAGCAAATCAGAGTATAAATTATAATACACGTCAGTTTGAAAAAAACCTCTTTAGTTCGCTGCCATTAGGAGAAAAACCAATAGTACATCATGTCTGGGCTTCTGAAGATGAGGCTGATCTAGTATTAAAAAGTATTTTAGACTATAGAGATCGGGAGATCCCTTTGAATGAAATGAGCGTGCTTTATAGAAACCATGTACAATCGGCAGTTCTTCAAGTTAAACTTACACATGCAGGAATTCCTTTTGTCATTCATTCAGGGGTTAAGTTTTTTGAACAAGCTCACATAAAAGACATAACAGCATTTCTGAAAGTTCTTTTCAATCCTCTCGATGAAATTTCATGGATGCGTTTACTTCGCCTTCTTCCTGGCATAGGAAATAATACTGCTTTCAAGATTTTCTCCGTATTTCTAGATCAGCAGGCAGTCAAACTGACAAAAAGTAATGAATCACTTAACAAATTGATACCAAACAAGGCATTTAATAGCTGGATTGTTTTGCAGGATTGTTTTCAGAAAATGTTAGAAGATAAGATATCCCCGTCAGATATGATTCGAATTATCTATCAAAACTTTTATAAGGATATTCTTTTTAGTAGTTTTGAGAATGCCTTGCAACGTGAAACTGATGTTCGTTATTTGGAAGAATTTGCAGGGAATTACGACAAATTAGAAACTTTTTTGAATGAGTTATCATTGGTTGGCTCAAGCATCTTGACTAGTTATGAATCTCACCAGGATACAAATCAAGAATCACTTACATTGACTACTATTCACCAGGCAAAGGGATTGGAATGGGATGTAGTAATTGTTATTGGCCTCACAGAAGGGTTGTTTCCTCATCAACGCAGTTTGGAGACAGAAGAGCAAATTGAAGAAGAACGGAGATTGTTTTATGTCGCTATGACCAGAGCTAAACGCCATTTAGTTCTTAGTGCACCTCTAATATCCTCAAGCTATTTCAAGGGTGCCAGTCAGCGTTCTCGTTTCATTTCCGAATTACCAGATATGACAATCAACAAAGTTGTTCACAAACTTGATGACTACTCATTTATAAACGGAAGGAGAAGTACTCAATTTTATTTTTAATAATTAATTATTTAAGTTTTAATTTTTCAAGCTTGGGACGGATAATGTAATTACAATAACCTGCATTAGGGTTTTTCTTATAATAGTCATGGTGGTAATCTTCTGCCGGATAAAAAACTTCAAGAGCATGTATTTCCGTAACTATCGGATTCACAAAAATACCAGAAGAATCGGCATCTTTTTTTGAATTTTGTGCTATGGTCTTTTGATGCTCATTTTTATAATATATTACTGAACGATATTGTGTGCCAACGTCTGCTCCTTGGCGGTTAAGAGTGGTAGGGTCATGACATCTCCAAAACCATTTTAATAAATTCTCTAAACTAGTTTTGTTTAAATCATAAATTATTTTTACTACTTCAGCATGATTTGTTTCACCACTGCAAACTTGCTCATAAGTAGGATTTTCCACATGGCCTCCTGTATAGCCAGAAACAACAGATTTTACACCATCAAGTCTTGTATAGACTGCTTCTAAACACCAAAAACATCCGCCACCAAGAATAGTGGAATCTAATTCTTCCATGAGTTCTCCTTCAGTAATGAATATGATTTTAATTTTTTCCCAAAAAAATTAATAAAATATAAATTTAATGCCTGATCCAATTCTTCTAAATTATTTTGTGTTGGTTTTATTTTAGATCCATTATTTCTTTCAAACTGACTATTATATAAAAATGACAGACTCCCGGGGTTCAAAGTAGAAGTATAAAGACTATTGATACAACAATTGGGGCAGCGAATACCTCCTTGAATTGGATCTAATTGGTATGGAACAGAATGTATAGTTGACATCAATTTGCCCTCATTTCTCACCCATAATAAATTCCCACAGACTATACATGATATCAAACTTGGTGAGATGCCAAGCAGTTTGAGCAATTGGATTTCAAAATTAAGTTTTACTTCAGCACTATTATCAAATTCTGAAAGTTCAGAAATTGTTCGCGTAAGGAGTTTAAAATAATCTGCAGATTCAACTGCGGGTATTTCACAAAAAAGCAGTAATTCTGAAAGATAACATGCATGGAGAAATTTTGAATAGTTTTGACGAATTTTTGCATGACTTACAAGTAATTCACATTTTCGAATCCTTACAAGTTCAGTTCCTGTTTTTATACTAAACTCAAGATGATTTGTTACAAACAACTCTTTTTTAGCAGAATTTCCTGAGCGGGAGCTTTTTCCTCCATGCAGAACTCCGGCAATTTTTCCTGCTTCAGAGGTCAGAAAGGTCAAGATACTGTCATTTTCCTTAAAATCCATTGTCTTAAGTACAATTCCATCAGTCTCAATTACTTTCATATAAAGATTAGGTCAGTATTTCTTCTTCCCGCAGCAGATTTTTTGCTTCATTTAATGCGTCTTCTGATCGTTCTTGCCTTATTGCAATTAAAAATCGAATGGTGTGATTCAGCTCAATCCATTTCTCATTTAACTGAGGACCATTTTCATTATTCCCAAAGAATGTTTTTTGACCTTTTTTTGAAATTGGAGGTATGTTTACTTGACCTAATATCTTAGATGCTTGTTCAAGTTGATTTTTTTGATAAAGTAGTTTTGCGTATAGAAGAGAAGCATGAATAGCACGTTGTCGTGATTTGTGAATACCACCTATGATTTTCAAAATTTGTTCTTCAGCTCCACTTTGGCGGTAAATAACCTCCATGGTTTCGAGTAATTCCGGATGGGAAGTGTTTTCAAAAGCTTTTTTTAGAACTTTAGCTGCATCTAAAAACATCCCTGAATTTTGTAATTGGTTGGCTTCACCTATAGCTTCAAAATATTTGTCATTTTTTCTATCTCTTTTTTGAGAAAGATAACGGTAAGACCAGTTTTTCATAAATTTTGGATCCTGACGAATTGCTTTTTGAATATGATCTTCGTGTTCCATTGAAACATTATAAGTTATTAAACTTCCACTGTAATTTTTAAGAAGTTCTTTTTCTTGCTCAATACAACCAACCCAATTTTGTTTATCAATATAAACTTGACGTAAAGCTAACAGTGCATCAGGGTGTCCTGGATTAATTCTGAGAATTTCGTAACTTAATCTCTCTGCAATATCAAATTCTTTCAACTCACAAACTAGTTTTAAATAAGGCAATAAAACTTGCAAATTAGCCTGAAATTTATTATTAAGATCGGCAAAACTATTAAGAATTTCTTCAGCATTATTCTCGTAACGCAACAATTCAATAAATTGGACTCGAACTGATAAGGGTGTTTCCTGGTTGTCCAATTTGCTAAAATTTTTTCTTAATTGTTTAGGATCACGAAGTAATGATGCTTGTTCAAAATCTTGAGTTAACTGCAGTTTTTTATTGTTTTTATAGCGCGAAAATTTTCCAAGGAAGCTTTGAACAAATCTTTGTGGATGGGAAATGAAGTGCCATATCTCTGTTATCAACCATCCTGTTACAAAGGATCCTGCAATAACCATCCATACCGATAACTGGATCGTAAAGTTTCCAAAAAAATTAAGGGATACACTATGACTGTTTTGCATTGCAAAATATCCCATACTTCCCAGAAGCAACAATGCGAGTGCAATTAAAATTAATCTTTTCATATTACTATTTAAGACTCTTTCAAAAAATACCGATCAAAAGTTGTGGTATGGTTGTCCACGAATTATTGTGAATGCCCTATAAATTTGTTCCAATAAGAATAACCTTACCATTTGATGTGTAAAAGTCATTTCGGAGAGACTTAAATATTTTATTCCTAAAGGTAGTATAGATTTGTCTATACCATATGCACCTCCGATAAAAAAATTAACTCTGTATATTCCTGATGAAATTTGATTTTCAAAATATTTTGCTAAATCTCTTGAGGAATTCCTTTCACCCTTTTGATCCAAGAAAATGTTCAATTCAGAAGCATCCAATGTTTTAATCATTTTCTCAGTTTCAAGCTTGCGCCACTTTTTTACATTTCCAGAGCTATATCGCGCCGGCTTGATTACATCTAAATCAATTTTAATGTAATGGGAGAGTTTATGCATATATTCTTTGATACCACTTCTCAAATAGGGCTCTTGTGTTTTGCCAACCCAAATCAAACGAATGTTTTTCATAAAAAAGTCATGTTAAAAATTTGGTGAAGGTTAATTAATGTGTATAGGCTGAATAATATGGCAGTCATAAGGCAAATGACAACGCAAAAACTTTTAAAAAATGAATTGTGATTGTATGAAAATAGGCTATCTTTGAATCTTACTTGCTTATTTAATAGTATATGTCTTTAATTACTGTTTCCATACTTTTTAAATAGAATTCGAATGATAAATGTAAAAGCAAAAAAATCTATAAAATTTGGTGTAAGTAGTGTTCATAGTGAGCGTTTACTTTACCAAGGAAGTTGGTCAAATCTCGTTGAATTAAGCTATGAAGATGAAAAAAAACAAATACGCAAATGGGAAGGATTACACAGAAAAAACAATGCTGAGGCAGTTATTATTATAGCTAAGATGGTTCCTTCAGAACGTTATATAATTATTCGTCAATTTAGACCTCCCACAAATTCATATATTTTAGAATTCCCAGCTGGACTTGTTGACCCTGGAGAGACTTTTGAACAAACAGCGATTCGAGAACTTTCTGAAGAAACGGGTTTTGTTGGAGAAGTTAAAATGATTAGTCCAAGGCTATACCCGTCTCCCGGGATTCTCTCAGAAACAGTTTCAATTGTGCATATGAAGGTGGAAGATAATCTGCCTGAAAATAAAAAACCAGTAGCTAGAAATGAGCCTGGAGAATTTATTACAGTATTTAAGAAATCATTAGCTGAAATTTCAGATTTTTTAAGTCAGGAGCTTAGTCAAGGAGTTAAATTTGACGCTAAGCTTTACTCTTATTTTCTAGCAAAAGGAGTATTATAATTCCTGCTATATAATTAAGATGAATGATCTTAAAGTGAAAGAAAATTCGTACAGAAGATTGCCAACGTTCAATAGTTCTGATTACTCTGCTGATGAAGCGGGCATCTCAGACTTTAAAAAAATATTTTTGTCAACTCCGGAGTCTATTAAGATTTTTCAAATCTGGTATTCAAAACAATCTAATCTAGATGACGTAATTGCACTTTTAAAAAAGCTCAATTTTTTTTCTCTGAGTACTCCAACCATAATAGCTCTTTTTCTGTTTATGATTTATGAAAAAGAAGAAGAAGTACCAGCCGATATCATTGATATAAGTAAGGATAGTTCTAGAAAAATATTTAATGAATCAATTCAGCTTTTCCAGAGGTTACTTAAAGTAAATTGTATCCCATTTACTCCAAAAATAGAACTACAGGCAGAATTGGCTATTAGAATGTTATTAACAATATTGGCAGATGTACAATTGTTGACTGTGTTCCTGGTGCTACAGATCCAAAAACTGAGAAATATGAGGTCCCTTCCTCGATATGAACAAGAGGAAAAAGCATGGACTGCACTTAACATATATGCTCCATTGGCTGGAAGATTAGGAATATTTTGGATTAAATCAGAGCTTGAAGACCATGCGTTTCGTAATCTTGAATATGAAAATTATCAGATTTTAAAGAAAAAAATTGCTCTAAAACGTTCTGAACGTTCGGACAGTGTTGAAAGAATGTCGAACAATATTCAAAAAATTTTGAATCAGGCTGGGATACCTCATGAAGTTCAGGGTCGTTATAAACGTTTTTACTCTATTTTTAAAAAATTGGACCGAGTTGAAAATGATTTTGAACGCATTAAGGATTTAATTGCTTTTCGAGTTTTAGTAAAAAATGTAGATCAATGTTATGCAGCCTTAAGTTTTATCCATGAAAACTGGAAACCAGTAAAAAATCGGTTTAAAGATTATATTTCTAATCCCAAACCAAATGGATATCAATCACTTCACAGTACAGTCATAGAAGTCATTGATGAACCATCAGCTGAGCCAAGGTCTATAGAAATACAAATAAGAACATATGAAATGCATCATATTGCAGAATATGGAGTGGCTGCACATTGGTTATATAAGGAAAAACGAAACAAGTATGATGAAAAAAAAGTTGAAAAATTTGCAGAATCATTTTTAGAAAAAATAAAGTCGGATGGTAAAAGCAAATTGAACCCTATATTAAATTTATATAGTGACAAGATATACGTTATTTCTCCTGCCAGAGAAATAGTTGAACTTCCTCAATCTGCTTCTCCCTTGGACTATGCTTATGCTATTCATACTGAAGTTGGAAATCGAACAATAGCTGCGAAGGCTAACGGGATTATTACTAGCCTTAACAGTTTTTTGAAAAATGGTGACGAGGTAGAGATTATAACATCATCAAGGCAGGAGCCGCGGAAAGAGTGGCTAGAATTTGTGAAGACTCGTCACGCCAGGAACAAAATTAAACATGCTTTACATGAGAAGGAACGAGAATTGAGAAAAAAAGAAGGCATGGAAATGCTGGAGAGAGAATTCCGAACTCATGGCTTAAACTTGAATAGGCTAACTAAAGAGGGAAGAATGCAAAGGGAGTCTCGATTGAAAAAAAATCAGGAATTTGAACACATTCTCTTCTGTATAGGAGAAGGCTCCATTCATAGTGCGGAAATACGTAGATGGTTTGCAGATGATATAAGTACAGAGCAGTCTAGTTTTAACCAAGCAATAAAATCAGTACATGAATCAACGAGTTTAACTAACAGCGAAAAATCAGCTGTAACTGGAGCTAAAAGTTTGATTATTGTGGACGGATTGAACAACGTGTCGACAAGAATTGCAAAATGTTGCTCTCCTAAAAAAAATCAAAGCATACTCGGTTACCTTACTAAAGAAAGAGTAATAACGATTCATAAAAAAGAATGTCTATTTATTAAAAAATTAGCTCCAGAGAGGAAGGTAAAAGTTATATGGGGAAAAAGTAATTAATGTAAAAATAATTTTTCTCGAAAAAATATTACTTTTTTGCTCTGGAATAAGGTTATGCATTTACGATTAGTTTTATTAAAGCTTTAATTAACTGCCTTTTCCACTTCCACTTGAGATTATTTTTTCCAGAAAGATGGAAAAAGTAAAACGAGAGCAGTGAACATTTCTAACCTTCCTATTAACATTAACCAGGCCAAGAACCATTTGCCTGGAGCTGAGATTTGAGCAAAATTTTCTGTAGGGCCAACATCACCAAATCCCGGTCCAATATTCATTAGAGCTGATATGACGCAGCTGATTCCAGTCTGCAAATCCATAGATTCAAGGAGGATCATAAAAAAGCTGCCAACCAAAATTATAAATATATTCGCTAGAACGTAACAGATAGATAGGTTAACTGCAAAAGGGTCAATAGCTCTCTGATTAAGATGAATTGGCAGTATTGTGCGTGGTTGGTAGAACATTTTCTTGATTGTTGTAAGAATGTATTTCCAGATGATTATAAAATGCACTATTTTTATACCACTGGTAGTTGAACCTGCACATGCCCCTATGAAACAGGCAACATAAAGCAACATTAGTACTGATTGAGGCCAAATTTCATAATCTGCTGTTGAAAAACCTGTTGTAGTCAACAATGAAACTACCTGAAAGGATGCATATCTCAAAGAATCAGAGAAATTCTCATAAGTCCCATTGATATACAAAATCAAGGTAGTTATGAAGCATAATAAAAAAAC
>PAZT01000014.1 GCA_002716165.1 Deltaproteobacteria bacterium | reverse complement strand
TATGTTTTCATCTTTTGTTTGAGGTTCCAAAAAATCAAAATTATCCTTCTTAGTATCTCTTAGAGAAAAATCATTAGAATAAGGTTCCTTTTCTTCAGAAATTTGTTTTTTTACTGTTTCCTTAAAATCCTTAATTTCTGAATCTTTATACTTTGTTTTTTCGGATTTAGAATTACTAACTGAATCATTAAAACCAATAAGAGCCAAAGAACTACCAATCTCTACAGTAGATTGTTCAGAAGCAAGTATTTCTAATAAGTTTCCATCCTCTAGTGCTGGGACTTCCACTACCATTTTGTCAGTTTCTAGTTCTAGAAGGACTTCACCTCTTTTGAAAGAGTCTCCTGGAGATTTGAACCAGGTAATCACAGTACCTTCTTCCATAGTCTCGCCCATTCTGGGCAGAAAAAAAATTTTTTCTTTCATTTTCGAAGTAAGAGTTTTGCAGTGGAAAAAATCCTATCTACGCTTGGAACGGCCTCTTTTTCCATACTTGGAGAAACAGGAATGGGAATATCTTCGCCTGCAAGGCGTAAGACAGGTTCTTCCAAAAATTCAAAAGAACCTTCCATGATTCTTGCCGACAACTCTGCACTTACTCCTGCAGTCAGACAATCCTCAGTAACTACTAAGGCTCGGCCTGTTTTCTTTACAGATGAATTAATGGTTTCTGTATCTAATGGGTACAGTGTTCTTAAATCAATTACTTCTGCTTGAATTCCAATTTCTGCCAGTTTTTCTGCGGCATCTAGGGCTCTATGAACCATTCTGGAGTAGGTTACTAGCGTAAAATCAGACCCTTGCCGAAGCACAGCTGCTTGACCCCAAGATAGGGAATCACTTGTATTAATTTCCCCTTTAAGTGTATAAAGCATTTTATGTTCAAGGAACACAACAGGGTCTGAAAGTTTTAAAGCATGTTTCAATAAAAAATAGGCATCAGTTACTGTAGCAGGGATCGCAAGAAGTAATCCTGGGGTATGCATCATCCATGCTTCAAGACTTTGGGAATGTTGTGCTGCTCCTGAGCGTCCAGTTCCTCCCTGTGCTCTCATTACCATGGGTACGCTAATTTGACCTCCAAACATGTAGCGAATTTTTGCGGCCTGGTTTGCCAGTTGATCCATTGCCAACATTACAAAGTCAACATACATTAACTCAACGACAGGTCTTAGGCCAGTCATGGCTGATCCAACCGCAGTTCCCACTATTCCCTCTTCTGAAATTGGGGTATCGAGGATTCTTTTCTCTCCAAACTCCTCAATCATTCCTTTTGTAACTCCATAGGCGCCACCGTAATGGCCTACATCTTCACCCATTAAAATTATTGTAGAGTCCTCACGCATGGATTCTTGAAGTGCTATTCTAAGCGCTTCTCTATATGTTATTTGGCTCATACAAATTGTTATGATAAAGGGTCGTTCAGGGCTTGAAGTATTCTTTCATCAACAGGAAGAGGTTCTGGAGACTCTGGTGCATATACATCTTGAAATCTTTGCATTGTTTCCGGTTCAGAGGAATTTAAAGCATACTCCATTGCCTCGTCCATCTCATTATCAATCTGTGATTTGATCCGCTCCAATTCCTCAGTTGTTACCAATTTATTTTTAACCAATTGATTTTCCAGATGGGCAATTGGGTCTTTCTCTCTGCCTTTATGTTCCTCTTCCTCTTCACGGTAATGGCTCTTATCTTTACGGGCGTGACCGTGAAAACGATAGCAATCTACCTTTAAAAATGCTGGGGTACCATTTCTCACACCATCCATCAGTTCTTGAGCATCCTGAAGGACTCGACAAACATCTAATCCGTCCACCTCCAACCCATTTAAACCAAAAGTTTCTGCCCTTTTGGCAAATTCCAGTGAAGCACTTGCTCGGTCCAGACGAGTTCCCATACCGTATTCGTTGTTAATACATACGAACATGACTGGAAGTTTCCAAAGTGCAGCAAGATTCATGCTTTCATAAAGTCCTCCCTGCTGCATTGCTCCATCACCAAAAAAAGCTACTGCAACCTGTTCTTTACCAAGATATTGATAAGTTAACCCTGCACCTACAACATGAGAAATTCCCCCGCCAACAATTGCATTAGCTCCAAGATGCCCTAAATCATTATCGGCAATGTGCATAGAACCACCTTTACCGCGGCAGTAGCCGTCTTCCTTACCCCCAATTTCCGCCATCATTCTCTTAGGGTCTGCACCTCTTGCTAGGAAAATACCATGACCTCTGTGATGAGTGGTAAAACCGTCTCCAGAATTCATCACCTCACCTACGCCCACAGCAGCAGATTCTTCTCCGATAGATAGATGAAGCATAGAACCTGCTGTTCCTCCTTTTAGAAAAAGCTCACCAACCCGCTCTTCAAAAGTTCTGATTCGTAGCATTTGAGTATACATACGAATCATTGTTTGAGTTTTTGTATCCATCACAATATTATTTTTATTTCATAAATTTTTAAAATTGGACAAAAGAATTATTATTTCTTTTAAGTAAAAGATTTTTTAATTTTTCGATTCTATATTGCTTTTTTTGATATGTCTTTCACAATTTTTTGATAGGAATGTCCATGAATCAGCTATAAACTGTTCTAAATTTTAGTGTTGTAGTATGTTAATGAAATTATTATAAATTTCTTTACGAACTTAATACAGTAAATTGAATGGTTTTTTAGATCATTAAGATAGAAGATATTTTTTATTTGCGACTAGTGTCCAATTACCACTATCTTTTCGGACCACCCTTTTTCGCATTCCTCCACGCTTTTTTATAATTTCATAATTTTGTCCAGCATCAGAATTATATGTAAACAAAGTGATAAGCTCAGAATCTCCTATATTAATACTCCTGTGAAACCATAGTGGAGGCACATAAACTAACTGGTCTGTACCTAGATCCAATGCTTTAATCTCTCCATCAGGACTTTCCATCAAAATAATACCAGTACCACTAAGACAAAAATATGTTTCGGCGCAACGCGCTTTTTGATGTTGATGACCTCTGGTTAAAAAAAATTCCTCTCCTACACGGCCCGGTTTCATTACGCTAGTTCCAAAAACTAAATCTCCATTGTTTTTAGATGAGCGATGTTCCCATACTTCGTAGACCACTTTATTGTTCCACTTTGGTAACATATTTTGAAATTCTCCTTCGTTTTCATACATACCTTCCAATTCATTAAATGTCTTTGAGTAATAACCAGTCGCTTGGGGGAAAAACCCTGATTTTTTTTCGAAATATGCCGAAATAGGATCGCTTATTTTCATTTTTCGATGAATATATTTTGATTCAAACTGTTAGAAACAATTAACTGGTAAAAATGAATATTAAATATCTCAAAAACTCTTACTTTATTAAAATTAATATTTTATTTTTAAAAATTATATAATTATTCACATTAAGCTAACTAAATCATTAAATGTTACAAAAATCATTAAGAACATAAGAACTGAAAAACCAATCATCTGAGTTCTTTCTCGAATAGTTGTACTTAGAGGTTTCCCGTTTATTTTTTCTAGCAGCAGCATAAGGATGTGCCCCCCATCTAGAGCAGGAATAGGAAGGAGATTGAAAATTCCCAACTGAAGACTTATAAATGCCATCAGAAAAAACAGGTCTGAAATACCGCTTCTAACTGCATCACCAATTACCATACCTATTTTGACAGGTCCTCCAAGGTCATTCATTGAACCTTCACCTTGGAACATTTGTCCCAGAAAACTGAAAGTAGCCTTTGTTATGAACCATAAACGGGAAATTCCAAGTGAAAAAGATTCGACTATTGAGTGTGATCGAAATTTTTTGGACATGCTCATGCCCAGAAGCCATTTTTGTGAATTAGGTTCAAAAAATGGAGTGACTTCCACAAGCTCAACCTCGGCTTCTCTTACAATTTCAACAATAAGATTTGAACTTGGACTTTCACTTTCTTTCCTCATAAGTTTTTGAACAGTAGGAGAAATATCACTCCAGTCTCGAATGACAAGACCATTAATTCTATTGATTTTATCACCAACTTTTATACCAGATCTTTCAGCAGGAGAGTGTGAGGAAAATCCTCCTACAACAGGTATAAGGTAGGGAGACCAGCCCATTGATCCGGACCTGTGCATTTCAATTGCGGAACCTTCTATATATATGGAGTTTCCTCCTCGATCAATATCAAAAATCATGGTTTCTGCAGGAGAAATTCGACCCATTGCGTTATGAAGTTCTTGCCAGTTTTTAACAAAAGTTCCATTTACAGCAATTATCTCATCTTTTGCCTGAATTCCTAGTTGCTGGGAGTAACTTCCAGCTTGAACATCTTTAATTCTAGGTGAATCATCTAGATATGCTGGAGTGTCCATTCCGATCCAGAAAACCAATGGCATGAAGATCGAGGCAAACAAAAGATTCATCATTGGTCCTGCAGTAAGAATATAGAAGCGCTGGAAAATGGTCTTAGAAGCATAATTTGTTGGATCATCTGGATCCTCATCGTCTACGTTCTGTCCAAACAATTTTACATATCCTCCTACTGGAATCCATGAAATCCGATATTCTGTATCTCCATACTTTTTTCCCCAAAGTGTAGGTGGAAATCCGACTGAAAACGCTTCGACTCTTACTCCTACGTGACGTGCGGCAAGAAAATGTCCAAGTTCGTGAATGAATACCAGAATTCCAAGAACGATCAAAAATGCTATTAGTGTTATAAGCATGTTGAATTAATTTTTATGGATGAAGTTATTTGAAATTTTAATTAGCTTACATAATTTTTTTTATTACAAGATACTATTCCTATAATTTTGATGAAAAATAAAATGTATCAAATATAAAAATTTCAAAAATTTTGACAGTTGTTAAGAAAAGTATAGCAGAAATGTGAATCTAAATTCTAGTTAGATTGAAGAATAGATTCCCTTTCAATTTTAGGCATTCCCTCGCGCGAGTTCTTTTTAGGCTTTTAACTCTGATTAATTCAGGTCAAATTAGATATAGTTTTACGTCTTTTTTTCCAACGCTCTAAACATTTATTTTAGTATTACTTTATGAGCCAAAGCATCAATTAAAATTTTAAATATTTTGAAAGTCTCTTAAAGCAAAGAAAGAAAAAGATTTGGTGTGGTAGTAAATTTTTAATTTTTTATTAACTGCCATGCTTAAGACATTAGTTTTATCGCTTCTTCTCTGCCCCACTTGTCTGCTCTTACTGCATCTTCAATGGTTTGAATTTTATTGAGAAATGTGGGAACTTCAGGGA
The DNA here is from genome assembly GCA_002716165.1 of Deltaproteobacteria bacterium. GTDB lineage: Bacteria > SAR324 > SAR324 > SAR324 > NAC60-12 > Arctic96AD-7. The sequence continues at coordinate 25,451 of PAZT01000014.1, read as the reverse complement.
GTAAAATTGTTTTATAAAACTGCTGCATCACTAAATTCAAATTTTTGGAGATATCTAAGAAATTGATATCTTCCTCGAGAAAAGAAGAAACCACTTTTTCGTTTGCACCATTCAGAACTGCAGGTGCTGCACCACCATGCTTGGCAGCTTTAATTGAAATTGAAAGGCATGGGAATCGTTTATAATTGATTGGCTCAAAATGAAGTGCTTTGAGGGATATGGGGTCGATACGTGGAATTTTCAGGGGCAGTCTATCCGGCCATCCAAGGCAATGAGATAGCGGGATCCTCATGTCAGGGAGTCCCATCTGAGCCAAAATAGAACCGTCAACAAATTCAACCATGGAATGAATAATACTCTCTCGATGCATCACCACTTCTATGTTTTGGACTGGAGTATCAAATAGCCACTGTGCTTCGATCACTTCCAAGCCTTTGTTCATCATTGTTGCAGAGTCGATAGTTATTTTGCTGCCCATCTTCCAGTTAGGGTGATCAAGTGCCTGAGCGGGGGTTATTTTCTTAAATTCATGAAGCGGCTTGTCCCTTAATGAACCTCCTGATGCAGTAAGAATAAGTCTTGAAATACTTTCGGGGCGTTCATTTTTAAGTGCCTGAAAAATAGCATTGTGCTCGCTATCGGCAGGGAGCAGTTTTGCTCCAGATTTGGTAGCTGTTTGCATGAATAATTCTCCAGCCATCACCAGAGGTTCTTTGTTTGCTATCGCAACGGTTTTACCTGCTTTTAAGGCTGCAAATGTTGGCTTTAATCCCGCAGCACTGACAATTCCAGACACCATCAGATCTGTTTCAGGGTCTTTAGAGATTTGTATAAGGCCTTTTAGGCCGAATACGAATTCTGTATCAGAAAATATTTGTCTTAAATCACAAGCTTGTTCATCTTTTTCAACACAAACAATCTTGGGGTGAAACTCTCTAATTTGTTCAATAAGCTTCTCAATTGAACTACGGCAGGACAATGATCTAATTTGGAATTTCTCAGGAAAATTTCTAACTATATCTAAAGTGTTTAATCCAATTGAACCCGTTGATCCTAAGATGGTAAGTCTTTTCATAACAAATATAATTATTATTTGGCAGGGAAAAAAAGAGAGGACTTTATTAAGTTATTTTTAGTTTTCTTATATTAATCACTAAAGATTAAACTGCTTTATTGTAGTTAACAATATTTTATATTTAAATAATATTTTTTGAATATTCAGGTTTATTTCAACAAAATTTCACCCAAGTTTAAGAAGATAGTAAAAAACTGGTGCGGCAAACATGTGTCCGTCAATTCTATCAAGTATGCCTCCATGACCAGGGAGAATTTTTCCTGAATCTTTTACATTACAGAGCCTTTTAATCTTTGACTCAATTAAATCACCAAACTGACCAAAAACTGATAAAATTACCGCCAAAAGCATCGCGTTAACCCAGAACATTGACATTGTAATCTCTCCAAAAACTGCTCCTACAAGGCCTCCTCCCACAACACCGAAAAAACATCCTTCCCATGTTTTCTTAGGGCTTATTGCCGGGGCAAGCAATGATTTACCAAATCTTTTTCCACCAAAATACGCAAAGATGTCACTAAAACTGATTACGAATAAAAGAAAGAAAAGCAACGTCGTTCCATCTTGAAGATCTTTTATCAGTGTCATGTGTCCAAGGCTCCAGATTATCCAGACCATACCGAATAAACCGAATCCTAAAGAAGAAAATTTTGAGAGCTCATTTTTTGGTGTAAAAACTAATTCAAAAATTATCCATCCTGCAGCACTAATCAACAATGTGGCATGAAGTCCTGACTCTCCTCCAAGCGCACCAAGTCCCATCATAACAGCTGCGAACGGTAGCATCCAATCTGGGAGTATAACACTAGAATCAGAGTCATTCCCCTTTCCTGCCAGCATAACTGTAAGTTCCTGTCCCCCGATGAAAGCCAAGATAAGAACAACCATTCCTACAATAAAAGTTGGTGCTAGTAATATTAACGCGATACCCACTGCAAGTGGAATCGCTGTTCTGACTCTTTTAGTTAATTCAGAAGATGCATGTGCTTCACTCATAGGAATTAATTAAGTTGAAGTTTGAGTTAGTCTACTTTTTATTGATTTGTCTTTAACAATACTCGAAACCTTCTTTTTTGATATGGAGGCTACAGCAGAAGCTGTTGATCTACCCATTCTTCGTTTTCTGTTCTGGTACTCTATAAGTGCTTTATGTAAATCTTCTCTTTTGAAGTCGGGCCAAAGTACATCAGTAAAATAGAACTCAGCATATGCCGCCTGCCAAATCAAAAAATTGGAAAGTCTTAGCTCCCCACTGGTACGGATTATTAGGTCAGGATCTGGTAATCCTGCAGTATAAGTATTAGCGGAGATTAATGCTTCGTCTATATTTTCCGGCTGTAGTTCTCTTTTTTTTACCAATTCAGAAATTATTCTCACCGCACGTGATATTTCATCCCGGCCACCGTAATTTAATGCTAAATTTAACAGCAATCCTGTATTATCTGACGTAGAATTCAGAGCATTACTCAGGCGTTCCTGAAGGAAATCAGGCAATTTATCCCTGTCACCAATTAGCTGGAAACGAACATTATTTTCAAGCATTGTATGAAGTTCTTTTTCCAGAAATTCATAAAAAAGTTCCATCAAAGCAGACACCTCTTTTTTTGGCCTTTGCCAGTTTTCCGTTGAGAAGGCAAATAAAGTAAGTACATTTAATCCTAGCTCTGCAGCGGCTTCTACGCTCTCGCGTACAGCATTAACTGCACTACGGTGACCATGTATCCTCGGCATATGACGCTCTGCTGCCCAACGACCATTCCCATCCATAATTATCCCAACATGTTGAGGTATGGCCTTTTGATCAATTTTGTCTAGATAACTCATTATGGTTGCATTTAAAATTTGTATAATCTGTACACGGTTTAGGCTAAGATACTAGTGAATTCAAGGCAAGATTATTGTGCTTCTTTTTAAATTACTTCCTGCGTAAAATATCAAGATTGACTGATCCATAGCGACGATGTTTAAGCAACTGCAAAGCCTTAGGGAAAAGTATTTCTCGTGCCTGATTTGACTCAACTACAATTAGAGATCCTTGTCGGATGGATTTAAGAACATGCAGTTTATTTAGAATTAGTTCATATTCATTCCCATAAAATGGAGGGTCGAGAAAAACTACACAAGGGTATCCTGGGTCTTTAAATCTTGATAGCCATTGTGCTGAATTATCTTTAGCAAGTTCAAAGGAGGATTTTTCTGGAGAAATTGACTCTATGTTCTGTTTGAGAACTGCCATATTTTTTTGGGATGCTTCTATAAAAATTACTTTTTTGGCTCCACGACTCAATGCTTCAAGTCCAAGAGCTCCAGTTCCAGCAAAAAGATCAAGAAATATCATGCTTTTAATGTCTGCAAGACCAGATAGCATATTAAACAGCCCCTCCCTAAGTTTATTAGAAGAAGGCCTGATAGATATGCCTTGTGGAACTTTCAATTTTCGCCCTCTATATTTTCCTGCAATAATTCGAATCACTCTTAGATTTGACTTTAGTTTTATTTGTGATTCACCCCAATTGTGATAACCTCAATGAAATATTTTTTTAGGTGAAGGTAGAATGACTTCTGAAGCTATCTTAGTGCATCTTGGATTGGGGAGCAACTTGGGAGACCGCAAGAAATTCCTGAGAATTGCGTGCAGTCATTTGCAGTCTAAGGTTATGACTGAATTTAGGGTATCATCAATTTATGAAAGTGAGCCTCTTTTGAGGATGTCTCAGCCAAAATATTTCAATATGGTGGTTTGTGGTCTTACTGTTTTTTCACCACTAGAACTGCTTAAAAAATGTCAGCAGATTGAAATTATTTTGGGACGTATCCGCAGGGAGCGCTGGGGTTCAAGGGAAATTGATATCGATATTCTAAGCTACGGCAGCAGAATAATTAAAAAAAATGATCTGATAATTCCTCATCCAGAAATCGAGAATCGAAGTTTTGTTTTAATGCCGATGCTTGAATTGAATCCAAAATGGCTGCATCCTGAAAAAGGAATTAGAATCAAGGATCTTTGGGAAAACTGGCTTTTAAATCATGAGGGACAAGACAATTTGCCTGTTAAGATAATTGGCAATACAAACTGAGAGCTCGCATATTTTCAAATCATTATTTATAGATTACGACTAACACCGAAGCCGAAGGTGAAACGAGATCCTCCTCCGCGCTGGCGTAACCCAGCCTCGCATGTTGCTACTGCCTCCTCAGTGCTGAACTTAGCACAGTCTGGATGAGTCATTACACCAGCCTTGCTCATTACAGGTTTCACGGATGAACAGGAGGATAACATTATTACTGCAATGAATGTAAGTGAAAAGTTACAGAAAATAATATTACTATTAAGAAGGTTTTTGTCTATTTTTTTAATCCAGTTGATTGTATGCCCTAATTGTTAGAAATTCTTCAAATTCTTTCTGAGTGACCAATGTAAGAAACAATTCCTTTGCCTGATCAGTTTTCTTCTCGTCATATGCTTCCCCATAAGCTTCCCTAATTTTATCAAGTTCTTCTGGAACTATGCTTTTTACCATATCAACAGTGATCTTGCGCCCGTCATCAAGCTTTCCATCAGGATGTTGACACCACTGCCAGACCTGAGACCTTGATATTTCTGCTGTTGCAGCGTCTTCCATCAGGTTAAAAATAGCCACTGCTCCCGTGCCTCTAAGCCAAGCTGAAATATATTGTATTCCTACACTGATGTTATTTCGTAAACCAGCTTCAGTTATTTTTCCTTCAGGAATTTGAAAATTCAACAGCATCTCTGAGGATACTAGAACATCCTCACGCATTTTGTTCATTTGGTTAACCTGTCCATTTTCGAAAGCATTGCTGAAAACTTCTGTACAAACCTGAACAAGATCAGGATGAGCTACCCATGAACCATCGAATCCGTCTTTAGCCTCTCGCTCTTTATCTTGACGCACTTTTTCCAAAGCAACCCGGTTGACTTCTTTATCACGGCGGCTTGGAATGAAAGCAGCCATTCCTCCAATTGCCAAAGTTCCCCTAGTGTGACATGTTTTTACCAGCAGTTCAGTATATGCTCTCATTAAAGGAGCAGTCATGGTAACTTGTGCTCTGTCAGGCCATATAAAATTTGGCAGATTACGGAATTTTTTGATTGCGCTGAACATATAATCCCAACGTCCAGCATTTATTCCGGACATATGCCTTCGTAATTCGTAAATAATTTCTTCCATTTCAAATGCAGCTAAAATAGTCTCTAGGAGTACAGTAGCCTTAATGGTGCCTGTTTTTACTCCAAGTTCTTCTTCAGAAAAAGTGAAGACTTCATCCCATAAACGCGCTTCCAGATGGTTTTCCAATTTAGGTAGATAAAAATAAGGGCCAGTACCTTTTTCCAGAGTACGTTTAATATTATGAAATAAATACAGTCCTGCATCGACCAGAGCACCACAAGCAATTTCTCCATCTATAAGGATATGTTTTTCATCCANATGCCATCCNCGCGGACGTAATATTAATGTTGCCAGACCNTNACTGTTAAGCCTNTATTNNTTGCCTTCAGGGCTTGTAAATTCTAANGTACGTTCATAAGCNTCTATCAGNTTTTNCTGNCCTTGTATCTGGTTAAACCAGCTTGGTGTTATTGANTCTTCNAGATCTGCCATAAAAATTGTAGCGCCTGAATTTAGGGCATTTATCATCATTTTTGCTTCAGCAGGTCCGGTAATCTCNCANCGACGATCNTTAAGATCTTCTGGAACCGGGTCAGCCTGCCAATATCCATTTCTTATAGACTCTGTTTCTTTCAAAAATCCAGGCATTTCACCTGAAAGTATTTTACTGTGAATTTCCTTACGCTTTTCCAGCAGCAAGTTTCTTTTGGCGCCAAATCTGTGGTGCAGTTTGAGAATAAAATCCTGAGCTTCTTCATTAAGTATATTCTCAAATCCAGGATGCATCTTCCCGGTAATGGAAATTGAAGTCATGAGTCTCCTATTTGGACAGAAAATGTATTTTTACTCGGAGGGTACGAGTAGATTTCTGCAGAATTTTTAAAAATGAATGAAAAAAAAATTTAAACATTACATTCATACCATAAATATCTTAATTTTTCAACCATGAGAATCTAAGAACAAATAGAGATCAGGATATCTTTATTAAGGGCTGCAGGAATTTATATGCTTATGATAATGATTAAAAATTCATCGCATACACTGGTTTAATATGGTTAATAATTAATCATATTAAAATACTATGCGTGTTTAAAAATTTATCATAAAAAAAATTTTATAAATTATATCAATATCATAAAAAAATATTTAGTGATCTAAATAAACGGGCATACTATTTGAGTATGGTACGTAAGGAATTAAAAATGTTTTGTTAGATTTAGTAATATAAAAAATACTTCTGAAGACAATGCAAATTCATAATTGCTAATCAAATAAGGAAATCCTAATTTAATTTTTCATAAAGAAGATTATGCAGAAAAAAATAGAAGCGATAATTAAACCCTTTAAACTTGAAGAAATAAAACAGGCACTGGCAGAAATAGGCAGCTTTGGTATGACAATTTCAGATGTCAAGGGATTTGGTCAGCAGAAAGGACACACTGCTCTATACAGAGGTGCAGAATATGAAGTTGATTTTTTACCTAAGACAAAAATAGAAATCATTGTTTCAGAGGAAATGGCGGACTTGGTTATTGAAACAATTGAAAAAACAGCAAAAACGGGAAAAATCGGTGATGGAAAAATTTTCGTTTATGATGTCTCCCAGGCAATCCGAATCCGTACAGGTCAAACAGGAAATGAAGCAATTTAATCATTATTAATAATAACTTATATTTAACATAATAAGGGGAAGAAATGGAATTTTCAGAAGAAATGAAATATGTACTGGACAGCTTTTGGTTATTGATCAGTGGATGCCTAGTGATGTGGATGGCTGCCGGTTTTGCGATGTTGGAAGCTGGATTGGTCCGTACAAAAAACACAACAGCCATCCTGACAAAAAATATCACCCTCTACTCACTTGCTTGCATATCATATTATTATGTGGGTTATAACCTAATGTATGGAAGTGGTAACAGTTTTGTTGGGAGTGGGGTGATGATGTCTGGAACTTCGGCAGATGGTCACAGCTTAATTTCGGATTTCTTTTTTCAAGTAGTTTTTGTTGCTACTGCGGCTTCGATTGTTTCCGGGACGGTTGCTGAAAGAATCAAGTTCTGGCCTTTTATGGGGTTCATTCTAGTTTTAACAGCAGTAATCTACCCTATTCAGGGTCATTGGAGCTGGGGAGGAACGAGCTTAGGTGGTATGTTAGATGGATTCAGCGATTTTGCCGGTTCAACGATTGTTCACTCGGTTGGTGGTTGGGCTGGACTTGCTGGCGTATTGTTATTGGGAGCTCGAAAAGGAAAATTTGGCTCTGATGGAGTTATTTATCCGATTCCTGGTTCTAATTTACCCTTGGCTACTTTGGGCACCTTTGTGTTGTGGTTGGGTTGGTTTGGTTTCAATGGCGGTTCCCAATTGGCTTTAGGATCAAAAGCAGATGTAGATGCTATATCAGCTGTGATCGCAAATACAAATATTGCAGCTTGTGCAGGAGCTTTGGCGGCAATGATTTTGACTCAACTATTATACAAAAGAGTTGATTTGACGATGGTTCTAAATGGAGCTCTGTCTGGCCTCGTGGCCATAACTGCTGGACCTGATTACCCAAGCATGAATCTAGCATTCTTCATTGGAGCGATTGGCGGTATACTTGTGGTTTTTGCAATACAATTTTTTGACAAATTCAAAATTGACGATCCAGTTGGAGCCTTATCTGTTCATTTGGTAAATGGAATTTGGGGTACTCTAGCAGTAGGTATTTTCAAACCGGATGTGGCCCTATTTGCACAAATCAAAGGAATAGTTGTGATTGGTATTTTTACTTTTTTTAGTAGTTTATTGGTCTGGGCAGTATTAAAATTTTCTGTTGGTATTAGGGTTTCAGAAGAAGAAGAATATAATGGCATTGATGTGGATGAATTTGGCTTACAAGCATATCCAGAATTTGTGGAAAGGCAAGGCGTCTAATTAATTTTTGTAGAGAGGTTTTACATCTTAATTTTGGCGGCAGAGTTTTTTCCTGTTTTATATCTTTTTTTCTCTGCCGCTAACCGTATTTATTCGTTCAATTAAAATTTTTTACAGATGTCTTTATTAAGATTTATTTTTTATGGCATAAATTATTTTGAGCAATTGTATCTAAATAGAATTACCCTGTCGTATTAAATGCTTATTATAAGGTAGGCTGAAATCTAATGCTTTTAACGTAGCATTTTGTATAATTATATTATATCACTGGGTTAGATTTTCAAACCATAGCCAATAAAACACCTGCGACTACAGCTGATCCAATCACCCCAGAAACATTTGGACCCATAGCATGCATCAGTAGATGGTTTTGTGAATTTTCTTTTAAACCGACTTGGTTTACTACACGGGCTGCCATTGGCACAGCCGAAACCCCTGCAGCTCCAATTAAAGGATTGATTGGAACGCTGGAAAGTTTGTTCATAAGTTTTGCCATCAAAACTCCCGCAGCTGTTCCAAGTGAAAAGGCAATTACCCCCAAGATAAGGATTCCAATTGTTTCAATGTTCAGAAAATCTCCTGCAGCTAGCCTACTTCCCACACCAAGTCCCAAAAATATAGTGACTGTGTTAATAATGGCATTTTGAATTGTTTCTGAAAGGCGGTTAATTACACCACATTCTTTAACCAGGTTCCCAAACATGAACATACCTATTAATGGTGCTGCTGATGGTAGAAGTAATGCACAAAGAGTCAGTGTAGCCAAAGGGAATAAAATTTTTTCTCTGCTCGAAACATAACGCAACTGGCTCATCTCAATTCTCCTTTCTCTCTGCGAAGTCAGTAATTTCATGATTGGAGGTTGAATGATGGGAACAAGAGCCATATAGGAATAAGCAGCAATGGCGATTGCACCGAGCAAGCGTGGAGAAAGCTGGCTAGCAAGGAATATTGCTGTTGGACCGTCTGCACCCCCGATTATTCCAATAGATGCCGCATCACGAAGTGAGAAATCAATTCCGGGAATTGTGTTCAGTGCGAGTGCTCCTAGTAATGTTCCAAAAATTCCAAACTGTGCTGCACCACCTAGTAAAGCGGTTTTAGGGTTGGCAAGCATAGGTCCAAAATCTGTCATGGCACCAACTCCCATGAAGATCAGTAGTGGAAATATTCCAGTTGATATTCCTATTTCATAAATATAGTAAAGGATGCCGCCGGGCTCAGAGAGACCTGCTATTGGTATATTGGTGAGTACTGCTCCAAAACCGATTGGAACCAGAAGAAGTGGTTCGAAATTTTTGCGAATTCCTAGATAAAGCAAGGAAAAACCAACTCCAATCATCATAATTCTACCAATTCCTGCGGTCCATTCTAGTCTTTGGTTATTTAGAAGGCTTGATATTCCAGTTGAGTTAAATAGATTCTGCAACATTTGTCCAAATGATGGCAGGGAATCAACTGAAGTTCCGCTATCCACTTTCTCTATGATTAGTGGCGAAGTTCTGAGGACACCGACAATTTGTCCTTCAACATACTGTTTATTAACTTGGAGATTAAATGACTCAATTTTCCCTGAAACTCCAGAACGAAGAATTAATTTTGAACCTTTGTGATCCCTTAAAAGAGCCAGATAGTTTCCTGCATAAACCCATTGTCCGATTTTAACATCAAGGCGTATTACCTTAGCATCGGTTGGCATTACAATATTTTTCAGATCTTTTCCCGATTCAGCAAACACATTTACGGAGAAAACTAAAATAGAAAATAAAGAAAAAATCTGAAAAAGGGAAAAATTATGTTTTTTTGTGCTACTTCTTGAATGGAAGGAAATGGAATCTTTTTTAGGGTTTTTTTTCATCTTTTCATCAATCAAGTGTAAGTAAAACATCTCCTGCTTGGACAGTGTCTCCAGGTTGAACGTTAATTTTCTTAATTTCTCCTGACTGTGAGGATTTAACTTCTGATTCCATTTTCATGGCCTCCATAACCAACAAAACTTGGTCTTTTGAGATTTTTTCTCCAACAGCAACTTCAACTCTTACTATATTTCCGGGAGTGGGTGCTGAAATTTCTATTGTAAAGGATTTCCTTGTAGATGGAGGGTTAACAGGGATGTTTTCTTCAACCTTAGCAGGAGAAATTGTTTCACCTGAGCTGACTTGGACATTGTATGTTCGCCCTTCTACGGTTATCGAGTAATCACGAGTTATGGATGCTGGAGTTGCAGCAGCAGTTGGAGGCATGACAGGTGCAGTTGTATTTACAACTGCTGGAGTAGAGTCTTTTTTGACTTCTTGTGATTTTTTTCTAATTAAGTCTTTTCCCTTTCCAAGGAGAAAATCGAGGCCTTTTTCTTCACAGCTGGCAACAATGAAAATGTTTTCCTCACTTTCAGGCAGGTTATTTTTTTGCAGAATTTTTTTAGCTGCTGGAATTCCTGGTTCTAATAAATCCAGAGGATCATCTTTGTAAGGAAGTTTGTCGAGTTGTTCGGAAGCAAGCTTTACAATTTCAGGATCAGGCTCCACGGGAGTTTTTCCGAAATATCCAAGTATCATGTTACCGTATTGAGGGTTGATTTTCTTCCACTTGCCTTCTATAACGTTGAGGTAAGCTTGCTGAAAGTAGAATTGAGACACAGGAGTGACAGACGCTCCAAAACCTCCTAAGCGTACCACTTCAGACATTTCCCTGATCACATCCTGAAAAAGATGTAATGTGCCTGTATCTCTCATCATCATTGTATTAGCTGTCAAAGCGCCGCCAGGCATTGGTGAGAAAGGAATAATAGGAGATACCATACGGGATTCTGGTGGAAAAAAATAATCTTCAAAACATTCAGCAAATATTTTCTCGGTCTTGATAATTTTCTTGGGATCAATGTCCAGAGTATAGTCTGTGCCCTTAAGAGCGTGCCACATGGTAAGGATATCAGGTTGACTTGTTCCGCCACTGACAGGGCTCATTGACAAATCAATGCGGTCAATTCCACCTTCAATTGCCCCCATATATTGATTAACTGAAGCTCCTGCAGTGTCGTGCGTGTGTAAGTGCAGTATTGTTCCTTCTGGGACCATTTTTCGGGCACCTTTAATAGTTTCATGCACTTTCCTTGGATTTGCTGTTCCACTTGCGTCTTTAAAGCAAATTGAATTGAAAGGTACATCAGAATCCAGAATATTTCTTAAAGTATCTAAATAATATTTTGTGTCATGAGCACCTTCACATCCTGGGGGCAAATCCATCATAGTAATTACAATCTGGTGATGTAGGCCATGAGCAGTGATACGTTCAGCTGAATACTTTAGATTTCGCAAATCATTCAAGGCGTCAAAATTTCGAATTGTAGTGATACCATGCTTTTTAAACATTTTAGCGTGTAGATCTATCATGTCCCTAGGCTGCTGGCGTAAGCCAACTACATTAATTCCTCTTGAAAGTGTCTGCAGGTCAGCATGCGTTCCTACCTTTTTTCTAAATGCGTCCATCATGTCAAAAGCAGATTCATTGCAATAAAAAAATAGGCTTTGGAAACGTGCCCCTCCTCCTGCTTCAAAATGCTGTATACCTGCTTCTACAGCTGCTTCCAATGCGGGTAGGAAATCTTTGGTTGCTACTCGAGCTCCAAATACAGATTGAAATCCGTCACGGAAGGATGTCTCCATAAATTCAATTTTTTTCTTTGCCATGATGTTTTTTCTAATTTATTTTTGTTTTAATATGATGCTGAGAAATTGGTTATGAAGTAATGTTATCGGATTCATAATTTGCAATTGCAGCAGCAAATACTTCGATAGGCACTTCGAAATTAGGGACAGAATTATATTTTCTTGAGTTTGATTTACGACTAAAAAGTAATAACTTCTCCTGGTTAATTGAGAAATTACGTGTAAGAATTTTTATTAACTCAATTGAGGTAATTACTAACAAAAGGAAAAGCATGACAGAAGCCATACCCACAATCATCAATTTAAGTCCTTCCAGCACCATTTTTTAACAGGCTTTTTTTTGATTTAAATAATTTCGGCATAACATTGACTTGACCAGTATGCATGCTTTATTTAACGTATTCTGACTGCAGAATTTTATAATATTGTGGCTTTTTTTTCAAGGGATGTATGTCATTAGTACAAAGTCAAATTGAATCATTTGAACAAAATGGTTATTTAGTATTGGATAACTTTGTTTCTCATGAGGAGTGCAATAAATTGCGTGTTCGAGCGTCAGAAATTGTTAATGACTTCGATTATAACCAATCAGTTACCATTTTTACTACTAATGAACAAACAAGACACTCAGACCTCTTCTTCTTAGAATCTGGAGACAAAATTCGTTGCTTTTTTGAAGAGGAGGCCTTTGATGAAAATGGGAAATTAAAACAGCCGAAGGAGTTATCAATCAACAAAATTGGCCATGCTATGCATGACCTTGATCCTATTTTTGATAGTTTTTCTAGGACAGAAGAACTTGAGACTGTTGCAAAAGATGTTGGTTTTGAAGATCCTAGAATTTTGCAATCAATGTACATTTTCAAACAACCAAAGATTGGAGGAGAAGTTAGCTGTCACCAAGATGCAACTTTTCTTTATACTGAACCAGTAAGTGTGAAAGGTTTTTGGTTTGCACTGGAAGATGCTTCTAAGGAGAATGGCTGTATGTGGGTTATCCCAGGGGGCCATAGATATAATCTTAAATCGCGTTTTTACCGAAATAAAAAAGGTAATGGAACTGAGATAGAAATTTTAGATGGCTCTAAATGGGAGACATCAAAGATGGTGCCTCTGGAGGTGAATGCGGGAACAATGGTAATACTGCACGGACTTTTGCCTCATATGAGCTATGCAAACCGTTCCAACCTCACACGCCATGCTTTCACTATGCACCTTATTGAAGCAAGTGCAGATTATCCTGAATGGAACTGGTTACAGCGCAATTCTGATCTGCCCTTACGAGGATTTTAATTCAATGTTTTTGACAGGCTCTTACTTAGGTGCGGATATTAAAGTATAGTTTTGAGGCTCTCTATGAAGACTAAAATTGAAAATGTTTTCTTTAATTTCCTTACAACGATCTAGGTCACATTCTGCAACAATAAGTTCATCACCTAATGTTTTACATTCTGCCACAAGTTCACCTGTAGGCGCGATGATGCATGTACCACCTATTAGATCGCATTTTTCCTCTTCCCCTGCCTTTGCAACGCCTACAATCCACGTTCCATTTTGATATGCTGCTGATTGTAAAACCAAATGGTTATGAAAATCCTGAAGGTGATCATGTTCTGGTGCAAGTGGGTAATGAACTGGAGTGTTGTAGCCTAAGGCAATCAGTTCTGCTCCTTGAAGTCCCAAAACTCTAAATGTCTCTGGCCATCGACGGTCATTACAAATACACATTCCAATTTTTCCCCCTAAGGCTTGGTGAACTTTAAATCCTAAATTACCAGTTTCAAAATATCTTTTCTCTAAGTGTTGGAAAGGACGCCAAGGTTCAAATTCTTCATGACCAGGAAGATGAATCTTTCTATATTTACCTACAATTTTGCCTGTTTTTTCAACGAGAATTGCTGTATTGTAGTGGTGATGAATACCATCTTCAATTTGAAGTTCAGCATAACCAATATTAAAGCCCATTTTTAATTTATATGCTTCTTCAAACAATGGCTGTGTAGCTTCATTGGGCATTTCTTTTTCAAAGAATTTATCAATTTCAGATTGTTTTTCAAAGTACCAGCGGGGAAAGAAAGTAGTTAATGCCAGTTCAGGGTATACAATAAAATTGGCATCCTTCTTTTTAGCTTCCCTCATCAGGGAGATCATACGATTTACTGCTGAGGAACGAGATTCTTCCCTTGATATTGGACCTAACTGAGCAGCAGCAACTTTTATTTTTCTAGTCAATTAAATTACTTCCTCAGATTTATTTAACATTATTTGTAACAATACATTTGCACCTGCTTGAATGTGTTTCTTCTCGGTGAATTCTTTCACGTTGTGGCTTATACCATCTCTACTTGGCACGAAGATCATTGCTGTTGGACAATTAGGCGCAAACATCTGTGCGTCATGACCAGCACCAGATGGTAATGATTTTACTCGGTAACCCATTTTTGAAGCAAGATTTGATACCATTAATACCATGTTTTTATCAAAGGAAACAGGTTCAAATCTAGCAAGAGTCTTAGATTTAAAAGTAACTCCCTCAGCTGAACAGGTTTTTTCAATTATTGATTTTACTTCAAGCTCTGCTTTTTTTAATTTTTTTTCATCTGTATTTCGTAAATCGACAGTTATTAATGATTCTTTTGCAATTACGTTCACTAAACCAGGATTAAGTTTAGTAACTCCTACGGTCCCAATTTGATGGCCTCCCATTTCTTTTACCAGTCGCCTCACTCCAACAGAAATGGCTGATGCTACGTAACCTGCATCGTGCCGGAGTCTCATGGGAGTTGTTCCAGCATGATTTGCCGTTCCAAAAATTTTATATTCATTCCATGAAATTCCTTGAACACCCTCTACAGCACCGATTTCATAGTTTTCTAAATCTAATATTGGCCCTTGTTCAATGTGAAGCTCTATGAAACTATCTGCACGAAAATTATTAGTTGGTGCTTTACCGCAGTATCCTATTTTCTCAAGTTCCTCACCGACGCTTTTACCATCTAAATCTTTTACTTTTAACATTGAATTAAGATCTAGAGATCCTTGATGAACTCCGCTACCCATCATATCTGGAGCAAATCGGGAACCTTCTTCATTAGTGAAAAATCCTACTCCAATAGGTTTTCTAGTTACTATTCCTGCATCGTCTAGTGTTTCAATTACTTCTAATCCTGCAAGAACTCCTAAGTTACCGTCATAAATCCCTCCAGTTGCAACAGTATCAATATGAGATCCAGTCATTACTGGTCTAACGTTTTCTTTACCTTTACGAAGTGCTATAACGTTTCCGATTTGATCAATTGATATATCTAAATTGAGTTTCTTCATCCAATCTACAACTAGATCTCGGCCTTTGCGATCTTCATCACTAAGCGCTAACCTGCAAACGCCTCCTCCATCTATGGAACCGATCTTTCCTAGTTTTTCGATGCGACTTATTAGACGTTCTGTGTCTACACGCAAATTTGATGACATATTAATCAATTAAAATATTTAATTTAAAAAAGTTGTGCCAGCATCTCCAGAGAAAGTCTCTTTAAGCAAATCAACGTTTGTAATGTAGGCTTTTTTACCCCCAGCATTTAGAAAATTTATTATTGATTCAATTTTAGGACTCATGCTGCCTTCTTGAAATTGAGATGATTTATAAAGAGAGGTTGCTTCTTCAAGAGATAGGATTGGGATGCTTTCTTCATTTGTTTTTTGAAAATTTAGTTTAACAGAATCAATATTAGTTAGAATTACTAATTCAACTTCAATTGGATTTCCTCTCGATACTGAACGTTCTAAAATCATTTTTGCGAGTAAACTGGATGAAAGGTCTTTATCAACTACGCCTTCAATTCCTTTGTATATTTGAGCTTGAGATTCGCCCTTTGAGACTTCTCTTTTATATGAAATATCGTAATTGCACTCATATGTTTCGTGATTTTTATTTTTTTTTGGAGAAACTTTTACTACTGGAATTCCTCCACCACCAACTGTAATAGGTATATGGCCAGATAAATAACAGGCTTCAATAATATCAATTTCCACAATTCCTATTGGCTTTGGAGACGGTACCACACGTCGCCAAATTTCCAAAGGGGCTCTTGTTTTACCTGAGAATGTTATGAGTGAGTTTAATTCTGGTGTGTCAGCATTCTTATAAAATTTTGCGCAGTAGTCCTGATTTTCACTCATTATCTGAGTTGCTTCCTCTTTCGTTAATGGAGGACCTATAAATTTGATTGGATTCTGGAAGGCAGGATCATCTGCATCAACAATTACCTGTGTAATTATTTCAGCAGTATTTATTCCCAATCCCCTGACACTAAGTGAGTTTGAAAGCTGGGCCAGCATGTATCCAAGAGCTCCTTGAGAATCTGCTCCACAGACGTCAAGCGGCAGAGGGAAAAGGTGTTTACTTGAATATTCTGATCTTAATAATATATTCCCAATTTGAGGCCCGTTGCCATGAGTAATTATATAAGAAAAATTTTGATTTTCTTTTATAAAATCAGCTAAAATTTCGCATGTTTTTGCAGTTCTACTCCATTGAGCGCGTATATTCTGATTTATCAGCTTACCTGTAATTGGATCAACTTCAACAGGGGATATTTCATTTCCTCCTAAGGCAAAAATGATAAGTTTGTTTTTTCCCATCATGATTCATCAGGCTTTAGGCTCATTTTCTTAAGTGGTAGTTCGTATTGACGCTGACCGTTGTACTGAAAAAAAGCGTTCGAAACTGCTGATGCGGTTGGAACAAGACCAATTTCGCCTACACCTTTTGCCCCACATGGTCCAAACTCATCCGGTTCCTCTACACCTATAACTACTATTTTTGGTGTTGAAGCGGCTCTAATCATACCAAGTTTCCCAAGCTTAGTATGCTTAGGTATTCCTTCCTGCATTTCAAAATTTTCAGAAAGTGCGTAACCGAGACCCATATGCACAGAACCTTCAAGCTGTCCCTCGAACAAGACAGGATTAATTATTCTTCCGGCATCATGTGCAGCAAAAACAGTATCGATTTGTCCTGAATCGTCAAGTGTAACTACCTGCGTTGCATAACTATATGAGTAATGTGTCTCTGGATCTTCGCAATTTGATGATAATGATGTTGTCCAGTCACAAGTCCATTCTCCCTCATATTCACGTCCAACTAGTTCTTCTAGTGAGTGAGTTTCAAGGTCTACTTTAATTTTTGAACCGGCATCCAGTACGCTGTTACCAATAATTGAGGTGCCTCGTGAAGCGGTTGTCATTCCTGCTGGAGCCTCTTTTGAGGTATCGACTTTGACTGAGATAAGTTCTGGACTAATCCCAGTTGCTTCGCACAAAAATTGAACGGCCATTGTAAAAACTCCCTGTCCCATTTCAGTCCATCCGTGGTGAATAGTAACATTATTAGGAGAATCAATAACCACCTTTACCTTGCCTGAATCTGCTATTCCATTACCGATTCCGGTGTTCTTCATACCGCATGCAATCCCTGCGTATTTAGCACTTTGAAATTTTTCTTTGACTGCTAAAAGCGTTTTTTGAATTCCTATTCCTGATTTTATTTTCTGACCTGTTGATGTACATTCACCGGGTTTTAAAGCATTATCGAAGCGGATTTGCCATCTATCAAATCCTCCAAGTTCACATAACTCATCAATACAGCTTTCAACTGCAAAATTAATCTGGTTAACACCAAACCCACGCATAGCTCCGCAGGGTACATTATTAGTATAAACTGCTCTACTTAGGATTTCGACTGAAGGAATTGTATAGACACTTGTTGCGTGTCCAGCTGCACGCTCAAGTACCTTCATTCCTACTGAGGCATATGCACCTGTGTCACCAATAATGTCTGCCTTGATAAACGTAAGTTTGCCATTTTTACCACATCCCATAGAAATATCCATTGACATAGGATGGCGTTTGGGATGCATCAATAGTGACTCCGGACGTGTTAATGCTACTCGAACCGGAAGCTGAAGTATGTGAGCGAAAAGCGAGGCATGTCCCTGTACTGAAATATCCTCCTTTCCTCCAAATGCACCACCATTTGGCATCAGTGAAACAATTACATTCTCTAGTGGAATTCCTAAAATTTTGCTAATACTTTTCCTGTCCTCATAGACTCCCTGTCCTTGTGAGAAAACTTCAATTCCATCTTTTTTGGGTTTTGCGACACAGCATTCGAGCTCCATGAAAGCATGTTCTATTCGCTGAGTTTTGTATGTCCCTTTTGTAACATAATCACTTTCTTTCTCCGCCTTTAAGCTGTCCCCACGATGAATCTCGGTTGTGGATAGAAGATTACCGCTTTCGTGTATTTTTGGACTTTTGTCTGACAATGCTTCAGTAGGATCTGTAACTGGTGTTAATATTTCGTATTCGATATTTATTGAGTTCAAAGCCTCACGTGCCTGCTTTTCAGTTTTCGCTACAACTCCGGCCAGAATATCTCCAAGATAGCGTGTGGTTTCCCCTTCTTTTACCATCAGTGGCCAATCAGGTACAATTAAACCAGTGAATCTTTGAGCGGGAATATCTTCAGCAGTAAATACGCGCAGAACACCATCCATTTTTTCAGCTTTGTCGGTACTAATTTTTAGAACTTTAGCTCTTGGATGTTCACTGAATTTTAATGCTCCATGTACCATGCCGTCAAACTTTAAATCTGCAACATATGGTGCTTCACCTACAGCAAGTCTAACAGAGTCATATTTTGGCAGACTCTCCCCAACTTTCCCACTGAATTTTGGTAGCTCAAGGTTTCCATTATTCCTAAGTGCTTCTGCAGCGGTAAGGCATGATTTTGTTATTTTTTTGTAGCCAGTACATCGGCAAAGGTTGCTGTTAAGCGCTTTGTTTACATCTTTTTCTGTCATAAATGGCTGGTCAAATAAGGGCCAGACTTTCATTATGATTCCAGGAGTACAGAATCCGCATTGAAGACCTCCCTCTTTGGCGAAAGCCTTAACTACAGTTTCTTTTTTGCCATTATCGAGGCCTTCCATAGTCACAATTTCTTTACCTTCAATTCGTCTCATCGGTGCAATACATGCCTTGAGAGGATTGCTGTCCATTAATACTGTACAGCAGCCGCATACTCCTTCAGGTGCACATCCGTCTTTGGGAGAAATTATATCTTCTACATCCCGCAAATATGTCATCAGGGACATTTCAGGATCACCGTCATAAGATATTGTATCTCCGTTTAATTTAAATTCCATGCTTCTCCTTAATTACTAAGAAAGTAAATAATGTAATCAGTGTTTCTAAAGATTAATTCAAGTTTAGTTTTTTTATTTATAAATTTATTATTTCATAATAATCTATTCTGCTATGTACTTCACATTCAAACTGAACAACTGAAAGGATGTTTCCTTCACTATTCTTAAACCATGCTCCTTTTACTGGGCCAATGGAAGCAATACCCTGCTCATCAGTCATTTCATACTGTTCAAATACAACATCTTTCTCCCGAAGATCATTTACAACTTTCAAGATCGTCAACTTCCCAACCAGCTGCTGTGTGATCAGATTTGGTTTGTGAATCCCTTTGATATAGAACCAGATGTGAACCATATCCACATTTCAAAAGGAATCAACCGGTATTAGTAGTTTTAAGCCCAAGCTTTTCTTAATAAAATTTACTCGCTCGTTCTAGGCCCATAAGAGGTAGGACCACAAATACTTTTGAATCAGTTAAAATCATTTCTCTCCATATTAATTTTGTAAAACTACATGTTTGGTTAAGATTTATTTGAGCTTATTAACTAACTAACTCCGACTAGGTAAATATTCCTACAAGAAACTAGAATAAGTAACACTTGATGTATCTGTGACAGCGGTTTTCATCATCTTCATTATCTCATAATTTTCAAAACTTACTGTGTTTTTTGCCTCTCCTGAAATGGTATTTATGGGATCGTCCTTGCAGAATCTTATTTTGAAATCCGGTCCTGAATAATCTACGTATTCACCTTTTATTAAGAGGCAGTATTCTTTGCCATCAAAACGTGCATAAACTTTTTCAGCATCATTACCTTTTTCAATAAAAAAACCATCATGGCTGCTGAAATGTTTAAATGAATCTAAATTTCCAAAAAATCTTGGTTTAAGTATGAAAGGTCCTCCATCTTCTGGACAGAAAATATCACAATTTCCACATTCATTACAAAAATCTGCAAAGTTACCTATTTGATATTTCTTTTCAAGTTTTAGTGTTTTTCTTTCTTTTATATGCCACCTTTCACTGCGCTGTTCAAATTCCAAGATTTCAGTTTTTCCAGCAGGAATATTCAGAGCAAAATTTGCATCGTTTGGACATACGGGGATACACTTATCGCATGTCAGACAGTCGAATAATTCAAGCATGGTACCAACTTTTCTTGGAGGAGTAGAGTTCTTTTCAAAACTATAGCGTTCATGGTTAGTGGCCTGTTCAACATAAGTTTTTGTATTTAGCAGCTTTATTTCAGAAAGTAGGTTTTCAGTAATTTTCCCCCCCAAATTTTTAAGCAGCTGACTGAATTGAAGTTGACTTTCAGGATTATGGAGTGATTCTCGAAATGAATTTACTGATTCATTCCCATTATCAATACCTATATTTCTTAGTGCCAGTTCTGCATTTCCATAGGCTTTAATTATATAACTTTCTATGTCAGAGACACCAAGGCTGTCCATGCGAGTGTTAAGCTCTTTAAAGTAGCTGCTGCTGCGACTGTAGCCGCCGACCTTTAGCAAATCACTGCACACAGTAATTGGTGTAAGCCCCAATGCAACCGAGTCTGCAAAGTTATTTTTGTCAATTCCAGCAGAGAATGAAATTGGGAAACGGTCACAAAATCTTTCGCGAAATTGTTGAACCAGATTGATTCCCAATACATGTAGCGGAGTCCCTGATAGATACATTACTTTTTCTGTTTTTGGGAAAAAATCGCGATGATTTTCAACAATCAGCGTATTGTTAAATTTCACACCAAATCCAAGCCCAAGAGAATCTGCAGTTAGACCAAGGCGTTCTACAAATCCTTGTGCCTGTTCCCAGGAAGTGTCATTTTCGAAAGCTTCATTAGGGACATTGATGTCCTGATAACCCATCATATCGTTCAGTAGGTGACGTACTTTATTCTTTCCCAGTAATGTTGGATTGAGTTTTATGATGCAGTTCAAACTATGTTTATGGAAAAGATAATCAATGATTTTCTCGATTTCTTCCGGGGGACAACCGTGGAAAGTGCTTAAAGTTAGTGTGTCAGAAAGTCTTGTTTGAAAATCCAGGTCTCTGTATTCAGCGAATTTTTCAGGAATTTGTTTACGATAATGTTCCACAATTGCTGAAGCGTCCTTCATTTTTTCTATGAACTTACTTACTTTCTCAGACTTAATTCCCTCAAGATCATATCCGACGCTCATATCGTAGAGTACATTTTCAAAATTTGTGGCTATTTCAAGTTTTTTACTCGCTTGCAATATTTGGATTAGCATTGAGCCTTTAACATACTCATGTAGTGATTGCTCAACTTTTAATTCCTGAGACCATTCCACATTGTAGCCTATGGTCTGCATGTCAATGCATGGCCGGGGTATTTCCAGTTCATCTAATACCTGAACCGTTTTAAGTTCCATTATTCTTGAGCCACCTAGCCATGAAAGTAATATGTTTTGAGCCATTTGAGTTTGCGGTCCTGATGCAGGTCCAAGTGGAGAGGAGGATTTTTTCCCATGGAATTTTACAGAGTACTCTTTATCTGTCGATCCGGTAAAGTATTTCTTTGAGTGGTAGTCAAAAATTGAGCTTTTTGTTTCCAGTTCGTGGAACATCCTATTAATAAGGGAACTAAAAGGATGTGGTATGAGTTCTGCCATTTTTTTCAAGAATAAAATTTTATTTTCAGAAATGACTCCAAAGTTTTTCTGCCTGAGCAACTGCATTTGATTTTATTTCTTTTTCAGAATGCATAATCAAATGACGGTCTTTAATCCTGAATTCACCTCTTGTGATCACCTCAGTGGGGAGTTCACTCAGTCCAAAAAAAACATGACCAAAAACGGTAGAATCTGTTATTGGAGTCCTTGGTGAATAATCATAAATTGCAAGGTCTGCCTGATATCCTGGCAAAATAGAGCCAATCTTTCGTCCAAATAGTTTAGATGCAATCTTTGGATTGTTTCTAAATAAGAGTTGCATGTAATCCGAACTTGCGCCACCTCCTTGAAGGTGAGAGCTTCGTATAAGCATTCCCTCTTTTCCTTCACGTAGCATGTTTGCTTGCATGCCGTCTGTACCAAGTCCAGAAGAGAGTTCATCCAAGTTTAGGTTAGGCGCCATTCCGACCCTGTTGTTTGCATTTGATGATGGATTGTGAACGAACATGGCATTATGTTCACCAATCAAATTCACGTCAGTTTCTTTAATGTGAAGTCCATGAATAATAAGTGAATTTTGATTGAGCAAATCAAATCGATTTAGTCTTTCAAGAACTGAACCGTAACCTCTATGTGTAGCATCAAGTTCGTCAGCCATATCTTCAGAAACATGGATATGTATTCCCCAAGAGTCAATTGAACTTACAGCATCATGGATTTTTTTTAAGGAATCATCAGAAAGTGTAAAAGAAGCATGCAAGCCAACTATTGGATGCACATAAAGAGGTCTAGAGTATTTCTCTAATGCCTCCAGATTTTCTTTAAGGCTTGCCTCAAATTTTTCTTCACCGTTTCGATCACTAATTTCAAAGGCAAGGCTTACGTTAAGACCCATTTTTTCGCCCATATCTGCTAGTAATGACAATGAACCTTCGATGAAGGACGGGCTGCAGTGATGATCAATTATTGTTGTTGTACCAGCCTTTAGAGAGTCAAGTAAGCCTGCTTCAAAACATGCCTTTGTTGAATCATGGTCAAGTGCAAGGTCCATTTTCCACCAGACTTCCTTTAATTTTTCTACGAAATTATTTAGATTTTTTTTAGGTAAAGGCATCCCTATCGCAAGGCTGGAATACAAATGATGATGTGCATTAATCATCCCTGGCAGGGCAACTTTTCCACCAAGGTCGTGAATCTCATCAAATTCACCTGAAGGTAAAGTAATTCCTGTGCTTTCAATAGTATCACCGGAAATTGCTACAAATGCATTTTCTACAAATGCAGGTTCGGCGCAGGGATTGATCACATGTAAATTTTTAAGTAACTTTTTGCTCATCTTTATCATTCAATCAGAATTGATTATTTAGTAACCGGAGATACTAGCTAAATTCATTATTCTAGTCAACATTTTCAGCAACTTATGTTTTACAAACTTTCAAGAAAACTTTCAAAAAAAGTGTTCCAGGATTTATCAGGGCGTACTTCAATTTCCAAAATCCAAACATAATTATTTAGTTCAGAAAAAGGTCTTAGTTTAACTGCGTCTTTTTCTGTTGTTATAATATAATCAGGTTTTATTTCATCCTTCTTCTTCAAAATTTTTTTAACATCATTATTGTTGTAATTGTGATGGTCAGCGTATTCAATATTGCTTATTATATTTCCTTTAAGATTTTCTAGCATTTTTCTGAAAACATCAGGTTGTGCAATTCCTGATAGAGTCACTAAATTTTTTCCTGCTAAGTGTTTTATGTTTTTTCGGTTTTTCCCATCTAAACTGCAAAAAAACTTAGCCTCAAAATTGAAATTGAACACTGGAATGCTAACTTTTAAATCATTTTTGAGTATTTCATAAATTTTATTTGTAGAAGAAATATTAGCTTTTGTAATAATTATTGCGTCTGCACGTTTCCATTGAATTGCAGGTTCACGTAAGACCCCATAAGGAATTAAATTACCGTTTCCTAGTCCACGCTCCGAGTCAATCAAAAGCAGATTCAAGTCACGGTGAATCGCTAGGTGTTGGAAAGCATCATCTAAAACCAAAATGTCAGGGTTATCATTTTTTTCAGCAGAATTAGCTGCTGCTATGCGAGAGCTATCAACATATATAGGAATTTCTGGATTTCGCATTGCTAGCATGTAGGGTTCATCTCCAAAAAATTCAGGGTCTGAATGACTATTTTCACAAAACCGCAGACGTTTTTGAATTTTGTTATTTTTTCTTCCATAACCCCTGCTGAGTACAGCTGGTTTGAAGTTTCTACTTTGCAGTTCTCTTGAAAGCAGATCAACTACAGGAGTTTTTCCAGTACCACCTACTATTAGGTTTCCAACTGAAATCACAGGTGTATTTGGACGAAATGTTTTGAACCAACCTTTTTTATATGCATGCAGACGCAACAAAACAAAGGTCCTGTATAAAAGAGAGATTACTAATAGGATAGGTTTATGCAAGATGCTGAAAACAAAAGAAGTTAATTTATTGAAGTATTTTTGATGTAAATTGAAGAATAATTTCAAAGAAAGCTTATCATTTAATAATTTATTATAACACCTGAAAAATACTTTTAGCTTAATTATTTAAGTGATTTAGTTTTTCTATTTAAAATTCAAGATTGAAGTATCGTCTTAGATGACTTATGTCTTCATTTTTATCAATTTAATTGAAACGTTTTTATGAATTTATATTCATAGAATCAAATTCCCTTCAAGGAAATATGTTGTTAATTTTTAAATTATGGATTAAGTTTTTCTCGTATATTATGCCACCAGTTAAAGTTAATCTTAGTAGTTAATTTAAAATGTTTTACAAGGAGAAACATGAATAAGCTGTTACGCAGACCAGACCTTTGGATTTCTTTAGTTTTCTTTATGCTTATGATTCCAGCAGAGAGGCTGGAATTGTTTTCTTCGATAGAAAACTGGTTGCAAGGGAACCGACATATTGTTCGCTTAAATACTCTGGATGCAGATAAAACTCAGTTTGCTTACGATGACATTATAATCGTTGATACCGAAGAGGATTTTTTTGATGAATATGGAAGCTGGCCGCTGAAAAGATCTGATATTGCTAAGCTTACTACTATAATAAAAAAACTAGGTGCGAAAGTCATTGCTCTTGATATGCTTATGGATTTTCCTAACGGCTATGGTGAGGATCCCATTCTTGCTGAAGCTTTGGAGTCAGCTGGAAATACTGTTGTTGTGGCACAGCTTGAATTTGATGGAGACGGAAATTTCCAAGGTGTCAACTATCCAACAGAAACTCTCAAGGTCGCAACTGAAAGTGGTTATACTAATCACACTCTGATTGGAAATAAAATTTCCCGGGTACGATTTTTTCCTAAAGAGATTGAGGAAAACAATGTCTGGCCTTTTGCTATAAAAACTCTGGCTATGTATAAAGGTGTTGAACCTAAGCTAGAAGATGGACAACTTATTATAGGAGATATTTCTGTCCCTTTGGATCATTTTAATGACTTGTGGGTCGACCTGCCTGCGCTTCCACCTAATTCAATGTTTTTGGCAAAAGATACTCCAGCAGGAATTTCTGCTGGAGAAATATTGTTTGATTTGCAAGATATTCCAGATGAAGAGTGGGACGAAGAGACGGAAGAACTGCAGGAGTTGATTGCAGGAAAGATAGTGCTTGTTGGAGATACGTCTGAAGTTTCCCATGATATTTTTACAAGTCCTATCGGAGAAGTTTATGGGATTGAGTTTCTTGCGGACACAATCTATACATTGATGAATAACGCACCTATACGTCCTGCTGGAGATTTCAGTGAAATATTGGTGCTTGCTGTG
>PAZT01000013.1 GCA_002716165.1 Deltaproteobacteria bacterium | reverse complement strand
TTCTTATGAACATGTAGCATGATGCGCGTTGCTTCGGAAAGGCTTTTGCTAAATACTGTTTCCAGTATAAATACTACAAACTCCATCGTAGTATAATTGTCGTTATGAAGAAGTACTTTATAACTCTGGGGAGGTTTGAGCTTTTTTCGTGATTTGGTTTTTACCTTTTCATCATATTCAATATCACTCATAACACTTCCCTCTTGTAAAAGCCAATTTAGTAAGACAAATTCCTTTCTTGATTATCAAATTTATCAAATTACTTTTAACATAATCTACAATTTAAGACTTAATATTTACTCAGTCAGTCAGTATTTGCAAAACTTTTTTCTAGCTTGCTTTTACTCTCTCTTCCTGCACGGAATCAGCATCCTTTAAAAAAACTCTGCTATTAGGAGGTATGCTGTGCGTAAGCCAGACATTTCCTCCTATAATCGACCCCTTTCCAACCACCACGTCACCAAGTATCGTTGCCCCTGAATATACGATCACGTTTTTTTCAATTGTTGGATGACGTTTTAAGTCGGGGTTAGCAAGTGAATGCTGCGGACTTAGCGCTCCTAATGTAACGCCCTGGTAGAGCCTGACATAATCATTGATTACTGCAGTTTCACCAATCACGATCCCTGTGCCGTGATCAATCATTAATCCTCTGCCTATTGAGACCCCAGGATGAATGTCAATTCCGGTTTTTGAATGAATATGCTCAGTCATGATTCTCGGAATCAGTGGCACGCCTCTTTTGTGTAAGAAATGAGCAATTCTGAAAACACTTACTGCTTGAAGGCCAGGATATGCAAGTACAATTTCCCGTTTGCTTACGGAAGCAGGATCTCCTCGCAGAATTGCCTCCACATCTTCTGATAGCACTTCTCGCAGTGTTGGAATGTATTCTAGGAATTCATTTGAAATACCTTCTACCTGCTCTCCAAATTTCGGATTTTCCTGGCAACGCTCTCCCTCTAAGGAAGCTTTCCAGCAGAGTACAAGTTCTATGGCTTCTTTAAGTCTATAGAAAATGGATACAGTCTTTTGTCCAATAAGATGGGGTAAATTAAGATTGTCAAATGATTCCTGGCGAATTAGCCCAGGAAAAAGTAATACCTGTATGTCTTCGGTTAAATTGATAATACTATCCTTTGCCGGAATATGCATTTCACCAATATGTTCTATATCCGGATGTTCCTTATATGACACCATTAGTGCGTCAATCACTTTTTGCAGTCGTTTACCCTGATCTTTGGACAAGTTGTATTTCTCTGTTTATCAGTGTAGAAAATAATCTACGGTTTTATAAAAATATTCATGGATTGAGATACCTTAAACTTACTGATATGCTTTCAACGTATCTCATAATTCAGTGCTGAAGTCAAATGCAAAACTACAAAAAACAATTTGCAGAATTCCTTGTGAGCGCAGATGCACTTCAGTTTGGGGAGTTTTCATTAAAGAACGGACGTGTCTCACCATACTTTTTCAACTCCTCAAAATTTAACACAGGACCGATGATCGAGCAACTTGGGCAATACTATGCTTCTGCTATCCAGCAACACGTTCCGGACTGTAGCCTTATTTTTGGTCCAGCCTACAAGGGAATTCCTTTGTGTGTAAGTGTTGCGACAGCGCTTTCAAAAAAACTGAACCGAAATATTGGTTATTTCTTTAATCGAAAAGAAATTAAAAAACACGGTGATCAGGGAACACTTGTAGGTCAGCTTCCACGACAGGGTGATATGGTTGTAATGGTTGATGACGTGTTCACTGATGGTCTTACCAAAATTGAGTCAATAAATCTTATTTGGAAACTCTGCAAGGTCAAATTTTCTGGTGTAATGGTAGCCCTGGATCGCCTAGAGAGCAGTTCTTGCGGATTAGATGCAATTACCGAATTTAAACTTAAAACAGAGGTCCCCGTCTGGTCAATAATCACCATCCGGGAGATATGTCTTTATATGAAAAATAGTATTCCTAATGGCAATATAGTATTGGATGTGAACCTTTACGCGGAAATAGAACGATATCTCGAAGAACACAGTATCCGCTGAATACATTCAATATGACAACAAAGCTCGATAGATTATGTTGCTATTTTTTCAGTTAGAATAAAACACTCTATACAAATTTTAAGACTACTTTTGAAACCGATAAATCGAAAAGTATAATTGAAAAAATTAAAATCTGAATTTTATTTTTTAAAAAATATGTGGCATTTTCTTAAAAACTGATCTGTATTAAAACATATTTATGCAAAAAGCACAAGAATCCAAAAGAAGTATCAAGCGTGCAAAGGTTTCATGGGAGCAGTCCAAAGAGGATTTGGAATTGGCAAAATCAATGATAAAAACACATCCGGATACAAGCTGCCTTTTAAGCAGTCAAGCAGCAATCAATGCTTTCAGTTCAATTTTGCAGGCACATGGACATTTTCAACTGCCGGCTTACTCTTCTGTTGAAATGCTGAATCTGTGCAGTTCCGTTTCAAAGTTGGTTGAGAAGGCGAGATCCCAATGTGCTGTTCTTGACAGTGCCCTTAATCGAGATTTGCTTGGACACGCCAGTTTAAAAAATATACAGTTCACACCAGCATTTGCTAGAACTTCTTTTGAGGCAAGTAGGAAAATACATAAAATTATAAGAGGTTACTGGCAGGAAAACAGTGTGCGTTTTTTTGATCCATGATTAATGATTTTGAAAAAATAAGACAGGCTCTTGCTGACTATAATCCCTTGAAGAATTCGCGGGTCCACAAACGTGCTTCGGTTTTGATACCACTTCTGGAAAGTGAAGGTGAAATTTTTGTGATGCTTACTCGTCGCTCCACTAAAATGCGCTCACATCCCGGGCAGGTTTCATTTCCTGGTGGAAAGCAAGAAAGTGATGACGAGGGCTCGATATATACGGCACTTCGTGAAACACAAGAAGAAATTGGGTTACCTGGGGAAAAAGTTGATGTCATCGGAACGCTTGATCAGATTCTTTCACTTCATTATTATCTGGTAACCCCATATATAGGTCTCGTTCCATCTGATTTTGTTCCTGTTCCTAACAAAGATGAAATTGAGTCAGTTTTCAAGGTGCCTCTTACTTTTTTCATGAAAAGCGAAAGCCACTGGTCAGAGGAAAAGCAAACTTTTTCTTTTCCTGTTCTTGTACACCATTTTGAATACCAGGGGTATGATATTTGGGGTCTGACAGCGAAGTTAATTTTTCGTCTTCTGGAGGTCGGATTAGGATATGTTCCGGACTTTCCTGTGCATCATCCAGATTCTCCAACATGGATGGAGTGGACTCTGGAATACAATGGAAATGGACTAGGGTTTGATTCAGAACTATTAAGTCATTCAAAAAAAAAATTTAAATCGATAATAGAAAATCCATCAATAAATCTTAAATGAAAACTATCAAAACTGGCTAAATTAATTTATAGAACTGTACCATTATTTTTTCAGGAATTTCTGATGTTTTTTAAAGATTCTAACGAAAATTGAAATTATAAAACAAATTAATACTACCAGTTTCAACATTTTTAAGTTTAGTTGCGAAAAAAAGTTTGTAACAAAAAAAGCTTAAATTAGCTATTAACTTAAAATTTATTCTTTTGTATGGATCCACAAATAATCCAAAATAATTTTGTTTGTAGCAAAAAATTTTTATTATTCCAAACTTTCAACATTTTCTCTAAACCTTGCCATTTATACTATGTTACCTAACTTCAGGCCTTTAAATTGCATGTGCATGATTGATTTTAGTGCTTGCTGTTCACAGCTTTTGGGTTAACAATTTTACTTATTACAAAATCTGAAAAAACTGTTAATTATAAGTGAAAAGTGAATGATGTTAACGAAGCTAAAAAGTTCGCGATAGCAATAGGTGATTTAATGAATATTATTTATGCATCTGGTGGAATTTATGGTCATGAATATAGGTCTTTCATTTTAAATTAATCATAAGTTATATCTTAAAACTTCGAAAAAATAGATGAAAAAATTTAGGGACAGAAGATTTGTCTGTTACAGGAAATTATTTGCTTTATGTCTTTCATTTCTTTTTTGCGGCAGTCTTTCATTTGCCCAGGTCCAAGATTTTGGAGGAGGAGGTTTTGGTGGAGGAGGAGGTTCTGGAGGTGGTTCAGCAACCAACAGGTTAAACCAAACTGCAAGAATAGGATTTAAAACCGGAATTATGAAGTGGAAATCTCATTTAATTTATTCTACAGCAAGTCCTACTCAGATTGAGATTCCGGGAGAAGTATGGACAATTGGATACGCCCAGGGTTCTGGCGATTATGACTATTCATATTCTGATTACAGTGAATCAGAAGGATACACAACTAATTCGCAAAGTATAAATTTCGCTGCAACCGAATTCAACGGGAGATACTATTTTGGAAACTCATTCAATATTCCCTTTGGATATGCCATATACAAGGTCAAATATCCGGACTGGGATTATTCTGGAGTGACTTATGATATTGAGTATACAATAACACAGCTAAATTATGGAATTGGCAATGAATGGACCGCTGACTGGGGTGGATACTTAGGGATTGACTGGTACCAAACTGGAACCGTCCTGAGTGAAGACATATCAGTCACACACAAATCTGGTACAGAAACAGGCTCAACGCTGTCGGAGGCAAATAAAACAGCGACTGATATAAAAGCATTTACAGGAATGTTTATAATAACATATGGATTTGGCTTCTGAAAGATGCGTGATAAGGCCTATTAGAATTTTTAGTATAGGCACTAATTTTCAAAGGAATGTAGTACTCAAAACTTCTGCTTAATTTTTTCTGACCACTCTGACGGAAATTCTGCGTTAAGGACTTCTTCTTTAATCGACTCGATTGAATCGGTATTCTGAACTTGTCTAAGATCACGTACCCCTTTATGAAATCCTATCCCTTCTGGAATTTCAGTTGCACGGTTTGTACGGCTGTATTTGATTCCTTTACCTGATATCCATTCTATTGCCAGTTCTCCGAAGAGTAGCTGTATCTGCATGATCTTATCTTCCTCATCTATCCAGAGAAATCCGTGGGCGTCTGATCTATTTTCACACTCTAGGGTAATTTGGTGCAGTCCGTCAACCTTTTCCTGAGATTTTTGGGTATTGATCACATAAAATTTACATCTGTTCATAATTTTGTGCCCCCTGTCTTGTGATTTTTTAAAATATAAATGATCATGCAGTAAAAACATTGCATTCTAAGCAAAATTGACTATAAAATCGAGTCAGACTGAGATATTTTTTTCAGAAGTAACATAATATAATTTAATCCATGAGTCTTATTCGCGTATTGATAAACGGATTCAGAGGTCGCATGGGGCAAGAGTCTGTTAAAGCTGTTACAGAAGACCAGGAACTGGACTTGGTGGCTCAAACAGATTTAGGGGATAACCTTATTGATACAATCAGAGAAGCGCAAGCTCAGGTTGTTGTGGACTTCACAACCGCAGAAGTTGTAATGGAAAATGCTGTAACGATTATAGAATCTGGAGCTAAACCTGTTATTGGAACAAGCGGATTGCTTCCGGAACAGGTTAAGAATCTCAAGGATCTTTGTAATAAATATAATAATGGTGGAGTAATTGTTCCAAATTTTGCTATTGGGGCAGTTCTGATGATGAAATATGCCCAAGATGCTGCGAAATATTTTCCAAACGCAGAAGTTATAGAATTTCATCACGACCTTAAACCAGATGCACCTTCGGGAACTGCTATAAAAACTGCAAATTTGCTGGCTGAATCGAGAAAATCAATTCATAAAAAAATAGATGAAAAAGAAATTCTTCCCGGAGCACGGGGTGCAGAGTCACAGAATATCCGCATCCACTCCATAAGACTTCCTGGACTTGTTGCGCATCAGGAGGTAATTTTTGGTGGCCAGAGTCAAACACTTAAAATCAGACATGATTCTATTCACCGCGAATCATTCATGCCCGGTGTTTGCATTGCCTGTAAAAAGGTTTTGCATCTGAAAGAATTGTTTTACGGATTGGAGCATCTAATTTAAATAACTGGGAATCCTACTTAACAGCATGCTTCCGGCCCCGTGGATGAAGTTCGTGATAAACCTTCACAAAATCTGGACGATTTATATGTGCATACTGAAGGGTTGCGTCTAAGCTGACGTAGCCAAAGAGCTCCTTAATGTCAGAAAGATCAATGCCGTTCTGAAGTAAATGCACCGCAAATGAATGTCGCAGAATTCTAGGGTTGATGTGGCTGTTGATTCCACTTCTTTTAGCGTGTTTCTTAATCATTGCCCAAAATCCAACTCTGGTCATGCGTGTGCCGTTTCGTCCCGGGAATAAACATGGATCGTTAGGGACAAGAAGACGGTTCTCCCTTGCCTCCGTAAGGTACTTTTGAAGCACCTGTACAGCTTTTATAGTAATGGGCACCATTCTCTCGCGTTTGGACCTTACTTTTAAAAATTCCAGTTCTAGAAATAAATCTTCAACATCAAGACCAAGTAGCTCGCTGACTTTAAGACCACTGGAGTAAAGTAGCTCCATCATCGCCCTGTCCCTTAACCCCAGGTAATGATCCAGTGAAGGAGACTCTAGCAAAGCTAAAACTTCTTCTGGAGTAAGTATTTCCGGCGCATCAGGCAATACTTCTGGAAAACGTAATTGGTGGGCTGGACTTTTTTTAATCAGGCCATGTAATTCAAGGTAGTCAAAAAAAAGTTTCAGTGTTGAGATGTGTCGTGCAACTGTTCTAGGCTTGAAGGACTGTCTAAGGTAATTCAGGTAGGTTTCAAGATCATCCAAATTAATACTGCGAATATTTTCGGTCACTTCCTGACTGTCGCAATTTTCTTCATCTACTTTTAGCCACTTTATGAATTTACTCAGATCCAGTCGATGACTCTGAATACTGTTTGGTGAGTATTTTTTATTTTTAAGTGAACTCAAAAACTCTGAAACCAGCTGTGACATTTTATTTCAACAGGTCTGGTGGACTTAGTGAAGTATAACATTNNTAGTTTAACAAAAGCANGNAGAATGTGAAGAAGTCCGCAATGCCGTGTGTAAAATGAGGCTTTTGTTACCTTGGCCCAACAAGGTGGAGTAATGTGGTAAAAGGTTTAGGCTTCCTGCCCACTGGCAGACATGCACACCCCTTTCAGGGACAAACTCCTGTAAAGAAAATATCAGGCAGCAAAAGTTTTACATCACGAACACCGCAGACTCCGCATTTGATTCTATTAAATATTGTTTCAATCATAGAAAAGATTAAAAAACTGTTCAATCTTACGAGTCCTGCTTAAAATACTGCTTAAAAAAACATGTAAAAAATTAAATAAAATTTCTCGTTTTTTTTTAACAGTAAAAAGTTGAACTATCCTTTCTCCAGAACTTTTTCCAATTTGTAGGATAAGGATTCTAAATCATCTTCAATCCCATCGAATCTTGAAACTCTTTTTTGAAGAGTAAGCAGTTTATCAGCTAGATTCAAAGCAACAAGTAAAGCTATGCTGGATGGCCCATATGACTCCGTCTGCTCTGATACTTCCTTGATCTGAGAATCAAGGAATTTCTCTACTTCTCGCACATGTTCTTCGCCATGTGGACTTGAAATAGAGAAACGGTTCCCACTGATATTTATCTGGTATTGTCTACTTTCCTCATCCGGCACTGTGACTCCTTTGCAGCTGACTTTTATAATTCTATGTACATATTGTCAGAGTAGCGCTAAGATCTTGCTTGACGTGCATCCTTTGTACCTGATGCTAAAATTGATTGGGTATGTTAAAATTTTGTTATATTTTACCTAAAAAATTAGTTTGTGACAGTTTTTTTTTAAGAATGCAAATCAATTATCACATAAGTTTGATAATTTTATCTCATTTTGTTGTGAATATTTTTCATGAATTCTCCTAATTTTAGCTTATTGAGTAAAGAAGCTTTAAAGGAATTTGGTGCACTGCTTTTACTGGATCATTTGATGCAGTATGAACTGCTTCAAATTGAGAAACAAGAACTGGAGGATATAATTGAGCAGCTTGAAAATAGTGTGGCAAAGTTAAAAAAAGGTTTCTTTCGTTCTGATGAACATGAGCAGGAACTAACTTTTGAAAAGGAAGAACTTAAAGAGGCAAAAAATGCTATTTCTGAAGTTGAAAATGAGATGGATGAAAATCAACATTGTCGCCTAAATATAGCTCTTCTAGAAACAGACGATGAGGGCCTTGAGTCTTTACTGAATTTTATGGAGAGCCGAGGTACACTAACTTTAGATGAAGAAAATTTTTATAAGGTTACAGATAAGGGCCATAAAGTGTATCAAGATTTGGTGGAGCAACTTGAGGCCTATGTCACGCATTTTGAAGTTTATGCCTATGTTGATCTAGAACAGGGTATTTTTGGTGATCCAGATACGGACCTGCTTGAGGGTGAAAAGTGGTTGGATCTTCGAGTTGCTGTAGCTGAATACAAAGGCATTGACCCGTTTCGTGTAGTTTTTCTTGCAATGCTAAGTGCTGAGACATTTTATGAAAATCCAGACTGGAAATTTGATTTAAGCATGGGCACTCTTTTTCAGGAAGTGGAGCAGATTGTAGAAGAACAGCTACATGTGGATGACCTTAGTTACGAAGACAGCGAAGGCACTTTTTCAGGGGAAGAGGTTATAAAAAATATTATTCAGCAAGGCGCCGAATTGGTCGCAAAACGAAAAAAAAAGGAAAAGGGAATTAATCATAGAAAAAATTTAGAGGAAAGTCCGAATGAGCAGGTCATCAAAACAACCTATTACTTGTAAAAAAACCCTTTCCAGCTTCAAGAAATGAGACCTTCCATACTACAGGAAAAAAATAGTAATCAGCAGGAAATTAACTGGTATCCTGGACACATGCTGAAGGCTAAAAAAGAAGTTGCTGTTCAGCTTAAGCGTGTTGATGTAGTTCTCGAAATGCGAGATGCCAGAATTCCTATATCATCAGTTAATCAAGATTTTGAGGAATTACTTGGAAACAAAAAACGTATCCTAATTTTCAATAAGACCTCTCTGGCGGATAAGGAAGTAACAAGGATATGGGAAGAAAGCTACCTGACACAGGGCATTCCATTCCTTTTTGTGGATGCTATAAAGAAGAGCCATCTTCAAGAGTTGTTGCCTCTTTCTCGGAATATGATGCAGAAGAAATGGTCTGCTTTCCGCAGGCGAGGAATTCGTCCACCAACTCTTAAGATGCTTGTATGTGGTATTCCAAATGTTGGCAAATCAAGTTTGATAAACAGACTTTCTGGAAGAAAAGCAGCAGTTACAGGTCCAACTCCTGGAATAACTAAACATCAGGATTGGATCAAGTTGGGAAATGATGTTGAACTTCTCGATACGCCGGGCTTACTTTGGCCAAAAATTAAGGACCAAGAAACTGGTTTAAAGCTAGCAATTACAGGGGCAATTAAGGATTCAGTTATAGGGACCTCTCAGCTCAGTATTTATTTAATCGGAATTTTAAAGCGAAAACTGCCAGACAAATTAGAGAAGTACTATAAGCTTACCCCAGGAGATCTTGATCTGTTTCCGGAAGATATACTTCAGAAAATAGCTGAAAAGAGAGGATGTATTAAGAGAGGGGGTACTTTTGATAAGACTCGTGCGGAGAGCATTGTACTCAGAGACTTTAGACAGGGAAAACTAGGACGTTTGAGTTTTGATTATCCAAATGATTCTTATGAAGTTTAATTGCACAAGAAATAGTCTGCTGTTTGTAATCAAATGAAAAACAACTGTGATAAGGAAAAACATATTACACCTGCTATTACGCATATTCCAGGATTTTTCCAAAGCCAGTAGCTTAGACCTACTGCACTGAATCCTATTAAGTAGTTCAAAATCTGTAAATACTCTTCAGAATTTGGTGCTCCAATGGAAGTTACAAGCAGTGCAGCTATCATTGATGGCCCCATTAGTCGGAAAAACAAGTTTATTTTAGCATGACTTTTACTTTTTTTGCCCTTTCTTGCGTAGAGAATAAAAGGTATAGCACGTATTAGATAGGTTCCTACTGCAACAAGTAAAATTGCATAGAAAAAATATATATCGTTTACTGTCTGATCCATATAATTCCTGTGATGGGGCCAATAAATGCCGCTGCAATTATTCCAATTTCTGGGTGCCCGTTTAATTGAAAGGTCGCTGCAACCGCTAAGGCAATTACCACTGCCAGACGTCTGCCTTTTTGAAGCATTGATAGCAAAAGGCTGAAGAAAAGTGCTGGTAGAGCGAAAGAAAGAGCCTGTCCAAGGAATGAAAAATTATTTAGTAGTGCTTTTCCTCCAAAACTTCCCATAAAAGTGCTGAGCACCCATGAGGCATAAGCCCCTATTTCCAGTCCAAGCAGCCACCAGAATCTTGATTCTACTGGTATTTCCTTGATTTTGGAAAAGGCAACTGAAAAAACTTCATCAGTCAGTCCAAAAGCAGTTATTAGCCTTTGTGATAATTTTAATTCTTCTGTTTCTCCTGATAAACCAGGTCCATATAAAAAATGTCGGATATTTAGTCCAACAGTTATAAATGCTGCTGTTATTAAAGAGACACCATCCTTCAGTAATCCAACCAGTGCAAATTGGCTTGCTCCGGCATAAATAAATAGTGAAGTAAACAGGGCAAAAGAAGTTCCAAAATGGGCACCTTCGGCGGCAACACCAAAGGCAAAGCCCACCGGTAGGTATCCTGCCATAATCGGGAGACTTGTTTTTAGACCCTTAAAAAATGCCTGGTGACGTGACATTATTTTACAAATCTTTCAATTTTGGTTGAGTCATGTACATTTTCAAGCCAGCGTTCAACCTCAAACTCCATCATTCTGTATAAAGTATCCGCCCGTAGCAGCCTGATTTCAAGGAGCTGGCCTGACTGAAGTATTCTATTTTTACGTCGTCCGCAAAGATGGAGGGCTGTTTCATCATAATAGTATGAATCATCCGGCAATGACTCAATTGGTAGAAACCATTCAATTCCATTTGATTTAAGATTAATCTTAAAACCCCGTTTTTCAATGGAGGTAACTGAGGCTTGAAAAGTTTTTCCAACGAGCGGTGCCAAAAAATCTACTTTCATCAAATCAATGCTTTGTCGTTCAGCCTTTTCTGCCCGACGCTCAAGCTGGGAACATAATTCTGCCATCTTACTACTTACTGTGAGCAAAATAACTTTTTGTGATTTTTCATTTGATGAATGCTGTTGGTTTAACTTCTGCTTTATGGCCCTATGTACAACTAAATCAGGATATCTGCGTATTGGTGATGTGAAATGTGTATAATAATCTGCTGCAAGTCCAAAGTGCCCCTTGTTTGCGGTAAGGTAAACTGCAAGAGGCAATGCTCGTAGCAAAAGGACCTGTAGTTGTTCAAATTGAGGAAGATCTCTTATTTGCTCTATAACGGCGTTAAACTTTCTTGGATCAACTAATTTAGTGAGTGGAGTCCTAACTCCGAACCTGAAAAAAGTTTGCTGTAGTTTTCTAAGCTTCTTTTTATCTGGAATATCATGCACGCGAAAAAATGCAGGCATTTTGTTTTTCACACAGTGACGCGCAATGGTCTCATTTGCTTCCAGCATAAATTGTTCTATCAGTTTCATGGAGCAGGACTGGTAGCTTTTCACTACTCCAACCATTTGTTTGTCAGTATCATACTCAATAATTTCTTCCGGAAATCTAAACTGCACTGCGCCTCGCTGAATTCTTTTGTGTTCAAGTATTTTAGCGACTTGATGCATTCTGTGAATATTAGAAATTAATTTGGGATCACGAATTGAAGAGGGTTGTCCTTCAATTAAATTTGCGACATCTTCATAAATCAAACGTGCTCGACTACGAATTATACTTTCTGTAATTGAATAGCCTGTTAAATGTCCTTCTGGGTTTATTCTCATCTCGCACGTCAAAGTCAGTCGGTTCACATTCGGATGCAAACTGCATAAATTGTTGGAAAGAACTTCAGGAAGCATAGGGATAGCGTGGGATGGGAAATAGACGCTTGTGCCTCTCTGTAGGGCTTCTTTGTCTATAGGATCATTCATTTGTACATAGTGGGCAACGTCTGCAATGGACACAAAAAGACGAAATCCTCCGCTGGAATTTTTGTCAGGTATTACACAGACTGCGTCGTCAAAATCTTGTGCGTTTTTACCGTCAATAGTAACAAAATCCAAATTTCGCAAATCACGTCTTCCTGAAGCTGCATCATAACGTACCTGAGTTGAAAAATTTTTTACATAATCCAAAGTTTCCTGAGAAAATTCTGTACGGATCATGTTTTCCTTGAGAATAAGTTGGAAGCCAATCTGATGATCACTTTTATAATTAAGTTCCCGTATAATTCGTCCGCAAGGGGCAGTAATTTTTTTACCTTTTCGTTTACTTTCTTCTATTATTTCGGCCTCAACTAGTGTTCCCGATTCAATTTCTGGGAGGTCATTTTCTTCGGAAATTGACAGAAAATTTAGTCCTGAATCAATATTAAGTGGAACTGCCATTGTTGCTTTTTTCGTTCGTTTTAGTCGCGCCAGAATTTCCTTTGATGCGCGTTCCAAAATTCTGATGACAGTTCCTTTACGTTTATTTCCAAATCCACGTTTGCTGTAAATTTCAATTTCTACTAGGTCACCTTCCATGGCAAAGCATTGCTCCTTTTGACCTATGAAAACATCAGATCGGCCATTTCCGATGGCTACAAAACCAAATCCTTTCCTGTTACGTGTGAATACGCCAGTTTCAGTAATTTTGGAACTAATTTTAAGTTTCTTAAAAGGCTTTTGAGCACTGATCAAAGTATCTTTAGATCTTTTTCTTTTTGCATTATCTGGCATCCTATTTTTAGCTACGGAAACTTTTTCCACTGCCAAAAAATAACGGCTATCATTTTTTTTGATTTTTCCGTCTTTGATTAATTTTTGTAATTCAGCTTTTACTTTTATAGCTGTAGATTTTTTAAGTCCAAGTGCACTGCGAATCTGTTTTGCTGACATGGGATTCATGCCTTTTTCTAACATCCGCATAATAGCTTTTTTATGGGATTTCATTTTATAGGATGTTTTCTTTGCGCAACTTGGTCAGGTGGGATTCTATATTTTGCAATGCAGCAGGATGTAGACGAGGATCTGTCTCAGAATAAAGTTCCATCAGAATTTCCTGTTTGGACTTTCCTGATTGATGTAGTTTGAGAATTTCTGATTCACGCTTGAGACGATGTTTGAGAGTTTCTTCCAGTCGGTATGTAGTTCTCATTGGAACTCCATGAGAGGGTATAATCACTTCTGGACTTAGAGAAATGACTTTTTTCAATGTGTTTAAATAGGTTCCCATATCTCCTTCAGGTGATGGGATCACGACAGTTCCTATTCCCTGAATCAGATCTCCCACTAAAAACCAAGTCATTGAATCTGGAGCTAGTCCCAAATGTCCAGAATCGTGTCCTGGTATTTCATAAACTCGCACAGCTGAACCATGCCATGATGTAACATACTGGTTCTCGGATACAGTTTGCAGCAAAATATCTTCAAAGTATTCTTTGCCATGTTTTTCTGATAGACGTTGCAGAGTGTCCCTACTGAGAATGATTGGAATCTTCAGCTCACGTGCTAGCTGATTGGAAAACTGATGGTGATCAGGATGGTGATGTGTAAGAAATATTGCTTCCGGCACAGGACCTTTAATTGTCTTAAGTAAACGCTGGTATTCCTCTTCTGAATTTGGTGATGGGTCTATCAGCAGTTTAACTTTATCTTCATCTCCTAAGAGTATGGCATTAGTCCGACTTGCAGGAGGAAGAGTTACTGACCTCACAGGAAGCAAGGTGATTCCATCTAGCATTTCCAGTCTGGGAACCCTGTTTTCCTCATCATACCTCTCTGAAAGATCGCCAAGATCTGTTGCCTGTGGATCTTCAATGAGTCCCTTTAAAACCCAGCGGGTAGGCGGAACCATTAAGCTTTTACCTTTTCTGAAATCATTAAGCATATTTTCAGGGGTGCTCCAGAAACTGCAGGCAAATTCTCCAGAATCGACTTTAAAGCTAATTTTTTTTTTCAATTCAATACGAAAAAACCATGTTCTAAAACGAAAAGGAGCAAAAACAGGTGCAACTGCTTCAGCAATCTCACTAATAAAAAGGACTTCATCCTTAAGAATTCCTTTTTCAATGTCATAACCAAGTTCCTCCAAAACTTCCCTACAAATTGCACGCATTTTCCGAGGATCATGATTTGAAAGAATATTTGTTTGAAAAGGAACTGAAGATTCGTCCTTGTCAATTTTGCCGCCAGGGAAGGCTAGATATCCAGGAAAAGCATGAAGATAATGTTGACGCTGCACTGCAAAAACTTCTTCCTTATATAGGAACAATACGGAGACGGATTCTATAGGTTTTGGATTTTCCATCATGTTTTTTTGCTAAATCTTTTTATCATTTTTAGTATTGTCTGCTCTCCGTGAAATATAATTTCTTCACTTGCTTTTATAACACTGATCATGTGTGGAGAATATTTTTCTACTAAGATAAACGAAAATTCACATTTACTACCTGTGAGCTCGTATACCCCTCGACTGTACCATGCAGCTTGTACTGACAAATAATTTTCCATCAGTTTTTGATTGGAAAATTTATCTATCTTATTTGTGAATTTAAGATCAACAATTTTCATTGAATTAGCATCAAACCAGTCCATCCTTGCTTTGCAGTCTAAATCTAATTCTGCATCCTCCCAGAACATTGAAACTTCCGTCTTGCCATGTTTCCAAAACTTCATGATTTTAGGATTAATCTGGAAAACCTTGAGGATTTTTTGTAATCTTTCCCAATCAGTTGAGGCAAGTACATTTTTTCCAGTGTGAAGCTCGCAAAACTCTTCCCAATTTTTTTTCCCTTTTTTCCCACGTTTGTTTAAACCTTTTGGTGCACAGACATAGAGTTCTGCAAACTTTTTTGGTTCCAGCAGGAGACAGTGGCCTGCGTTCCCAAAATTCATTGCTTGCTGAATCTGGTATCCTAACCTTGGTCTTGATGGTGATGAAAGAAGTTTCCGGATTTTTGATTGGTTTAGTCCGGGCAGGTTCTTGTATTTCTCAAAAGGTAGGCTGTAAAAAAAACCGCATTGATTGGTATGAATCACTCCACGTCCTCATAACTTTCAAGCGGTGGGCAAGCACAAAAGATATTTCGATCCCCATGGACATTGTCAACACG
Organism: Deltaproteobacteria bacterium; assembly: GCA_002716165.1. Lineage (GTDB taxonomy): Bacteria > SAR324 > SAR324 > SAR324 > NAC60-12 > Arctic96AD-7. The sequence continues at coordinate 2,108 of PAZT01000013.1, read as the reverse complement.
GGCCGAAGGAGGCCAATATTTGTTTTGACGAATTGAAGCTAACGGGTAGAAAGCAGTTTCCTTTGAATAACAATGGTTCCATTCAGGATCTGTAAGATCATCTGCAGGATGTGGAGAATTTTTAAGCGGGTTGTCTGTTTTGTCCCACTCCCCTTTAAATACTCTATCTGCTTCCATGCGGATTGAAATCATGGCTTCACAAAAACGATCAAGCTCAGCTTTTGGTTCACTTTCGGTAGGTTCGATCATCAATGTACCAGCAACAGGCCATGACATGGTTGGGGCATGGAAACCATAGTCTATCAATCTTTTTGCAATGTCTTCTTCAGAGATTCCAGTATCAGATTTAAGTGGTCTTATGTCAATTATACATTCATGTGCGACCAGCCCATTTTTTCCTGTATAGACTATGGGAAAATATTCATTTAATCTCATGGCAAGGTAATTCGCATTAAGTATAGCAACCTGAGATGATTTCTTTAGCCCTCGGCCGCCCATTAGCTGTATATAGACCCATGAAATAGGCAAGATTCCGGGACTTCCCCATGGTGCTGCAGAAACGGCTGTGTTACCCTCGGATAGATCTTTAATTGGCACTACGCAGTGATTTGGTGCAAATTCGGCAAGATGAGATTTCATTCCGATTGGCCCCATTCCTGGACCGCCACCCCCATGAGGAATACAAAAAGTTTTGTGCAGATTCATATGTAACACATCTGGTCCAATTTTACCCGGTTGAGCTATTCCCATCAATGCGTTAAGGTTTGCTCCATCCATGTAAACCTGTCCTCCTTTATCATGAATAATTTCACAAATACGTATTAAGCTTTCCTCAAAAACTCCATGCGTAGAGGGATAAGTAATCATTAATGCAGCCAGTTTTTCAGCATATTTTTCTGCCAGTTCACAAAGGTTATTTATATCAATGTTGCCATTTTCATCACACTTCACTATCACACTTTTCATGCTTGTCATTGTCGCACTAGCCGGATTAGTACCATGAGCAGAACTGGGAATAAGGCAGACATTGCGCTGCCCTTCGCCTCTTGATTTATGGTAGTTGTGGATAGCAAGTAAACCAGCGTATTCTCCCTGGGCTCCAGAATTTGGTTGCATCGAAACTGCATCAAATCCAGTTATCTTTATCAGATAATTTTCAAGGTCACTAATCAGTTTCATGTATCCTTCTGTTTGATTTTCTGGGGCAAAAGGATGAATGTTAGAAAATTCGGGCCAGCTTATGGGTACCATTTCGGAAGTCGCATTGAGTTTCATTGTGCACGAACCTAATGGAATCATGGATTTATCCAGAGCAATATCCTTATCCTGAAGGTATCGCAGGTAACGAAGCATAGCTGTTTCGGACTGATACATATTAAAAACAGGGTGTGTTAGAAAATCTGAATTTCTAATAAGTTTTTTTGGAATCCCATAGTCCTTTTTTCCACTTGTAAAATCTGAATCTATTTCTTTGAGCGACGGAAGATCATTACTTTCTGAAAAAACTTTCCATAGAATTTGAATATCTTCTGCAGAAGTGGTTTCATCCAGTGTAATTCCTAATTTGCTGCTTCCTATTTTTCTTAAGTTAATTCCTTTGGCTAATGCATTTTCATAAATAGCTTTACTTCTTTCACCTGTTAAAGTAGTTAAAGTGTCAAAAAAATTTTTATTTTCCACTGGTATTCCGGACTCCTTTAAGCCTTCTGCGAGAATACCGGTCATCCTATGTATACGTTTGGCGATAATTCGTAATCCATCAGGACCATGATATACAGCGTAACAGCCCGCAATCACTCCCAGTAATACTTGTGCTGTGCAGATATTGCTTGTAGCCTTCTCTCTGCGAATATGTTGCTCCCTTGTTTGAAGAGCCATTCGCAGTGCAGTTTTACCTCTGCGATCAATTGATACTCCGATAATTCTTCCGGGAATACTTCTCATATTTTTTTCTCGTGCGGCAAAATAAGCAGCATGAGGACCGCCGAATCCCATTGGAACTCCAAATCGTTGTGTGCTTCCAATAACCACATCCGCTCCCGATTCTCCTGGAGATTTGATCAAAACTAGGCTCATAGGATCTGAAGCAACACTTACAAGTGTTTCTA
>PAZT01000012.1 GCA_002716165.1 Deltaproteobacteria bacterium | reverse complement strand
TAAGAGATGAATTTGGATTTGATGCTTTTAAATTCCGTGTGGGAAAGGAATGTGGACATGACGAAGATGAGTGGCCTGGGCGTACTGAAAAAATTGTGCCCACAGTTCGAAAAGCTTTAGGAGATCAAGTCTCACTCCTCGTTGACGCGAATAGCGCTTATACTCCTCAGAAAGCTATTTCTGTTGGAAGAATGCTTGAAGATAATGGAATTTGCCATTTTGAAGAACCTTGTCCTTACTGGGAATTGGAATGGAATAAACAAGTTACCGATGCACTTAATTTAGATGTTACTGGAGGAGAACAGGACTGTGATCTGACAATTTGGAAAAAAATGATTGATATGCGTGCTGTAAATGTTGTTCAGCCAGATGTATGTTACCTAGGAGGTATTACGAGAACACTTAAGGTTGCAGAGATGGCTCAACAAGCTGAATTAACATGTACTCCACATTCCGCAAACCTTTCTCTAGTAACGGTGTTTACGCTTCATCTGATGGGAGCACTGGAAAATGCAGGACCATATGTGGAATTTTCAATTGAAGGAAATGATTACTATCCATGGCAGGAAGGAATCTTCAACCCATCTCTGATGGTTAAAGATGGGAAAGTAAAGATCCCTGATGGTCCCGGGTGGGGAATTGAAATTAATCCTAACTTCCTTGAAAAGTCTAAATTTCAGATCAGTACTCTCAATTGAAAATATTTTTTAAAATTATTATTAATTCAAAACAAGCTTTTAAGAATATTCTAAATTTGCTAAATGAAATCCATAATTACCTTCCTTTTAATTTTATTTATTAAAGAATAAAATTAGTCAATTTTTTAAATTTTTTGAATAATTAATTAAAATTACATAAAAAAATAATTCTAGATGAGAAAGTATTTTTTTGTTTATTACATTTTATAAAAAATAGATATTTTATAACTTATAAAGTACATTATTTCAGTAATTTAAACATATATAAATCATTATTTAAAACAACAGATAGAATAAATGATTATAAACAATTATATTTTTAGTTAATTAATGTATATAAATAATTTGAAAGTTTACTTGGTGGGGAATCCACCTCCACACCATGGAGGGAGATATTTTATTTTTCTCAAACTTTTTACTGATAATGGAATCGAGGGAATAGGAGAGGTATATTGCGCAACTTTTCATCCACATGTTATTGAAAAAATGATAGTAGATATTTTTGAACGTCATGTATATGGGATGAATCCTTTCCGTATAGAGTATCTGTGGAGAGGTGTGTATGGAAGAGGCTACACAATGCGTCCTGATGCATCGCTGTTAGGAGTGCTGAGTGGATTGGAGATTGCTCTCTGGGATATATGTGGGAAAGCTGTTGAAAAACCTATATACGAACTACTGGGGGGAAAGGTTCATGAAAAACTTCGGACGTATACGTACCTCTACCCAAAAAACGGAAGTGCATATACGAATGAAAGTCCAAATGTTTATGATAATCCAGAACTAGCTGCTGAAGCAGCGATTGTATGCCTTAAACAGGGTTTTACTGCAGTAAAATTTGATCCAGCAGGCCCCTATTCAGTATTTGACCCACGCCAACCTTCTTTGGAGGCAATGGATAGATCAGAATTATTTTGCAAACATTTGAGGGAGGCAGTAGGTAGTAAAGCAGATTTACTTTTTGGTACTCATGGACAGTTTTCTACTTCAGGAGCAATTAGGCTTGCAAGACGTTTGGAAACATATGACCTTCTTTGGTTTGAAGAACCAATCCCTCCAGAGAGTCCTGAAGAAATGTCAAAATTTGCACGTCAAACTAAAATACCAGTCGCAACCGGAGAAAGACTTACAACTAAATATGAATTTGCGCGCGTGTTAGAAGCAGGGGCAGCATCAATTTTGCAGCCTGCTCTTGGTCGTGTAGGTGGTATTCTTGAAACGAAAAAAATTGCGGGTATGGCTGAAAGCCATTATGCACAAGTAGCACCTCATCTCTATTGTGGACCAGTTGAAGGAGCGGCAAACATTCAGATCAGCACTTGCATACCAAATTTTTTGATTTTAGAAAGCATAGGGCGTTGGGAAGGTTTTCACGCTCAAATACTTAAAAAACCAATAGAATGGGATAGTGGATTTGTGATTCCTCCTAAGGAACCGGGACTAGGTATTGAATTAAACGAGGAAGTTGCTTTAGCTCATATTTACAATGAAAAAGATCTACATCTCGAAATGGCTGAAAATCCAATTTATTAATATTTTTTTATTTTAGGATAATTTAGCTGAAAAAAGGAAGCGGTTCACACAAAAAAAATAATTTCCTGACTTTCCTTTTTCATCTAAATCATCCAACCAAATTTCAGACTGCTCTCTTGTTATAGCACTTTTTTTCACAGCATTTCTAGAGATCCACTTCATCATTCCGTGGGAGAATTGGCTAGAAGTGTATTCTGTATTAAGTATCGGTATTGCTTCAACATCAATATTACAAAATCCACTATTTAAGAGAAAAGGACCAAGATAAACAGGAAGGTTCGGGCTGGGAACTGTCGCATCCCAGGCTGAAAAAATCCTACTTGTGATAGAATCATAATTACTATTAATTACAACTCCTCTCCAGTCGGTCTCAACAATGATAATTCTACCCTTGGGTTTGAGAATCCTTTTAATTTCTCTAAGTACATTAGGAACGTCATTTACATAGAGTAGTACCTGGGTACAACAAACTGCATCAAAAAATTCTTTTTTAAAAGGCAAATTATCAGCATTTGCTTCAGAAAATTTGGTGTTTCGCAAATTTTTGCACCGTTTATTTGCATGGCGTATCATATCTAAATTTATGTCAATTCCAAATAATTTGCCAGAATCTCCTATTCGTTTGGCAATCTCATATGAAAGTAACCCTACTCCACAACCAACATCCAAAATTTGCTCTCCCAGTTTTACAGATAATTTGTTAATTGTTTGGTTACGCTGTTGGACTATCTCAGGAAGTTTGTAACTTTTCTCCAATTCCTCGGCTTCAATATTGTATTTTTTTAGAGTTTTACTCATGAAAATAAATTTTTTCTTTATTTTTAAGTTATTGTATTTTTTACAATAAAATATCTAATATATTTTCAACTTTAAGAAAAAAAAGAATCTTTCGCTATGGCATCTCCTTCTAAATTTTTAACTTTAAGTCATTCTCCAATAAGAACTATAGAAACAAAATAGAGATTATAGATAAAATTTTTTAATTTAGATTTTCCTAAGTAGAACCATGATGTTTTCTGCTGTAAAATAAAACGTCATTCATTGTATTACTGCCCCCCCTCTTTTTTCTCAAAATATCCAGAGCAAATTTTCTGAAATACATTTTGAAGGATAAGAGGAGCAAGAGAACTCTGGAACTTTATACGTAAGTCAAGTTTAGCAAGCTCTCTGTAAATATTTTGTAGTTCTAAACTGGTGAAGTTTCTAGCTTGTATAAGGACTTGTTTGCTCAGAAATGTTGGAAGTGATATTTTATTTATTATTTCAGATTCTTTATAGAATTGATTAATCATGCTGTGAATTTTCATTAGTCTTCGAAATTGAATTATTATGAGGGAAAATAGTCTTAAATGTTCCCGGGGTTTTAACTGAAGTTGTTGGTCAAGAATTTCCAAGGCAGGAAGTAATTCTTTTCTGGACAAAGCATCCGTCATTCGAAAGACAGAAAATTGTTTGTGACCGCGAATATGTTCTTTTATCATATCATCTGATATTTTTTCTCCTGATAAAAATAAACTTAGTTTTTCTAGTTCATGATCTAGTTCTATGAGATCAGTTCCAATAATATCTATGAGTAAACTTCCATAATTAGCTGAGAGAGGTATTCCTTTAGCTCCTGCTCTCTCGATAACCCAGTTTAAAGGATTATAATTTTCATATGTAGTAAATTTATTTATAACTCCTTTCTTCTTTATGCTTTGGAATAGAGACTTACTAAAATCTTGCTCACGAGTTGCCGCACTAGTGAATATAAACCAAATACTTTCTGGAGGATTTTTTATTATTTTCTCTACAGTTTGATACAAAATATTTTTATTGTTATTTTCTAAATTATTTTTGTTTTTCTTTACCATTTCAAAATTATCAATCCAAACAACCTTCCGATCAGTAAGCATGGGCAATATTTCACAGGCGATTATCAAGTCTTCTATATTTTGTCTCTCTGATCCTTCTGTATTTTTCAACAATTCTTCTGAATAGAAGCGTTCTAGCCCCCAATCATGCTGACGATCTTTAAGTATGTCTTCAATTATTGAATAGACTTTCTCCTTAATCAACAACTTCTGATTGCCATAAACCAGGTATAATTTATGTAAATTGTTTTTAGGAATCATAATATACTTTTCTATGAATGAGAATCAGGTAACATTTCCCTAATCATTTTCCGAACTTCAGTTGGGGAGGTTGCTTCCAATGCTCTATTTGCGAGAGATCTTGCATCTGCAATAGAAATTTCTGAAAGCCTTCTTTTGACTACTGGTATTAATGGTGGATTCATACTTAGAGAATTGATTCCTAATCCAGCTAGAATTAAACAGCCGTCGGGGTCTGAAGCCATTTCTCCACAAATCTCTACAGGTTTCTGATATTCTTGAGCAGTTTTTACAAGTTTATCTATTAATTGAAGTACAGCAGGATGAAGCGGGTCATAAAGATCAGCAATAAGCAGATTATTTCGGTCTACTGCAAGAACATATTGAGTTAGGTCGTTGCTCCCAATTGAGCAAAAATCAATTTCGTTCATAAATTTATCACATATAATTAAGGTACTTGGTACCTCAAACATCATACCAATTTCAATGTCTGCAGTTAATGTCCCATTTGCTTCAACCTCCAAGCGGCATTGCTGAAACAATTCCTTAGCATTAATTATTTCATCTACGTTTGTAATCATTGGGAATAGCAATCGGACATTAGAACGCTTTTCTACAGCCATCAGAAAAGCTGTAAGCTGTTCTTTAATAATAGTTTTTTGTTTTAATTGACGACGAACTGCACGATAACCCAAAAATGGATTTTCTTCTTCTTGGAATCCCATATAAGGAGCAGCCTTGTCAGCGCCTACATCAAGGGTACGGAAAATAACCGGCTTATCTTCAGGTACATTATTAAGTAGGTCACTATATGCCTGAACTTGTTCACTAACACTTGGATATCTGTCAAGTAATAGAAAATAAAATTCAGTTCTAAATAACCCCACCCCTTCTGCGCCGTATAGAGGCAATTGCATTTCATCACTCCCTAGGGCTATATTAGCCAATAAACTTATGCGAGTTCCATCAGTTGTTTTACAAGGAACATCACGAAAATCATCAAGGTGATCAAAATAATTTTGTTGTTCAACAAGCAGTTTTTTAAATTCTTCAAGAATTTTTTTGTCAGGATATACCACAGCAACCCCGGAATCTCCATTTATAGCAAGGGGATCACCATCATGTATTTGCTCCAATTCGTGATCTTCAACGCATACTGCTGGAATTCTCAAAGACCTGGCTAAAATTGCAGCGTGAGAAACAACGCCACCTTTAGATAATATTATGCCCTTGATTCTTGTTGTATCTAAACGGGCTATATCTCCAGGGAGGAGTTGACGCATAATGAGAATGCCTGTTTTTTTGGTTACTGAAAGAACCTCATGACCTAAATAATGTAAAAGTCTATATCCAACGTCTTTTAAATCAGCACCTTTTTCACTTAAATAAGGATCCTTAATTTCAGCAAATGCTCCAAGGTATTCTTCTACTGTCTGATATATAGACCATGATGCAGTATTTCCTGATTCTATTCTTGACTTAATTTTTTCCTGGAAATGCTGATCTTCAAGGAACATCAGGTGTGCATGAAAAATGGAAGCTTCTTCAGTCCCAACCTTATCTGAAACTTTTTCAATAAGTTCCAATGTGTCTGAGATAGTATGATCCATTGCTGCATTAAAATCAGACATCTCACTTTCAGATGACCTAGAACTTTTTTCCTGTGGCTCCTCCATATCTGACTGCTGGAGAAGTACTGCTTTACCTATAGCGACTCCATAAGCTACAGCTTGTCCTGAAAATTGATGAGTTGCGCCTTTCTTTTTTTTGGAAATTGAGTGATGTTGAGTAGCAGTATCCAACTCCTTCATTAGTAACGCCTTTGAAACAAGGCTTGATATTTGGGTTGCTATAGATCCTAATAATTGTACTTCTTGAGGAGAAAATGTCCTTGGATCTATTGTATGCACAACTAGTACTCCAAAAGATCTGCGATGCTCAATAAGTGGAACACCCAGAAAAGAAGAAAAGGAATCTTCTTTAGTTTGAGGAAATGACTTAAAACGAGGGTGTTTTTGCATTTGAGATTCTTGTACAGGCGCTGATCTTTCAAGTACTAATCCTACAAGGCCCTCAGAGGGTAACATGTAAACTGTCTCAATAGTTGAAGGTTCAAGTCCGTATGTTGCTTTAAGGATTAAGACTCCTCGGTCTGAATCATAAATGTAAATAGAGCATGCATCGACATTTATCCGTTTTGCAATCATTTTTGCAGTTCTAGCCAGTGTTTCATCAGAATTGTGGGAAGAAGTAATGATGCGGTTGACTTCAGTAAAAGTTTGCAGAGCAAAATATAACTGGTCCTGTGTCTCTGATTTAGCCATTTAAGTGGTATGTTTTAGATAAATTTTTTTATAAAACTGTTTAGGATATAAAAAACACTGGAAAGTATGAAATGGAATTATCTAATGGAATTAATAAATTTTGTATTACATTAGAATCAATTTTTGCATTTAACTATAAAAAATCACAGTGTCCTTTTTTTCAACCTTAAACTCAAGTTGATTTTAGGACTGTTTTGATGTTAAAACCCTAAATTAGATCTGGAGGATAATTTTTAAAAGTCTATTTTGGGAAGAGATAAGATATTTTGTTGAGAATTAAAATTAGAGTTTCATAAAATCAGAAATTCTTTGTAAAAGCTATCCGAATAACTTTTTGAATTGGATTAAATTGTATCTTAAAATCATTTATAGACTTTGAACTGCTAAAATAGCCGTTAGAACGACCTTCTGTAGTAATTTCAGTAAGAACTTCACGAAAACGAAAAAATTGTATTCCACTATAAACTGTTCCAGCACCAGCTATCCAAGGTAATACTTCAAGAATGCCGCTTGTATCGAAAATACCACTTATAAATAATAAAGTTGCACCCCCAGCACCAACAGTAGTATACATCCACCGATCGTGCTCAGCTTTGGTTTGCTTGTAACTATTTAACCACAGGACATAATCTTTGCTTTCTTCAGCTACAGCAGGCCCCAAGCTAAAAGATTGCTTTTTTGGCTGTAACCTTTTTTGAGTGTCAAGTTCTTTTCTTGTTTGCATAATAAAACGATTAAGTTTCTCCGTATTAATATATGTTTGGATTTTATCACCCTTAGAAACTGACGATATTTTTTGAATAATGACAGCTACAGAAGCTAAATCACTTACTTGAACAACTTCAGCTAAACCAATATTTTTATAAATTTTTTCACTACTAACTTCTAAAGTATCTGTATTAGATATCTTTCTAGATATTACAAATCGTTGTCCAGCCTTGATTCCTTGAGCCCTTCCTAAATTTACAGTTATTCCTGATTGTTTTTTGTCAATAATGTTACCTTTCATCAAGGTATTATCTGAAATTCTAGCTGCCAAACGAAATAATTCATCGTGCATTTGTAAATCAGTAAATTGTACTTCATCACTGAAATTTGTAATATTTGTTTTAACATCAACAAGCCTAACGGATAAAATAAAACTAGGCTCTTCTTTGCCTTTTTGATTTAGCATTATCTCTGAATGAATAGTACCTACCAAAACTTTGTGTGAACGGAATAATTTACCGATCATTACTCCGCAAGCAATATCATGGCAATCTGCTAGTGCGGGGTCACTATTTTTAATTTGTATGTTCCATTCTGCTGGTCCAACGACGCTAAAATGGTTAGTATTGTAAATATTTAGTTGGAGTGCCTTTGCAATTTCTTGAGCTGCAGTTTCTGTCATTCCCGAAGGAAGAAGATTAAGTAGCAGCACTTTTACTCGTCCATCATCACTGAAACCACTTAACTGATTATTTTCAAAACCCATAGTGTTGTTTTGATAAATACCAGACTGAGCCCAGCCAATTGAAGTAAATAAAATACTGCTAAGGCTAATTGTGAACACTTTTAATCTAAGTGTTTTAAAAAGCTTATTTCGGAGGAATTGAATATAATAGTAGTAAGGGATCACTTTAAAAAATTTATATTTTTTTGACGTGAATTTTGTCCTTTATCTACCTAGCAAGAAAAAGACCTTTTAGAAGATAAGTAAAAGCGGGGTTTGAAGTTGGATAAATGATATTTGGAGTTTTTGAAATGGGGGTGAATATCAACTTAAAATTAGTCTTGAAAAGACTTTTAACAATTCATCAAGGTCATTTTTAAATATGGTGCGGAAATCGAGCCATACATGGTCTTCATGTACTCTAGTAATGACTGGTATAGGTTGAGAACGGAACCATTTTTGTAATTCTAATACTGACCATTGTGGATGAGATAACACAATTGCTGTAGAGCATAAATTTAAATCAGGTAGAGCACCTCCACCAGTTTTAGATTCTGTTTCCTTTATTTCAAAACGCCACAAGGCTTTATCTTTTAAATTTATTTTTGACAAAAAATCTTTTGCTTTATCAGAAATTTCTTCGGCAGTCTGTTCCAGAAGAAAAATTGTGGGGACTTTATTAGGCAAAGATCTTATGTCCATGTAAGCTTCAAGAGTTGCTTCCATCAAAGTAAGATTTACTTTGTCTAAACGTAAGGTGCGATAAAGAGGACTCTTTCTAAGTTTTTGTATGATTCCCGCTTTCCCAAGCAGAATTCCTGCTTGAATACCACCAAGAATTTTGTCACCACTGAAGGTCAATAGATCAGGACTATAAGAGAGCTCCTGTCTTACAGTCTTATATTTACTCAAACCACTATTCTTAAACTGATAAAAACTCCCACTTCCCCAATCGTAGAAGCAGGGAACGCCTTTAGATTGAGCGAGTTTGGATAAATTTTCTACGCTAACAGATTCTGTAAAACCCAGTATCTTATAATTTGAAGGATGAACTTTTAAAATTGCAGCAGTATTTTTAGTGAATGCTTTTTCATAATCAGAAATACGGCATCGGTTAGTAGTTCCAATTTCAACCATTTTTACCCCAGCTTCACTCATGATTTCAGGCACTCTAAATGATCCACCTATTTCAACTAATTCTCCTCTTGATACAATTACTTCAGGTAAAAATTCTTCCTGCTTATTTTTTGTTAACCCTTTGAGCATTAGGAAAGTTGCAGCAGCATTATTATTGACGACCATTGCATCCTCTGCTCCAGAGAGAATGCGGAGCATAGTCCTGATTCTTGAATCCCTTGCACCCCTTTTGCCTGTTACTAAGTCCAGTTCCAAAGTTGAATACGAACATAGTTTTGGCAAAGCATTCATAATCAAATCTTTTGAAAGAGGTGCTCTGCCCAAATTAGTATGAATAACAATGCCTGTAGCATTTATAGCCCTTTTTATGGTATTGGATCTGATTTGCACTTCATCAGCTACGCGTTTCATTATCTCTGAATTATTAATAGAAAATATTCCACCGCTATCGTTTATGATTTCCTGTCGCACTTTATTCAGGACATAATTTACATACTCCCTCACTTGCTTACCATGAGGAAGTTTTTGATCTACAAGGAATTTGTCACATTCTGTTACAGAGGGAATATTTTTTAAAGATAATGATTTACCCATAAAAGTAGTTTAATAATTATTTTATAAGCCATTACAGATAATTTTCAGTACTCTTGGTAGGTTTTGCCCAGCAATCTTAACTTTTATCTGCTTTTTCTTTCTTTTGTCTTGGATTTGATGGTGCTCTTTTTTTTGAGTCATTAACCGGTTTTATATTTTTTGAAGTAGTATTTTTTGATTCTTTACTATTATTTTTTCCTAAGTCATTTTCTTTCTTAAAAATCTTTGATTTGGTTCCAGAATTTATTCTAGACTCAGATTTAGATTTTAAACTATTTTTTTCCTTTAACTCTCTATATATATTTGGAGCTTTATCATCCGATTTGGATTTAATGGATTTATTTTGATTCTTTTTTACAGGCTTTTTAGCTATTTTTGCTTTAGATTTTATCTTTTTAGAATTAATTTCTACTGAGTTTTTTGATTTATGTTCTTTTGTATCAATAATTTTTTCGTCTTCTAGATGAAAACTACTATACATACTTTTGTTAGAAATTGTTTTTGCAGAATCTTTAACATTTTTATTTTCGGAATAATTTTCACCATGTAAATGTACACTACTGAACATTGATTCATCAAATTTAGTATTTTCAATGATGGAATTTTCATTATTTGATGATTTATTCGACTCGGAATCATTATTTGCCAAAGGCTCATGTACACTCATATACATGACTCCATCGGATGCATCATTTGAATCGTTTTTTTCAGTTAAAGTATCTTTTTTGTTTCCTTCACTATCTGATATTATTTTCTGCTTAGATACATTTGATTTTTCTTGTTTATTTTGTAATTTTTTATCCAGAATTTTACCTTGGTGATTTTGCATTTTTGAAGATTTATCCAACTCAGGATAAGTTGTTGAATTTAAATTAGTTTCTTCTATTTTTTTTACATTGTCTTCAACATTATTTGTGTTTGATATTTCAGGTTCAGAGAATTCAGAATCATTTTTGTAAGGTTCTTTTTTACTACTTCCTTTTTTCTTAGCAGTTTTTTCGTCCAGCATATCTGCAGCAGATATAGGAACTGAAGTACGCTTTTCTTCTCCATTTTGTTCTTTGATTGTAATTTCCATTTCTGGAATTTCCTCAGTATCAAGTTGCAAATCAGGGGTAATAGAAATTTGGACACCAAAATCAGTTTCCATTTGAGTTAATCTCTGCCTTTTAACATTTAGAAGATGAACTGACAATTTCAGAGGTAAGTTTAAATGTACTTGCAAAACCTTCTGATCGATCACGGAGTCGTGAATTTTTCTCAAAATTCGGTTTGCTAGTGTCAAAACAGTAGAATTAAGTGACAAAGCCGCAGAAATTCGCTGTCGACTTAATTCCATCAAACCAAATTTTGAGATGTTGTTTACTGAAGTTTTTGATTTGTCTAAAGAAAGTGCTTCTTCCATTTTTTTTTCAACAGCGATACGATTTTTAGAATTATCCATATCTATAAAATCGACAACAATTAACCCTCCCATGTTTCTTAAGCGTAATTGTCTTGATACTTCTTCTGCAGCTTCCATATTTGTTCTAAAGGCTGTACTTTCTATATTTTTCTCTTGTGCTGATCTTCCTGAATTAACATCAATTGCGACAAGTGCTTCTGTCTGTGAAATGATTATTGATCCTCCAGATGAAAGAGGAACTTTATTTTGGTGCAGTACTTCTATTTGTTCCTCAATTGCATATGATGCAAATAGTGACTTTTCTCCAAGATAAAGCTGTAGTTTTTTTTGATCTTTAGGTATGTGAGCTTGAAAAAATTCTAATACTTGCTGAAATGCTATTGGCTCATCAATCACTACTTCTGCGACATCATCATTGTAGAAATCCCTTATCATTCTTATAATTGCGTCTTCTTCTTGGTAAAGTAGTCCAGGAGTTGATTGATCTTCATGGTTGCTTTTAATCTCATTCCAGGTACGTCGTAAATTTGTAAAATCTCTTTTCAATTCCGTAAGTGATCTGTCAACACCAACAGTTCGGATTATAGCAGATGCATCTTCACTACCAAGTCCTTTAAGTAAGTGTCTTAAGCGTGTTCGCTGCTCCTCATCTTCAATTTTTCTGGAAACTCCTCCTCTAACACTGTCTGGCATATAAACAATGAATCTACCTGCAAGAGAAATATTTGTAGTTAATGTTGCTCCTTTGTGTGCAATTTCATCTTTGATTACTTGAACAAGAATTTTCTGCCCAGGTTTTAAAACCTGAGATATAGAAGGTTTTCCTCTCCCTTGCCGGTTCGGTTTATATACTTGGAAATTTATATCTGAAAGAGATAAGAAACCATGGCGTGTTTCACCATAATTGATAAATGCAGCTTCGAAGGACGGCTGTACTTTTATAACTTTTCCGCAATAGATGTTCCCAACTTTTTGGGAACGATGTGTTTGTTCTATGTGTAGATTTTCTAGTTTTAAACCATTTATAAAAGCTATTCTTGTTTCATCGTCTTCGACATTGATAAGAATTTTGTGATCTTTGTTTATCATTATTTTTCCTGATTTTCGATTTAGTAAAATCAGGATGTTCTGCTAACATATTCGTTGATTATCGGATTAGGATTTCTAGATATTTTAAAGTTGTCTGTAAGTGAAATTAAAAACTACTTAACTGCTATAATATTTTTTACTTGCGAGTACACTTATAAAATTCACTTAATAATCTTTAATCAGAAAAATGTCACCCTCAATCTTTCTTTCATTCCTAGGGGATCAGAACATCTCTGAAATAATATTTTTTATTTTTAGTATTTTGTAATGGATTGTTTATTCATCTTCTACTAACTCTTTTTGCTCGTACTCTCCATTTTCATTCTTTAAAATTTTCTCAATACGCTGGCCTGCATTATCAAGGAACTTTTTACATTCTCTGCTCCAGTGAACACCCGATTCAAAAGTTTTTAAAGCTTCATTTAGAGGAATTGTTCCTTCTTCCAGCTTTTCAACCGTTTCCTCAAGGTTTTTCAGTGCATTTTCAAAGGTTTCGTTCTCTGTCTTCATTAAAAAATTTGTTAAATATTTCTATTGCTACTTGTTGTGGAGTTAGTTGTCCTGTTTCTATGATATACTCAGCCTTTTCATAGAGCAAGCTTCGATCTTCGAACATGCCTTCTAAAGCAATTTCAACATCTTTATTTTTCAATAATGGTCGATTTTTAACTTTTTTTAGTCTTATGAGTAATTCTTTTTTGGGTACTTTCAAATATACTTGTTTGCCAATTTGCTTCAGTATTAATTGATTATATTCGCTTAAAATTATCCCACCTCCAGTTGAAATAACTGAATTATGAACATCTTTCAATTTCTCCAACATTTTTGTTTCCATTTCCCNAAAACACTCTTCACCACCATACTTAAAAATATCTTCNACACTGCANCCCTGATCTTCNTCAATTTCNATGTCAGTGTCAATGAAGTTATAATCCAATAACTTTGCCAGTTTTCGACCAATTGTTGTCTTACCTGCACACATGAAACCTGTTAAAACAATGTTCATAATTTAATATTAAAAATTAATTAATTTAGTTTGAATAATCAATTTTACCACCACCCAATAGGATAGAATCTTTGTAAAAAACAGCTGCTTGGCCAGGTGTTACCGCTCTCTCAGGGATTTTAAGTTCTAAACGAACTTTATTAGTGGATACAGGAATCAGGGTAGCCGGTGCACCATGATGTGCATACCTAAGTTTTACAGATGCACTTATGGGTTTAGTTGGAGCAGAAATAGATACCCAGTTTACATTTGATACAGATACTGTTTTTGAATACAAATCTTCTTCTTTGCCAAGCACAATCCTGTTTTGTTCTTTGTCGATTTTAACGACATAATATGGAATTTTGTTGCTTAGACCAAGCCCCTTGCGCTGTCCAATGGTATAAAATGGCAAGCCTTGGTGCTCTCCCAAAACTTCTCCAGATAAACTTGTAAATATTCCAGGTAAAGGCGGATGCTTAAGTTCTTTCTTTAAAAATTCTCTGTAATCATTTGGAACAAAACATACTTCTTGACTATCGTGTTTGTCTGCAGTAGATAATTTTAACTTTCTAGCTATATTTCTTACTTCAGTTTTCGTTAGCTCTGACAGAGGGAACAACATTCGGGGTAGATCATCCGACTGAAGGCCATGAAGAAAATAAGTTTGGTCTTTACGTAAATCCTGAGGACGAGATAATTGTTTTTTGCCTGTATCAGGATTTAAACAAATCCTTGCATAATGTCCCGTTGCCAAGTGTTCACAATCTAATTCAGTTGCTTTTTTTAAAAGCAAAGAGCTTTTAATTTTTTTATTACACATAACACATGGATTTGGGGTGATTCCATCTGAATACCCTTCAATGAAGTAATTTATAACTGTTTCGCGAAATTCTTGCTGATAATCAATTGCATAGAACGGAATTTCTAAACGATGACATGCCAATCTAGCATCGGTTGTTTCTTCAATTGAACAACAACTTTTATTTCGTATTTCATTTTCAGGACCGCGATAGAGCTTCATATGTAGTCCTATGACCTCATAACCTTTTTCCTTAAGCAGAGCCGCAGCAACAGAAGAGTCTACACCTCCACTAATTGCAATTGCTACGCGTGCCATATTTTTTGCATCGATTTAATATAGAATTTAGGAAACTGAAAAATAGATTTAAAATTCTCAGCGACCAGAAGAAGCTGAAAATTGTTGGAGATAAGCGGAATAATCACTATGTACGCCTGTATAACCAGCGTGTTGGCCTCTCATTTTTTGAAAGCGCTCAAAGGTTGCGAGGTATTTTTTATTGTACTTGTCATTGTATTCTTTCATTTCTTTATTAAGTTTCTCTCTATCTTTCAATTTTTGTTCTTTAAATGCCAAATTTGCAGAAGACTTGTTTTTTTCATAAAGGATGTTTGAGTTGGTAATTTCCATGATCATTTCCATGGCCTCTCTACCAATATTTTCTTGATCCTGATTTGTGTCTTTAGAATTTAAAGCTTTTGTGATTATGGAATTTCTTAAATCAGATGAATTGTTGCCTCGAGGAATAGATTTATCTGGATAGGCATTAATATTGTCTGCTTGAGCAAAAACATGAGTATATAAACTTATGCTGAAACAGCAAAAAAATAAAACAAATAATAACCTACGAATGAAAAATATTTTTACCATATTTTTTCTATCTATACTCATTTTCTGTATTATATACTTTAACAATATTTCTAACTTATTCGCACAAAAACTTAATACTGAATTGTCTTTATGCTATAAATCTGATCAAGCCCGTTATGAATGTTTTGTGAAACAGATGGAGGGCCGACTTGAAAGAGCAAAAGTAAATGAAACCATGCGTCGTTCTATTCTTGAAGCAAAAGAAGAACTTCGCTTCGAGTTAATGAATCTTGAAAAAAAACAACGTGAAAAAGAAAGAAAGGAGATGATGAAAAAGGTTGAAATATCAAGATCTAGAAATATTTCTAATAAAGGAAAAAAATATTCTATAAACTTTGGATATGTTATTGAAGCAACTCCTTAAACCCACAACTCCCAAAAACTTAATATCTTAAAATAATATTTACAATTATTTTATGATTTAAGTTTATACTATTATTTGCAAACTTTCAATGTTTTTGGTTTCTAATTTATTTACTTACTCTTGGTTTAGGTAACAAATTAAGGGCAATTTTTTTTGTAATTGAATGTATTAAGAAAATGTTATTGTGAATTGATTTTCTTTAAGAACAATGTGTTTTCCGGTATCATCAAGATGATCTAGGACCCAAAATCGAGGTGCATCTGCAAGTAAGACTTCACCAAAATTTTCAGATTGCACAAAAAATCTTTCTTTATTATCCATTCGAAAACTTTTTTGATAAATCATATCTGATTTGTTATTGTTTAATTGCAATCTAAATCCTTTTGAATCGCGATAAATTGCTAATGCTAGCATAGGAGTAATAGCGCAATCTAGATAGCATTTATCCCAATAGGTTTCATTCCAGTATTCAACAAAATACAGGCCAGTTGTTTCTTCAAAATAAATATTTGATTTGAAAAGAGACAAGACCTTTCCTGTTATTCTTTTGTTCATTAAACTCCATTGTTGTTTTTGATCAACATTGATAAAATCATAGTGAAATTTTAGGGCAAGCTCCTTCGAAAACTGTTCCCCTTGTTTAATTGATCTTGAAATGGGGATAGGAAAATACATTCCTTTCGGCAGTTCATCTTCAAGTTTGGGGAGATATTCTTCTAGCACTTTCATGACTGTACTATCCAACAATCCAGAAGATTTAATTATATTTTGCTGTTTAAATATCTGTGGATCTTGAAAATGATTTTTCCAGAGAAACATCATTATCATTTCACGTTCAGAAAACCATTTTATGCGCTGTTCAAATGTCATAAGTAATTTGTATTATAAATAAGTTTTGCATATATTTAAGAATGTAAACTATAAAGATTAATGATTTATAGATTTTTTTAAAAAGCATTTTTGGTATGCTGTATCAGTAAATGGAGTCCACATTTATTGTAGCTCTTATATCGATTAGAAAAATAGGCAAAAGTCATTTCTGAAATCCTCCTCATATGCATACTTGAATTTTCAAACCATCTTTTAGCATTTCCTGTGATTGAATGAAAATCTTTTCTCTCTATAAATAACACTATTGAATATGCTTTCCTGCCAAATGGAGTGCTAATTTCAACAATGCCTGCATTCCCGTTTGAACCTTTTACAAATCCAGTTTTGTCCCATAATTTTACTGTTTTATTTTCGGAATAGCATGTACCTGCTTTAATTCTATCTTTCAACCATGTATGGCCTGGTAAATTTAATAAATTAAGCATTTCAATTGATACTAATCTGTTCTGTTTTTCACTGTATTTATTCCCAATTATCCTTTGAAACCACAATTCACTAAAAATATAGTTTAAATCTGAAACGGAAATAGCATTTCGGTAAGCACGGCCATTTTCAGGTATATACTCAACAAGCTTAATGTGTTTGTAACTTTTGGTTTGTTTAAGAATTTTTTGAGTATTGTCTAGTCCTCCTAAAAGTTCAATAACATTATTTGTACTTGAATTGCTGCTGAATCTGATCATTTTTTCAATCAGATCTTTATGATTTGAATTTTCAATTAGTTTTCTTTCAGAACGCTTAAGCATGTAGGCATGAAGTATTGGTACCTTAATAGTGCTGGCTGATTTTAATATTTTTTCAGGGTTAATTAAGGTCACAATTTCACGATTCCCCATATCCTCAACAATGATTGATAATTTGTCACTAATATTAAGTTTTTTGAGCTCATAAATTTCTTTGACATAATTCAGAATCCCTACTTCCAATATAGATCTGAATTGCTTAGAACTATTATTTTTATTAAGTTTGCCTAAAGATTTTGGATTATAAAAAATAACATGTTTTCGGTATACCCATCCTTCAAAATTTTGTGGGTCATAAACTCTCAACCATTCAGAGTTATTTGAAGACAAAGACAACAAATGTGTCCCTCTTGGAAGAAGTCTTAAAACTGAGTAGTTCAACCCAGGGCCGGAACGTAAATTTAGTCCTTGAGCAGATACAAAAACATAGAAAATTTCATTGGAAGAAAAAAATAATTGGGAAATTGGAATTACTTTTTTAAATTTAATATTGTTATTTACAATCGAAATTTCTTTGGTAGATTGTAAATTTTCTTTAGAAAAAAGAAAAGTTGTTGTAATCTTCAATGAAAGTAAGATTACTGCTAATAGTTTTAAAAAATTAAGAATATAATAGCTGATTTCAGTTTTCCTCAAAGTCAGTCTTTGTTGCACAGACTTTTTAAAAAAATGATTTAGTCATGGACTTATAACAACTTAATATTACCAGACTTTACTTAATTTATGCGGAAATTTAATGTGGATTAGTTGGTAAGACTTTTATTTAATATCTAAAGTTGATGGTCGGGGTTTACAAATAAACCCTTAGAGTATTGGAATTTAATTTTGTTCAGTCTTTTCTTTTTGTATTCGCTTTAAATTTATACGAAATACTATTGCTGGAATTAGCACAAATGATATTATTATAACAATAAATATTATTGTCCAATTCATTCCCATATATGATTCATATTTGATGTATCTTAATTTTTGTATGAATAAATTTAAAATGTAATTCTTTAAAGTGCAAACTAAATTTTAGAATGGGATATTTGGATTTACTCTAATCTCAGCACTATTCTAAATATAGTATTAAGAGTGAAATTATTATTTACATATAAAAATTTCATCTTAGAACAATTGTCTTTACAAAAG